>CP119311.1:4291145-4597655 GCA_029202545.1 Candidatus Pseudobacter hemicellulosilyticus
GCTAACAGCCTCTTCCAGGTAATCACTGCAACATACAGCTATAGCGTATCGTGCTGCAATAAAGGCTGGCAGGCCCAGTCCGGCAGCCAGCTCCAGTACTTTCTTGTCCTGCACCAGTTCCGGGTGCTGGAAGATAAAATCTGCCAGGGCGATGGCGGAGGGCCATAACCTGGACCAATGCGGAAATGCCAGGTGCTGGTTTACCTGCTTTTCCAGGAGATAACGGTCCTGTACTTCCTGCGGATCAGGAATGTGCAGCTCAATAGTATACGTCGGTCTTTGTACCTGTTGTAAATGCAGTGATACGGGCATAGCTGAAGGTAAAACCTGTAAAGTACAGAAAATACTGTTGCCGGTTTTGGAGTTCTGGTGGCTGATGCGAAAAAAAATTTCCAAATTCGAAAGCCTTATCTTTCTCAATTGTTGAATTGATGGTGTTACACAGTTACCCGCTTTTTTGACACGGTTATCTGCAAATACTACACAGATACCCAAAAAACATTATTCCTGTTATCATTATAAAAAAGAAAAAAATTCAGTATTGAATAAAATTTTACTGATACCTGCTACTTTTTATTGAATTTTTCATGGTAAGGTTTCTTTATATTTGTTGCGAAAATGTTCCTGACTCTTATGTATTCTGCTATACACCTTATCGCCCGTTCCCAACAACCCAACTTATATACTGATAAAATTTTTGGTAGACAACATGCTGCATGCAGGATAAAGCCTGAAATGAAGCATTGCTTGTCTATTTGATTTTTGTCAGCAAACAACCCTTAACCCAAACCAAACTTCATGATGCGCCAGTTTAATCTACACCACTTCCTGTAAGCTCCATGTCACAGTTCTACTTAAAAGAACTGATAGTATGAGATTCTTCATTCGGCAGGAAAAGATCCATTCGTTTTAGTATTGTTTCGTCCCGGCTTCCCTGAAAAGTGATGCCTTGCCGGAGCATGGGCTTGCTAATTACAGTGCATTCATCTGCCGGAGTAACTTCTTTGATAGAAGCCAGGCTACTATTGCCTGAACTTATCTAAAACATACCTATTGTTATGAACAGGATAATTGTCTGCTTGATCTTGCTGGTCCTGCTATCAGTGGCTCAGGTTGGAAAGCTGGCGGCCCAGGTCAAATTGCCTGGAATAGATTCGCTGGTGACAACTTCAAAAAAGGAACTATCTGCCTTGATCCCGGGTGTGGATCTGTTTGGCAAGGGATCACCTGTTTCAATCAGTAATATACATTTGAATGCAGGGTATGGCTACAGCTACCCTTCAGCTGATACCGGTGGCGTGTTAGGCGTAAGCGCAACAAATGCGATATGGAATTATGATGGAGGATTTGAGCTGAACCTGGGTCGGTTACCCTTTAGTGTAAAGATGGCTGGAAATCAGGGTGGGTACAGCTTTGGGCATACACCTATGGGGAATTTTCCGGGCGTTAATTTTAATCATAAGGAATACCTTGCCAGCCTGCAAAAGCTGGTAGCCCAGAAGATCAGCCCTGACCAGGTACTGGCTGCTACTATGTCAAAGATCAATACCGTTAAAGCCCAGTACCAGCGATCGCTGAAGCAGGAGGTAGAGAAATTACAGCAGGAGTACCGCAGCCGGTTTGCTGATTCTCTGGAAATAAATGGCAAAGCGCTGGACCTGTCTTCCGGCGACCTTTCCGGTTTGCAACGGCAGGTGATTCCCGAAGAACTTTCTGCTTCCTACGTCCAACATCTCCAGACCTACAATAACCTGATCAATATGGAACCCTCTGCATTAAGGGACAGCCTGCTGGGGGAGAGCCGGAAAGTGATCGGTAAGTATGAAATGATGGAGAAGGTCTACAAAAAAGTAGTGACTGCCCGTGAAAGTTTTCAAAATAACAGCACGGTAAAAAGGTTGCAGGAGAATCTTCCCTTTTCTCCTGAGAATTATAAGAAATACCTGAGCAATCCTGCAGAACTGGTGGATGTGGCCAGGAACCAGGCTTCCCTGAGCTCTTTGCAAAAGCTGTTTATGAATATCACTAAGCTTGATCTGGGGGTAAACCCGGTTTCCGGAGGTCAGTTGGATATGAATAATATGATGAACACCGGTCTGAACACCATGTATACCGGGAAAAGCACCTCTGTTGGGCTTATTTATGGATCGGGTATCAATAATGTGAACCAGTTGATGCAGGCAGGGCTGAAGGACTTTGCCAGTAATGAATTTTCCAGAATGGGTGGGATAAAAGTAGGGTCCGGCTGGAATAGCAAGGTAAAGCAAACGGTGTCTATGAACTTTTTTGATTTCGGCCCGTCAGGCGCTTTTGGGGAGCAGGATCTGTTGACGGCAAGGGCCAATATGGTAGCTGCGCCAATAAGAAGGGACGCTGTCATTACTTATGAGTCCGATTTTGAAGTGGCTGCCGGCCACAGCCTTTCTGTGGATCTGTCCAAATCCTTTGGTGCATACCGGAACAGTAGCACCAGCGATAGTACGATGGAAAGTAAGGCCGTTTTTGGAGATGTATTCGATAGCAAGGGGACCCAGAATTATGCGGCGGCAATCGACTATCAGGGTTCGTTTAAAAAAATAACAGTAGCGTTGTCCGCCAAAAAGGCCGGTGCAGGGTATAATAATCCCGGAAGTGTTTTTGTACGCAGGGGGGAAACCCGCCTGGGTTTAATGGCATCGGGAAAGATACTCAACAATAAGCTCACAGTCAGGTACAAGACGGATTACCGGAACCAGTACTTTGATCCTTCAAAGAATAATGTTTACCGGAACTTCTCCAACCAGCTGCAGTTGGGCTACCGGATCAGCCGCAGCAACAGGGTGGGGCTCAGCTTCAGGGATAATGCTTACCGCATGAAGAATAAGACTGCCGGTGTTTCCACAAACGGGTACACCTATAACCTCCAGGCGGATGCTTATTATACAACAAAAATAAAAGGGCTATCCCTGATCAATACCACTATTCTTTCCCGTCAGCGTTTTGAGGTGCCTATGCTTAACCAGGAGGTCTATCACAGCAATACCTGGCTGATCAATCATTTTTCTTCTCTTGTGCTGAACAGGAATATTCTTTCCCTGTCGCTGGCAGTCAATCATTCTGATAATAAAGCGTATTTCTTCAATACTTCTTTTGTCAATATGGACCTGAACTATACCTACGCTGCCGGAAAATACCTGCGACTTACCAGCGGACCCGGCTACTACATCAACAAGGGCTGGAATGAACAGGTTGGTATACGGCAGCAGGTGACGGCATCACTCTGGGATAAAATTGATGTGTCCCTGGATGTCAATGGCAGAAAGGCTGTCAGGATCATCAATCCTGAGCTGGCCGACCAGGTGATCTTTAATACTTCAATTTTTTACAAGTTCTAATTCGGTATTATGAAGCAATTGTTTTTTCTCCTGTTGGCGATCTGCTGCCGGCCCCTGGTTCCGGCGGCACAGGTCAATTTCGTTTTCCTTCCTGAAATTTATGGAAGGAGCGTTGACGGTCTGGCGACTGTCCAGGTACAAAGTCTTCATCCTTCCGGGATAGCCGGTTCTGTGCATATGCTGGTGAAGGAAAGTACATCCGGATTGCCGGTGGTAAAAGTGATCACGCCGGTTTCGTTTTTCCCGGCTGGGATCAGTACCCTCCCCAGGAACCTGTTTAATAAGAGCAGTTTTAATTTCTTTTCAAATGCACTGAGCGCCATTGCAGGACAGACCAGGAATTTACCGGCAGGCGAATACAGTTTCTGCTTTACTTTCTTCCCGGATTCCAAATCAGGCGAGGATTATGAAAATTGTTTTGACGGCACGGTACAGCCGTTGGTTCCCCTGACCCTGATCACTCCTTCACACCTGGATACCATCTGTGACAAGCGGCCTGTACTCAGCTGGCAGCCGCCTATCCCTTTTAGCGCGGGTATGCGCTTCCGGTTAATGCTGACTGAAAAAGTAAAAGGCACCGCCATTGAAAGCCTGCTTACCAACCGGCCGCTGCTTTTCCTGGATAATATTTCAGGTGTTTCCCTTTTATATCCTGCCACGCACCCGGAATTGCAGGAAGGGAAAACCTATTGCTGGCAGGTGATCGCTTATGAAAAAGGCGTGGTGGTGTCAAAATCCGAGATCTGGGATTTTACAGTGCGCTGCAAAGAAGAAGTACCGCCCGTGCCTACTGACAGCTACCGGGAACTCAGGTTGCTGCAGAATGGTAATTATTATATATCGGACTATTACCTGAAGTTCTCCTTCATGAATCATTACAATGTAGAAAAGCTTGCCTATGAAGTGCTGGATCTGGCAAAGGGTATGGATAAGGTCAAACGGTTGCCGGATATAAAGATCCGGCAGGGGCTGAACCTGGTGGATATTGATCTCTCAGATTCAGAACTGACGCCGGGCAGGGAATACCTGATGATTGTACGGCCTTTTAATGAGCCGGCAGTCAGGATACGGTTTGTATACATGGAAGAAAATAAAAACCAATAGCATGAGAAAAACGCTGCTGATGATGGGAACAGGCATGCTGTTTATGATGGCCTGCCGGCAGCCGCCCGGGGCTACAGAAGAAGCCGCTGCCGCACATTTTGCAGAAGTGCGGCTCCTGTCGAAGGGAAGGGTTTGTATAGACAAAGTATCTGCTGAAAAGCTGATGCAGGTAACCGGAGAGGGGAAGTCAAATTCCCATTTTTATGCCTATTCAGTCAGGTTTGAAGACAGCATACAGTTGGCGGAGAAAGAGACTTTGCAGAAATGGGATAAGTATTTCCAGTTTGATATGGAAAAGGATTGGGTAGTACTCAGCCAGGGAGATTCCATCCGGCCTGTTTTTTTTCAGCCTGGTGTAAAAATGTCCGCGCAGATCAGCGAAGGCGTCCTGGTTTTCGAGATGCCTGCCGCCGCAATACCGGACAGCCTCATTTATCTTAATTCTTTTGGATCCTGGGAAGCGCTCCAGGTACAGTTATAACCAACGAATATTTTTTATGAGAAAGCAAGGAAAAAGAAAACGGATCGCCTGGTTCTTTCTGGTCATTTTCAGCGTGGATCTTCTTTCGCCTGTTTGCAGTTATGCGTTGACCTCAGGCCCTGAACAGCCGGAGATGGCCACCTTCCAGCCGGCTGGCGTGTCAGGTATGGTGGACCTGTTTACAGGGGATTTCAAATATAATATACCCCTGCTGGAAGTGGGAGGGTATCCGCTGAACCTGTCCTATAATGCAGGGACCGGTCTGGAAGATGAGGCCGGCTGGGTAGGCGCGGGCTGGACGTTTAACCCTGGTGCTGTCAACAGGACGGTGAGGGGCCTGCCGGATGATTTCAACGGTTATAAAGGGGATAGGATACTGAAAGAACAAAAAAGTAAAGAATTCACTAAGGTGGGGGGGGAGATTATCCTGAAGCCATCTATCCTGGCTTGGGAAAAAGGATTTGCCAGTATCAAGGTGAATGTATATAAGGATAATTATTATGGCATGGGGGCCTCTGTGGGCGCAGGTGTTGATTTCAACCTGGCTAAGAACCGAAAAACCGGGCTGACGGCGGGGTTTGAACTGGACCTGAATTCCGATGTACGGGGCGGGGTTAATGTACAACCAACCTTCACCATTGAGCGGTCTACTGTAAAGCAAGGAGAAAAATTTAATTATAAGGCCGGGCTTTCAGGCAGTCTGTTGTATAATACGAGGGGTGGTTTAAAAAGTACTACCCTGGGCGGCTCTTTTACCGGAAGCATTAAGAAAGTCAGCTTAGAGGTATCTTCTTCCGCAGAGAAATATTTCGGACAAACCTATACGCCTTCAATTAATACCAATACTAAAAGCAATGGCTATACCCTCAGCTTTGATTTAGGCCCTTCCATTTTTGGCGGCTATGTGGGTATTGGCGGATCTGGTTATTATTATAAGGAAAGCAATGTGGAGCCATCAGTATCTGTTCCTGCTTTTGGCTACCTGAACTATACCGCCGGCAGGAATGATCTTAACAACCTGCTTGACTTTAACCGCGAGAAGGATGGTGTGTTTATTCCGGGTACTCCTGCTATTGCCGTGCCGGTTTCAACGCATGACCAGCTTAACATTACCAGCCAGATGGGATCAAAGCAGTATAGGCCTTACAGCGGCGGGAACTATATTGTATTTGACAACCAGCATGGCAATACCACCAGCCAGACTACACTGGGGGTCACTGTGGGGGGAGGCAACGTATTCAAAGGAGGTGGCCGGATCAGCAATACTTCAGGAGGCAGCTCTACCCACAAGTGGGTTGATGATAACCAGTTTTCCGCTACTACAGAGCCAACTTTTGGCTCCACCCCGCAGGAAGAAGCTGTAGCTTTCAGACCCGTTGGTGAATTGACCAGGGCTGATCAGAACAAAAGCACCTATCTGAGCAGGATCGGTAACTATGATACCCGCAATGTTGTCCTCGATGAAGAGGCGGCACAGGCTTCTCTGAGAAGTAAAATAAATACGGTCCAGGTAAATGGTCAGATCAAAAAAACGGCGCGGGAGTCAAGGACTTCCACACTCAGCTATCTTTCGGGTGATATGGCCGCGAAATACGGCCTGGACAAAACCATCAATGGTGAGATGAGGGTGAACAGCAACAGGAAGCCGCATCATATTTCTGAATTAACTGTGACGGATGAACTGGGGCAACGGATGGTGTATGGCATTCCAGTTTATAATACGCTCCAGCAGGAAATGAGCTTTTCAGTACAGCCGGGACGGAACCCTTCCGATCAGCTGCTGCGCTCAGGGCTTATCAGCTATGATAATAATGATGCCTCTACTGCCAATTCCAAAGGCAGGATGAACTTTTTTGACCGGGAAACCACCCCGGCATATGCCAGCTCTTATCTGCTTACAGGCGTCCTGTCGCCGGATTATGTAGACAGGACTGGCGACGGTATTACGGAAGATGATATGGGAACGGCGGTAAAGTTCAAATACAATAAATTAAGCAGCGAATATAAATGGCGTACCCCCTACGGGCAGAATAAAGCCAGTTTCAATGAAGGATTTTTGAGTGATCCGCTGGATGACAAGGCAAGTGTGGCGTATGGTTCCAAGGAAGTCTGGTACCTGTCGGAGATCAGGAGCAAGACCATGATTGCCATATTTGAGACCAGTGACAGGGAAGATGCGTTGGGGGTAACCGGTCCGGAGGGCGCTATGAATGCTAACCTCAAGCTGAAAAAGCTGGACCGCATCAAACTGTACTCCAAAGCTGATTATGTAAAAAATGGCGCTGCAGCCGTTCCTATTAAAGTGGTCCACTTTGAGTATGATTATTCTTTGTATCCCGGCATGCCTAATAATTCCGGCGCATCCGTTCTTAATGCAGATCAGTCGGTAAACCTGAATGCTGCCAAAGGCAAGCTGACACTGAAGAAAGTATATTTCACTTTTGGTGAAAGCCTGCGGGGTAAATCCAATCCCTACGAGTTTGCCTATGACCTTCGGCCTGTGAATGACGGCACTGAAGCCGGGCTGCCTCTTCCTGCCAGTGGAAATGATTACTTCAACAGGGAAAGACAGGATAGCTATGTGGAGCGCCAGTCCGACCGCTGGGGTTTCTATAAGCAAAGCTGGTATAACCAGTTTATGGGAGCTGCCGGAAGCAGTGATCCCCTTAACAATTCCGAGTTTCCCTATGCGCTGCAAAAGAATGCAGCGCCCGATGGCGTAAATACTGAAAAATGGGCTGCATTGATTGACCGGATGGCCGGCAAATGGCAATTGAACCAGGTGACCACTCCTGCAGGAAGTATTATCAATATAACCTATGAAAGCGATGACTATGCTTTTGTTCAGGACAGAAGAGCAATGCAGATGTGTTTTGTAAAAGGAATACAGCAGCTGCCTGCATCCGGTTCTACAACCATGGAAGGGCTGGCTACTTCCAATCTGCTTATCATTGGCTTGCCGGTTCCATTGTCGGGATCCGGTGAGAATGAAAAAAGACTGGATTTCCGGAATAAATACCTGAAGCAGGCCGATGGAACGATGCTGAGCAATATATTTTACAAGTTCAGGGTTGATATTGATAACAAGGGTAAGTATGAATATGTGTATGGCTATGCAGAGATCAGTAATGCCATTACCGATATTTCCATTATTAATAATGGCGCCGATGTGGGAATAAAGCTCAAACCGGTGGATGGCTATAACCCGATTGCCAGGTCTTCCTGGCAAATGCTGAAGACCTCCCTGCCACAATACGCCTATGATAACTATGACAACCTGAATGTAGGCGGTGATATGCAGTCGGCCATCAGGTCCCTGGTCAGCTCCTTTTCCAATTTTGGCGAGCTGGTGCGTCCTTTTGAGGAGAAGGCCATGAAAAAGAAATTTGCCAACAAGGTTGACCTGCAAAGAAGCATGGTCAGGCTCTTAACGCCTGATTACCGTAAAACGGGCGGTGGATCCAGGGTGCGGGAGATCATTATAACCGACCAATGGGCTGCAATGGCCAATGGGAAAACTGCCAGGTACGGGCAGCGCTATCAGTATACGGTTACCAGAAATGGTGTGGAAATATCATCCGGCGTGGCTTCTTATGAGCCCCCTATCGGCAATGAAGAAAATCCATTCCATGAACCCGTACCTTTTACGGAAAAAGTGCGGTGGGGTAGTGATAAATATCATTTTGTGGAAATGCCTTTCTGTGAATCCTATTTTCCTGCGGCTACGGTAGGCTATAGCCGGGTGGAAGTAATTGATCTTGGCGAAAAGGATGTGGCCAGTGGCAATCCGGCGCGCCAGACAGGGTATATAGTCAATGAGTTTTACACTGCGAAAGATTTTCCAACCATCGTGGATTTTATGCCGCTGGAGACCAGCAGGTTTGAGAACTCTATGATCCTAAAGCTGTTCACCAGTACCTATAAGAACAGGATTGCCACCTCCCAGGGCTTTAAGGTGGAGTTGAATGATATGCATGGCAAACCTTCTGCTGTCCGCACCTATAATAAAGCCGGTGATAATATTGCTTACACAGAATATGAGTATAAGGTCAGGGATCAGCAGGCTGTGACCAAGGAACTCAATAACCAGGTGGATGTGATGGAAAAAGATGGTGCAGTCAGTCATAATGTGGACATAGGTACGGAGGTTGATTTTATTACAGATGTTCGTGAAAGTACCAATAACACCACTGGTTTTAATGTAGGTACCTATGTGGGTGGGATGGTAGTGCCTTTTCCGTTTGTATCCTATATCCCCTACGCAGCGGTGAATACCAATGTAAGTTTTTTTCATGAAACATTCCGTTCTGTTGCAGTGGTGAAAGTGATCAACCGATTTGGTATTGCCAGTAAAACGAGGACCATGCAGAACGGCTCTGTACTGGAAGCGGAAAACCTGGTATGGGATGGAGAAACAGGCAGCGTGGTGCTGTCGAGGGTACAGAACGAGTTCGAAAAATATACCTATTCCTTTAATTACCCGGCCCATCTGGCTTATGAAGGAATGGACGGCGCGTACAAGAACCAGGGAATGGTGATCAATATAAATTTTACTGCTGGTAATATCCAGCCTTACAGCGGTACGCTGGTTCCCGGGGACGAGCTGGTAAATCTGGAAACAATTGCCAGGGCATGGGTTATCAGGTCTGCGGATAATTTACTACGGCTTATTGACAATACCGGCCAGCTGGTCACTATGGCTGGCAATTACCAGGTGATCCGGTCAGGCAGGCGGAATCTGCTGGCAGCGGGTGTGGGAACAGTTGTAACCATGAGTGATCCGCGCGTTAATGGCAGAATTGATCTGGGCGTGAACCGGCGGATACTGGAATCCTCCGCGGTGATCTATAAAGACGAGTGGGGAATACCTGTAAATAAAAGATGTGCTACCTGTCCGGCCGGGTATACGCTTTCGGCTGATGAAACTACCTGTACAAAGGTGGAAGAGCCAGCTTATGTTACCAGCTATACGGTATGTGCAGGTGTGCGTCTGATTGACTACGGCCCTTGCGGTACGGCCCTGTACGGCAGTTTTTCGGCCGTTGGCCCTTTTTCCCGCATTTACATGCCTTACAGCAGCGAGGTGTGGAATGGTACAGAAAGGAGTAGTTTATGTGCAACTGCGCCGCCTACAACGGGGGCTACTGTCACGCTTCCCCCTGCAACTTTGCGAATGGCTTCGGGTGATACAGTGACAAATAATATCAGTTTGCGGTCCAGCGATGATGGCAAAAGGGGGCCTTTGAATCGTTGTGGGATATGGACCTGCTCGGCAGATCAGGCAAATCCTTTGCCGCAATTTACCTGGGTTGGGTTTTCAAAAACGATCAATTTTCCAACTACAAAGTATTATTATATTGGATTGGCTTCAGATAATATGTTCAGACTTAAGGTAGACGGGCAATTAAGGTTCCAATTGTATGATAATGCTTTTCAGCTCTGGCATATTCTTCCCATAAAGCTCGATGCCGGGCCTCATGTCATAGAAATGGAAAACTATAATGTTGGAGGCTATGGGACCATGGGTATGGAGGTTTATAACAATACCTCTACAGAGTTAGAGGCTGCTACCAGTGAAACACAGCTGAACAGGCTTTTCAATACGCGTGAGCTGGTTGGGCAGACCTTTGGTTCGTATTCCTGCCTGTCTGGTGGAACA
Organism: Candidatus Pseudobacter hemicellulosilyticus; assembly: GCA_029202545.1. Taxonomy (GTDB): domain Bacteria; phylum Bacteroidota; class Bacteroidia; order Chitinophagales; family Chitinophagaceae; genus Pseudobacter; species Pseudobacter hemicellulosilyticus. Next base: position 4,301,764 of record CP119311.1, read on the forward strand.
TTGAATACTTCTACTGTTCCGTTTACCTGCAGGCTGGAGGTGACGCCCACCTATTCACAGCCCAACAATCCTGCTGAAATGATCAATCCTTATTATACCGGTGTGAAAGGCAACTGGCGGCCATGGATCAGTTATGTATATACTGTTGACCGTACGGTTCAGACAGGGAATACTTCAATAGCTGGCAGGACGGATATCAGGAATTCAGGCTATTACAGTACCTACAATCCATTCTGGAATTTCGGTGTGAACGGGTTAAGCAATACTATTCCTTCCAATTCCACTACCTATCAGCCTGCGGATACCAGGTGGGTATGGAACAGCCAGTCAGTGTTATTTGATCAGAAGGGTAATGAAACAGAGAATGTAGACCCGTTGAACAGGTATGGGGCGGCTTTATTTGGCTATGAAAATGCATTATCAACAGCTGTAGCCTCCAATGCCCGCAAAAATGAGATCGCATTTGACGGGTTTGAAGACTATGATTTCTTACTGGAAACAACCAGCTCCCAGACATGCCCGATAGATAAACATTTCAATTTTGGCTTTGTACGGGCATCAAATGAATGGGTTTCTCCGTCCGGTAAGATCGTTTCCACCGCGGCCCATTCTGGTAAATACAGTTACCAGTTGAATAGTGCAGTGAGTCTTACCATGCCTGCCGGTAGCGGCGCGCCTGCCACCGCCATTCTGGGATTTGATGCCAGCGGACGGTATAAATTATTGTCTAACCAGGCTGCCGCCGGTTTTGGGCCGGTGCCGGGTAAAAAATACCTGCTGAGCTTCTGGGTAAAAGACAATGCAACAAATTCGGCCAGCAATAAAGTGGAAAATCTTTCAGTGAGCATCAATGGGGTTGACCAGCAGGTCAGCACTATGGTGGTTCCTGTGGTAGAAGGCTGGAAGCGGGTAGAGCTGACATTTACAGCGCAGGCTGCTTTTTCTTTGCAGCTTTCTCCGTCCGGAACAATGCTGATGGATGATTTCCGTATCTCGCCATTTGACAGTCATCTGCAATCCTTTGTGTATGACGATGTCAATCTCCGGCTGAAAGCGCAGCTTGATGAGAACAATTTTGCCACTTTTTATGAATACGATGAAGAAGGAACGCTTGTGCGGACGAAGAAAGAAACGGATCGGGGCATTATGACCATAAACGAAAGCAGGCAATACTTCAGGAACCATTAATAGTAACCATGATTTTGTATTCCCGATAAACGAGTACTATGAAAAAAAGTATAAGGATCATTATACCGCTGTCAATTATTCTGTTACTGTCTGGTTGGGGCCTTGCCAGGACTGCCGGTTGGTTTGCCGGTACCGGGAAAGAAGAGCTGGTCACGGAAAAGGATGGAAGGAGTGAGTTGCGGAAACTGTTGCAGCGATATACCGGTGAAGGGGATATGGCCGACCTGCATGGTGAGATCCTGCTTTATGATGCGGAGGGGAAAAAGAGCCTGAAGGAAAGATCAACCTTCAGGAGTGTCAGGAATGGTAATGCATTTTACAGCCAGTTGGCCGCACAGTACACATATGTGGCTGATGGCCTGCTGGTGCAGCTGGATACCCTGTCCAGGACCATCCTGGTGGTAAGGGTAGATGTTGATAAAATGCCTGCCAATATTGGCGCCGGCCTGTTACCGCTGGAGCAATTGATGGAAGACAGCGCTGCATTCAGGATTACAGCCACGGTGAAGGATACAGGGAAAGAGCGCATGCTGTCCATTCAGCATGAATTGATGCCGGAAATAAGATCCTGTGTGATCTATTATGATCCTGCTACCTATACTATAAGGAAAACGGAAGTGGAATGGTGGAAGTTTATGCGTGGTACTACGCAGTTCAACGGGGAGGCGGTATGGTTTTCCGAGATCAGCTATGACACAAACAGGCTGGAGGCGCCGGATATTGGCCGGGATATCCGGAAAATTGTAAAAGTGGATGGAAACACCGTGGTAGCTGCTGAGAAGTATGCCTCCTATGAAATTATTGCCCAGCTTGATGAACCAAGATAAAAAAGATTGTATGCGCTTACAACCTATGCTGAGAAATCTTGTCCTGCTCTTTTGCCTGTTAACAGGTTTTGTTACGGTGACAAAGGGCGCCGATGAATCCTATATAAAAGCCCTGACCGGCAAGATCAAGAAAGGAGACTCCCTGTCTGTGACGGATGATAAGTTCCAGTATCTTCCGCTGGATCAGTGGAACAGGATCAAAAATCTTTCTGTAGACAACCTCATTTCCTTTGAGATCAGAAATGATACTGCAGTGTATTTTCAGCAAAGGCCATTCAGTTGTACGCTGCAGTTGTCTATCCGGTATTTCACCAGTCGTGACCAGCAGACCCCTGAAGAGATCAATAATATCTCCCTGGTGGTACGGTATGATACGGCTACCGGAAGTTTTTATACAGTGGATTCAGCTTATCGTTTCAAGAATGCGTTTAAAGTGATCGTGAAGGTGGATTCCATTTTTTCTCCGGAATACAGTCCGGAAGAGTTGCCGGCAGTTTTCCGTATCAGGAACCAGATCTTTGTAAAAAGGAAATATCCTTTCAGTCCGGAAGTGTCCGCAACCCTGCAATGGCGGATAGAAGAGCCTACTGCTGAAACGGGGAATGAAGGCAGTGTGGCCAACAGGGTGGCGGTGACACCCGGTCAGAACGGAGAACAGCTGCTTATTTCCTGGCTCACACAGGATTTTCCCGGCGCGGAGGAATACGATGTGGAATGGACATATATAGACGGCCTGAGTGCGCGTGCCGCCGGATTCGCTTCGCCTGCTGCCATTACCAATGAGCAGGTGGCCGGCTGGATGCAGAACGATAATACCAGGGTAACCGTCAAAACCACGGCTTATACCACCTATCTTTCTTATCCTTCTGGGTTTGTGCTGGTAAGGGTCAGAGGGGTGGCCTATGATGCTGTTACCAATGTACGGCAAACTACCAATTGGCAGTACAGGGATGCTAACAATGCGCTGGCCTTTGTTGAGGTACAGTCGCACGCTCCCAGCCTGAACTGGCAGTACAATGCTGCTTTTGCGGAAGAAGGGAAGCGTAAAGACGTCATGACCTATTTTGACGCCACCCTGCGCAACAGGCAGGTAGTGACCATCAATAACAGTGATAATATTGCCATTGCTGCCGAAACCATCTATGATAATATGGGCAGGCCGGCTTTGAATATCCTTCCGGCCCCTACTTCCGGCAGTAGCCTGAGTTATTACACTGCACTCAACAAAAATCCGGAAGGGCAGGCCTATAGCAGTGATGATCTCAAAGCTGCTGAGCAGAGTTGTACAATAGCGGCAGCAGCACTCAATACCTCATCCGGTACCTCCAGGTATTATTCCACTGCCAATTCATTTTTAAACAATCCTGCGTATTATTTCGCCGGCTATATTCCGGATGCGGAAGGCTATCCTTTTGCTGTTACCGACTATATGTTTGATAATACCGGCAGGATCAGGAGACAGGGTGGTGTAGGCGCCGACCTTCAAACCGGGACAGGCCGCGAATCAGTATATTATTATGTAAAGCCGCTGCAAACTGAGCTTTACCGCCTTTTTGGGATGGAAGCGGGCAATGCCTCCCATTACCTGAAAAATATAGTGATTGATCCTAACGGGCAGATCAATATCAGCTACCTGAATGCAACCGGTAAAACCGTGGCTACCGCCCTGGCCGGCAATGCTTCTTTACAGGTGGAAGAACTACCTTCTGCCCAGTCGCCGCTGGCCCGGGTACATGTTAATGAGACCCTGATCAGGCAGGGTGATTTCAGGAGGGATGCTCCTGCCTTGCAGGCACAGGCCACTGCTATCTATTTTGCCCAGGTGACCGGGGAATATACACTGCATTACCAGATCAACCCCGCTGCGCTGGTGACCTCACCGGCTGCTGCTGCGCAGTTCTGTACAAATTGTTACTACGACGTATTGATCCAGGTACGTAATGATTGCGGCGAAATTGTTGAAGAAGTCCCCAGCACGCCTTTTAGCGGGAATGATATCGTCTGCCATTCAAACCCACAGCCTATTGAGGCCAATCTGACTTTCCAGGTGGCAAAAGTGGGGGAATATACCATTACCTATACGCTCCGGCTGAGTGAAGACGTGCTCAATGAACAGGTAAACTATTATATACAGCACAATACTGATCTGGCTACCCTGCAGCAGTTCTTTGAGGAGGAGATGCTGCGCGCCAATCTGAGGGATTGTTACAATGATTGCACCAGCTGTACGGTAAATCTTGGCACTCTTTCCAGCTTTACCGGCAAAATGAATGCGCTTTTGCTAAAGCTGAAGGACGAAAAATATGCAGGTTACACGTTTGATGTGCAGTCTGCCATTGTCCAGAACTGGATCAGCACTACCTATAATTCGCTGGTAGCGAATTGTGCGGCTATCCAGTCATCCTGTTATGTTTCAGCCTGCGATCAGAAGCTGGAAATGATGAAGCATGATGTAAAGCCCGGCGGACAGTATGCGTTGTATACGTTCAACGAGCAAACCAGTGTATATGCTTACACCGAGCGTACCATCAACATAATGCGTTTTTACAACAGGACAGATTACCCTGGGATATACAACCTCACCTACATTGACAATCAGGGCTATACTGTTAATGTAAGGGATCTTTCGGAAAGTGATTTTATCAGCCAATATATCCGGCATCCGGAATGGGCGGACCGCTTTGTCCTGGCCCATGCGGAGTATTGCACCTATGAATGGTGTAAGAACGGCAATGAGGCTACTTTCAATTTTGATGCCCGCCTGCAGGATCAGTACAAGACAGGGCAGCAGGCTATTGATGCCGGGGTTTACAGCACCAGCGATTTCAGGGCTATTCTTGATCAGGACCCGTTCTTTAATTCCGGTGCGGGTAAGATGTACAAAATGACCATGGAATATGACCTTCAGGTATTCTCTTCGGTCATGAATATGACCATGGATGGATTGACCGGGCAAAAGTTGTATGCCAAGAATATTTTGCAGTTTGTATTATGGACCCTGTACTGTCGCATTACTGATCCTGAGGCAGATGAATTGCAGCATATGAGTACCTGGACCAGTTGCATTCCACCTCAGACTGCCTGTCGCTCCTATACCAGTGAATGGGAGCTTTACCGGGGGTATTACCTGAATTTAAAAGCAAAATATGTGGAGCTGGCCAAGCAGGCTTCCCTGCCGAATTGTACAAACTGTTTTATTGGCAGTGATGGTTTGACTGGCGCCTGTGCAGGTGCCAGCGGGTCGCCTGGCGGAGGATATCCCAATTGTGGGAATATCTGCTACTCTATGACTAATGCATCCTACGGGACGGGTGGTACCAGGATCTACAAAACGGGTTTCCCTACCAACGGGGAAGGTGTTGTAGATGCTACCCTGACCACGGCACGCCTGTGGCAGCGACTGGCTAACTGCGCAGATAATAACTGCTGTCCGCTGGAGCGCAGTGGGATCTGGCCTTGTACGGTAGGAGCTGTAAAGACCTGGCAGAAAGTGAGCAGGATTGTCAATTTCCCAACATCCACAACCTATTATTTTGGTATTTCCGGGGATAACCTGGTGGAACTTTCCATTGACGGTAATATTATTGTTTCTACCACCAATCCCAATACTTTCCAGAACTGGCATATTTATCCTGTTGAATTGTCTGCCGGCCCGCATGCTATTGTCATAGGCGGCTATAATAGTGAGGACTATTATGCATTTGGTTGTGAAATTTACAATAATACCTATGAACAGATAAGAACTTCCACGCAGCTGAGCCAGCTCAATATCCTGTTTTCAACCAGTTCCCTGCGAAACACTTATGCCTGTGCTTTCCCGGGTTCTGCACCGCCTTCCTCCAGCTGTGCTTCAGATCCGCGCGCCAATGATTATAAGAACAAAACCAGGGTCTGGAGCAGCTTTGCTAACCTGCAGGGTTTCCAGCAGTGCAGCCCTCAGCATATACCTGCCAAAGAGGATGCCCTGGAGGATGTTTATGACCAGGTGATCCTTAACCTGGACGCCTTGAAAGATAGCTGGAAAGACAAACTGAATGCTGTCAAAGAAGCGGAAACTGCTTTTTCATCCATTTCCGGAAACCAGATCGATAACCTTGTACAGGCGTTATATGTTATCTCCAAGGCAAATATTGACTATAGGTATGCGCTCATGGATCCGGACCTGCCCCAGCCAAAGCAGGTTGAGCCTGAATTGTTGCGTCCTGTAAGTGTTTTGCCGGGTGGAGTTACAGCACCCAATGGGTACACAAATTTCCTTAGTGCCTTCAACGCTATTATCGGCTCAGGCCTGGTGGCGCAAGGTTTTGGACCTGATCTGCTGGAACAGCCATATCCCCATGATAAAACACCTATTGTCGCGAACGCCAGTTCGGGAGAGATCAATACCGTCCTTTGTCAACGGCTGACAACTCTCTATAACCGTTTTGTGACGGCTACCGGTGGCAGCACAAATGCTGCTTTTCATAACTGGTTGACATCGGAATTGACTGATGACTATCTACTGACGGAAGCGCAATTGCAGGACCTGCGGACAAAATGCACGAATGGCTGCAAGTATTTAAGTGAACCGATGCCCTTGCCGGTTGCACTTTCGGAAGCCGTCCCTGCCAATGCAGATCACCCCTGGGTAGATTGCTCCCGGATAACGGCTTTATATGCCGCATTCGGAAACAGGTATCCCGGTGTTACGGATCCGGCCACTACTTTATACAGGGTATTGCTGACCAATTTCCTGAATCATGAGCTTGGGTATGCACTGACCTATGAAGAGTACGACCAGTTTAAAGAGAACTGTACCCAGAATGCCACTGCGGTATTGTATAATAAGCCTGTATCAAAGCTGGTGCGTGTGGATGATTTTGCCTGTGTGGGCGCCCTGATGGCCACTGTATTCAATAAGGCCGGACTTGCCTATGAGCTATATATAGCTGCCGAGAGAAAACGATTCCGGAATGAGCTGGTGGCTAAATGCCTGTCCACTACGGCCGGTGTCAAGCTGGAGGGCGATCAGTATGAGTACCATTACACTTTATATTATTATGATCAGTCCGGCAACCTGGTAAAAACAGTTCCACCGGAAGGGGTAACCTTGCTTTCTGATGAAGCAATTGACCAGGTTTCAAAGCTGGTGGAATCAGAACAGGAGATCTGCTCGGAAAGTGGCATAGTGGATAGCAAAAATGATCCCATCAATACTTTCAGGGGTTTTAGCGAAAAGCTGTCTGCTACAGGTACTGATATGGCAAAAGCAGCCGAGATCTGGTGGTATGAGCCAGGCCTTGCTTCCAGCCTGAAGGATGTAACCCTTGTTACACCGGATAAAAAATACATTGTCCGGCTGGCCGTTCAGCATAACAGGCTGTGGGTAGAACTGAATAATATCCAGACCGGCGCCAATACCGGGGAGTTTTCCATCCTGCAAACGAACAGGGCGGTGGCTGATCTGTCCAATGTTCCGGCTTTACAGTCCTGGATGCACTTGATGGTACAAAGCGGCAGCGGTCTGAAATCAGGGTCCTTGCAGGTTTATCTGAATGGTATCAAGTTGCCTGTAATAAGTGTGGCTCCGCCTGCTTATCCTGTCAGCTGGCAAAATGCTGCTACGGCAGGGAATTACGTGATCCCGGAAATGGATTATGCTCCCTTGCGGCATTTCCGGTATTACAACCGGGTAGCTACAGACCAGGAGGTGCTTGCCAATGCTGCCAATAAATGCAAACAGCCTGTTGGGGCATTGGCGCAAAAACTGCCGTTGCAGTATTGGGCTAAATTGAATGAGGCAGGATTCTGTGGCATTGGTACGCCAACGCTGGTGCCAAGCAAAGGATATCTGGCAGTGGAGGGTAAAATCCAGAATGATGATCATATTATTGGGGATGTGGTGAACAATTTTACCGTTGAAGCCTGGGCGGTTCCCCTGGACGTTAATGATTTGCCGCCACTTGGCGCTGGAGCAACACTGGATTGGCAGGATTTTATCAACTATCCCGGAGGTTCAACAACAACCGGGCATGCTTCTATGGGCATTTCCGTAAGTGCGGTTGGCATCAGCGTATATGAATATGACGGAACTACCATCAGGACAACGCTGGTATATGAGTTTTACGACTGGATATTTGACTGGATGCATGTTGCTGTTGTGTATACCAATAAGCAGCCAAAACTTTATATTAACGGCTTGCTGGTTGCAACAGGTATTACCTCCTCTTTCCAAAATGTTTCTCCAAGTTATGGCCTGGGAGGTCAGCATGCCAGTACCAGTTCTGGTTATATCTATATTGACGAGTTCAGGGTATGGGATCATCCGCGGACAGTTTCCCAGCTCCAGAGCTTTTACCAGGTCCCTGTCAGGAATACGGAAGCGGCTGGACTTACCGGCTACTGGCCTATCAATTCCGAAGATGGGGCTGTTATCAGGGATGTGACCTGTAATGGCCGCCACATTTCAATAGGTGGCGCCTGGTACTACGGGCAATATATGCCCCCTGTCTCTGAATATGAATACTATGCTGATCCTGAAGAGTTCGTGATCCCTTATTCTGTTCCGGCTCATAGGCTGGCTACTACTTATTTGTATAACAGCCAGAACCAGTTAGTCGCTCATCATAGTCCTGATGGGAATTTCAATCACTTTTTCTATGACAGACTGGGAAGGCTTGTCTTTTCCCAGAATGCTGAACAGGCGGTTGAAAAGGCGGGCATAAAAAAGTATAGCTATACACGCCATGATGACCTGGGACGTATTGTGGAAGTAGGAGAAAAATCCCTGGCTGCAGCCCAATGGGGCAATATAACAGAGTCACAGTTGAGGATACCGTCGGTAGTCTCAACCACTTATGGGGCTGGTATTAACAGAGACGTAACGGTTACCGCCTATGATATGGCGCCTAACTGGGCTCCAGCCTCCCTGCTGGGTCAGCAGCAGCATTTGCGTAAACGGGTAGCTGCTATGGCATTGCTTTCTTCCGGTTCTGATCCTTCGATCAATAGAACTGCCGCCAGCTATTACAACTATGATATATCCGGTAATATTTCCCTGCTGGTGCAGGAGAATACGGCGTACAAGTCAGACGAAGCCGGCTTTATTACCAGTGGCGATGGACTGAAAAGGATAAAATATGATTATGACCTGATCAGCGGGAAGGTCAATAAAGTGCTTTACCAGGATGGTAAATGGGATCAATTCTATTACCGGTACTTGTATGATGCTGATAACCGGGTGATCACAGCCTTAAGCAGCCGGGTGGATTATGCTGACGAAAATCTATGGGTAAGAGAGGCTTTCTACCGGTACTACCCCCATGGACCATTGGCGCGTACCCAATTAGGGAAAAATTATGTACAGGGCATTGACTATGCCTATACGCTGCAGGGTTGGTTAAAAGGCGTGAACGGGCAGTGGCTCAATATCGATAAGGATATGGGCGGGGATAGTAAGCAGGGGGCAGGCCAGGCATTTTCTGATTATGCCCGGGATGTGTTCGGCTTTAGCCTGGGCTATTTTGGAAACGATTATAAGCCAATTGGTGGTTCCGGCGCACCGGCGTTCGGGTTGCAGTATACCTCGCCGGTTGTTGATCCAACAGGAGCTGTTCGCAATCATGAAAGCGGTCGGGACCTGTTCAATGGTAATATTAGCAGGGCTACCTATGCCATTGCAAAACTGGATAATGGCGCCACAGTAGGCTATAGCTATAAGTATGACCAGCTGAACCGACTGGTAGAAATGGACCGGCATGATGGGATCACTCATGCTTCCACGAGCTGGGGGAATAATTCTATTATCGAGGCTTATAAGGAGTCAATTGCCTATGATGCCAACGGTAATATTGAGCATTATGTACGGAACGGAACGGCTGGTAAGAAGGAGATGGATAACCTGAGCTATGGCTATAATCTGGACGGTTCCGGAAGATTGCTGAATAATCGTTTACGGCATGTGAAGGATGATGTGAATGCTGATAATTATGAAACGGATATTGATGGTCAGGGGGATGATAATTATACGTATGATCAGATAGGAAACCTGAAAACTGATGTATCAGCGGGAATTACCAATATTGACTGGAATGTTTATGGAAAGATAGCCAGGATTGAAAAAACTGGTGTTACCATAACCTATGGTTATGATGCCGGTGCAAACAGGGTGAGCAAAACAGTGACGACCTCAAGCGGGACCAAGGTCACCTATTATGTGCGGGATCCGCAGGGTAATATCCTGAGTGTATTTACCAGAAATGGGGGTATCTTTAAATGGTCTGAGCAACATTTGTATGGCTCCAGCCGTTTGGGTATGGTACTTCCTGGTTATGAGCTGGATGCTGCACAGCCAGTCGCCAACGACGGGTATAATGCCGCGTCAGATCCTGTGGGAAATGGGGTGGAAGGAAAACGGCTCTTTGAATTGTCGAACCATTTGGGTAATGTGCTGGCGACGATCACTGATCGAAGGCTGGCTCATTTGAATGGGTCCTTGATAGAATATTATGAAGCTGATATGGTCAGCGCCCAGGATTATTATGCCTTTGGCATGCTGATGCCTGGACGGACTTATTCAAAAAGTACTAATGTTTCGTTTCCTGGCGGCACAGTTGGCGGAACTACCCTGGTAAACGGGCATGTGGTGCCTGCTGACCTGTCGGTAGAGAGCCGGACTGGCACAATCCCAACAGAATATGTGGCGGCAGAAAGTATAGAGTTTCTGCCTGGGTTTGAGAGTGGTGGCGCAGATTTGTTCACTGCCTATATTGCTCCGGCTGATTATGCTGGTACCGGGAATGAAGGAATGAGTACCGGAGGTTCAAGCAGTGAGGGTGGGTATAGGTTTGGGTTTAATGGACAAGAGATGAATAATGAGATTAAAGGGGTGGGGAATAGTTATACTGCAGCGTTTTGGGAATATGATCCGAGGATTGGAAGAAGGTGGAATGTTGATCCAAGACCTACGACAGGATTAAGTCAGTACTCAGCGTTCAGTAATTCTCCGATACAATTTATGGATCGCCTGGGCGATACCACTGCTCCCTCTTCAAGATCTATAGTTGGGCAGAAAGGCTTTATTGATCTTGCTAAATATAAACCCAGTGCATTAAAATATGAAGGCAATGCTTTAAATGTGGCAAATGCGGTTGTTAATAATTTCATATTAGCGCCAATTGGAAGGAGAGCGATTGATGGAATTGACGCTCTTGGAAATCCTGGTTGGGCATTGTATAATATAAATGATGGCATTAATTTAGGTTTAAACTCTTTAGGTAAATGGGTTAAAGATCATCCTGACCCTATTGCTGGTATTGTTGAGGCAAAATCTAATACGGGAACTTATATACAAGAGAACTGGGATAACCCTGAAGCTCATGTTCAGGTGGCATCAATGGCATGGGATATGGCTGGTGGGTATGGGATAGGTTCCAAGATCAATTTTTCGCAAAACTCAACATTAAGATCTGCAAGTTCTTCTGTTTCTACAGGGTTGTTCCGTCAAGAAGCTAATACTGGAGCATTCTCTTCTTTGGAAGTTCCGATGCAGATGCGGATAGTTAAAAGAGTCGCAAATGAAGCAGGTGTTGGTTTAAACGGTGTTAAATTGAAAATATCAAGAGATCCTGGACTTCTTGGAATGGAGGTTTTTGGTTATGCTCATAAAAATACAATAACACTTTATCCCAGTGCATTTAGAAATTATGAAACATTAGTTAAGACGTTAGGACACGAAAGAACACATCTTTTTCAGTTTAAGTTATTTGGTCCAACTCCAAATACAGAAATTTCATCTCTTTGGGAAGATGCGGCTTGGGAAATTGAGTCAGCATTCTTGCATTACTATAAAACTAATAAATAGTGTGGAGGAAAATTTTATTTCAGGTTATGGATGGTGTTCAACATATTCCATCCCCCTTCGACAAAGAAGGTACAATGAAATCAGTATTTGTTCGGTTTAATGGGCAATCAAAAATGGGTTTTTTGTGGATTTGGTGTTCGAAAACTCTAAGAGGAATTTGGATATCAAGGCTTGAAATTCCTGATAATGTTAAATCTGTTTCTGGTGAAGAATTTAAGCAATTGAATATTAGCGGTATTAAGTTTGAAGACCCTAAAATATAACTAACTCTTGAGCTTTTCCTGCTTTATGATCCGAATGGATACATGTCAATAGCTTTTTTTAGTGGCTGTGTGATTGATCAAAATGATTCCATTATTTGTTGCCTGAAATCTTTGGATTTCAAGAAATAGGACTTATTTGAAACTAATTCTGGCTGTTGACCCAAAACAGCCCTTAAAAAACGTAAAAATGACTATTCTAAACAAATATTCAGCCCAAAATCAAGGTTGGAACTCATATTGAAAATTTCCTGAAACTCAATACCAGCAAGGGCTTTATGATTTCTTTATGAGCTTTGAAATGATTAAATAGGCCAAAAGTTGGTTTCCCTTCAGTAAATAGGAGTACTATCTTTATATCGGATTTGAAACTGAGGTGAACGGCAAACGAAAAGAGAAGTGAAGAAGAGGATGCCGGAAGAGAAAAGAAGTAGAACGGTACTCAAATCCCCCGAAAGAGATTTTTAAGAATTTTCATATGGCAAGCAATCGTTAGAGGTCATCTGTTTCTACAGAAGACCCTTTTTTTTTGTACTAACTTCTGCAATAGTCAATAAGCTCCTGCCAAAATCCTGTTTTTCAACCCTTCATCGGCAAATTCCCCAAACTTTACCTGGTCCTGCAATCGAACAGTAATTGTCATTTGCTGACCTTTTAGGAGCAAATCCCCCAACTTTTAACCTGGTCCTGCCATCCAACAGCAAATATCATTTGCTGGCCTTTTGGCAGCAAATCCTCCAAAGTCTTTAACCTGGTCCCGCACCAGGATCTCCCTCAATAAATGTATTTCACTGTAAGTGATTGATCTATAATTACTATCGTAGTTGTTTATGCTTTAAAATGCTTCCGAAAGGGTGAGTGACCAGGTTTTCTGCATAAAAATGTCTTTGCTCAGGAACTATTGAACAGCGGAACCCTTCTAAAGCCAGAAAAAGGAATAAAGCAATGATTTTATATGTATGAATATTAATATAATATGATAAAATATTTAAGAAATACAATGAATGTGGCGACTTTAAACTGAAATTGATGCCTATGAGCTTAAATATTGCCTAAAATATAATATTATATAAAAATATATACATTAATTTTTGACCTTGGGCATCATATTCAAATTTTATTCAAAGTCAATACCGGTAAGGGTTTTGATTTTGATTTTGTTGTTTGGGATAATAAAACCGGCAAAAACATGGTTTGTACCGGCTCATCTGCGGGGCTATCTTTATGTCGGATTTGAAACAAAGACTACAGCAAACAAAAAAGTACCAAAACTAACTGCTAGATGAGTTCCCTGACTGCAGGGTTGCTGTAGCTTCAAATCCCCTGAAAAAGATTTTTAAGAATTTTCATATGGCAAGCAATCGTTAGAGGTCATCTGTTTCCACAGAAGACCTTTTTTTATGCCCTGACTTGTCGAATATGAACTGTCACCCAGGTTCTCCGATATAAAAAAGCGCTTATTTCCATCACTTCCAGCTACCTGTGTGGCCCGGTCTGATACCAGAGACTCTTTCCTGCCTGGCTTCACTACATAATCACATGAGTACCATCGAAGAATCTCTGATACCAGAGCCTTCTTCCTGTCTGGCTTAACTATGACCCTGATCCTACAGTAAAACATTGTATAGGAGCTGCCACCCTTCACCTAACGCAGCAATAAGCGAATTCCCAGCCATCAGCCAGAAAACAAAGCCAATACCTGCTCACGCTTGTATAACTCCAGGAAAAGAAAGGATATGCCGAAACAGCTACCTGAAATGGTTGAACCCGGACCCATAGACCGGCGAACCAAATCCACCCATGGATCCAATAGGAGAGAAAGGAGAATTATAGTAATAGTTATTCCGCATCACTCCAATACTGCCGGACACAGAGAAGGTTCGGTCATTGCTGATATACATCAGCCCCATATGGGCAGAAGGTGATAGATTGAAGTTATTCTGGTTCATGAAGCCATGCTTGGCGCCAATAAGCTGGGGTTGATTGAAGGCGTTATGGAACTGCAGCATGTTGGGGGCTACTGAAACGCCGGCAAAAGCTACCAGGTTATTATTCAGCTGCCGGTTCAGTTGTAGGCTCATAGGCGCCGATACCACAGAGCCACTGATGCCCCGGCCGGTAAAGAAGCTGTAAGAAAGTCCTATGTTCTTCGTTAAAAACCATTTTGACTTGAGCTGGGTGGAATCTGCGGACTGCCTGTTGGCATAGGCGCCAAAAGTAGGAGGGACCTGGGCCTGAGCAGCACCAGCCATAAATACAATCGCTATGATCAGTAGTAGCCTTGTCATCCTTATAAAGGTACAGTTCTTTTCCTGACTCGTCATCTTAAAATGCGATTATGATCAGGGCCGCCATTGGTTCGTCCCAAAAAAATATTCCGGAGAAAATGCTGTTGCAACAAGGTTGGAACTCATGATGAAATTTTGCTGAAAGTCAGTGCCGGTAAGGATTTTATAATTCCATTAAGAGTTTTGGGGTAATGAAACAGGCTATAACTTGACTTTTATTGACTTTTGTGGAGTAGTATCTTTATGTCGGATTTGAAAGTTAATCATACGGCAAGCAATCGTTAGAGCAGGCAAGTTGTTAGAGATCAAGTTTGGCAAGTGCGTTAGAGATCAAATAAAAAAGCAGCATTAAAGCTGCGGAATCAAATCCACATAAAAAGACTTTCGAAGAATTTTCATATGGCAAGCAATCGTTAGAGGTCAGCTGTTTCTACAGGGGACCTTTTTCTTTTGTAGAAACTCCTGCAAGATATAGTTTATTTGAACCGGATCACTATGAGTTTTATCATATTTTATAAAAAATTTTAGCCGGTTTTTTCTTTTTAAATAGCAATCTTTAAGTAATTATATTTCAATATTTTATAGGTCTTTGTCGCCTGGCGGAAACTGGCTTCGTGTCAGTGGGTTCATGCAAAACCAGCCTTATCATGCTGCGCCGCACCCACCGGGATCAATCCGGCGGATATGAATTTGCCTGTTCCGGGGGATAAGCATCTTGCTGTTCCGGGACAGCGCTGACCGATAAACCACGCCTGGATCTGCCTCCGCACCAGCGGCCCGTGCTTGCCGTCTGTTCCTTACTCTTGCTGCCCACGCAGCGCAGCCTGCGCCTTGATAAAACTGGTGGGCGACATATTAAACTGCTTCATAAAGATCCGGTTGAAATGATTAGGCGAACTGAACCCCGTAATATTGGATACCTCAAACACCCGGTATTGGCCCCCTGCCAGCAGTTCGGCTGCCTTCTTTAGTCTTGCCAGGTTGATCAGCTCATGGGCAGTCAGGTTGGAAATGGCTTTTATTTTCCGGTACAGGGTGGGGCGGCTCATACGCAGCTGTTCTGCCAGGAATTCCCCGTCCAGCTGCCCGTTGTCCAGGTTCTGCAGGATGATCGTATTCAATTGTTCCAGGAACAGTTCCTCCTCTTTGCCATGGGCCATGGTCCTGATATGCGCCAGCGGTGAATTGGCGAAATACTCTTTGAGCGTATGCCGGTTGGCAATCAGGTTGGCCACCTGCGCTTTCAGGTGCCGGGGCGAAAATGGCTTTTCAATGTACGCATCAGCGCCCAGCTCCAATCCTTCTATCCTGGACAGCAACGTGTTTTTGGCCGTGAGCAGGATCACGGGAATATGGCAGGTCTCAAAATTGGTCTTGATCTTTTTGCAAAGCTCAAAACCATCCATCCCGGGCATCATCACATCACTGATCACCAGCTGGACTGATGTAGCAGAGAGACTTTCCAGCGCCTGCGCCGCATCCGTCATTTTGATGATAGAATAGGTTTCTCCCAGTATGTCCTCCACAAATTCCAGGATCTCTTTATTGTCGTCTATGAGCAGTATGGTCAATCGCATGGCTTCAGGTTGTTTTTTTCTGAACAGTGCTGAGCTTGAATTCTATTTGCTGGTGTACGGGCAGGGTGAGCAGGAATACGTTCAATCCTTTGTCGGCGGGTTGCAGTTCCAGCACGCCATTGTGTAATTGGGTCAGCGCCCGGGCCAGGGGCAGCCCGATGCCAGAGCCTGGCTGATCCACCACATTGATCCGGAAAAAGGGCTCGAAGATCTTCTCCCGCAGCTGCCAGGGGATCAGCGTTCCGTCATTGCTGATCCGGATGCTGAAGCTGCTGCCTGCTTCCACCGGTGCTGTCACTTTGATACGGATCTCCCGCGCTGCATATTTTACTGCATTGCCGAGCAGGTTGCTCATGATCTTATGGAAGGCTTCTATATCAATGAAGGCCGAAAAACTTTTTGGGGGCAGCTCCAGCTGAAAGTCGATAGACTGCTGCTGGGCCGCCAGCTCAAAGGGCTGGCAGTTCTCTTGTACCAGGAGCGGTACATTCACTTTGACAAAGCTCAGGCTGAAGCCCTGGTTCTCGGTCTTCCGGAAGTCCAGGAGTTGGTCGGTCAAGGCTACCAGTCGCTCCGTATTGCGCTCTATACTCTTCAGGCTTCTTTTTACTGCGGGCTCTTCGCCCACTTCATCCATTACCATTTCCAGCGGTCCTTTGATCAGCGTCAGCGGGGTGCGGATCTCATGCGCCACATTGGTGAAGAACTCGATCTTGGCTTTGTAGATCTCCTTTTCTTTTTCCTGGTCGAACAGCGCCATTTTACGCCGCTGCTTTTCTTTCTGCCGGCGGTGGTAGGTGCTGACCAGCGTGTAGAGCAGCGCTATGGCCAGACCGGCATACACAAAATAGGCGAGGGGGCTCAACCACCAGGGCGGCAGTATGCGGATCAGGATACGGGTCTCTTTGCTGTTGCCGGTCTCCTGGCCATTCAAAATGCGGACCCGGAAGACATATTCGCCGGGCGACAGATCCGTGAAATAAACCTTCCGGTTGGCGGGGAGGCTGGTCCAGTTGCGGTCAAGCCCATCCAGCCGGTAAGCATACTGGGTCCTGTCGGCCGCAATATAGGTCAGGGCGGCGAAGCCGATGGTAAAGGACGACTGATCATGCCGCAATTGAATGGTATCCGTAAAACTGATGGATCGTTTCAGCCCGGAAGGGCCCACCGCCAGCTCCTGGTTATTGACCTGGAAGCTGGTGATATATACAGGCGGCTGGCTGCTGTCCGGTTGCATAGTGCCAGGGTTAAAACTGATCAGCCCTTTCACGCTGCCAAAATACAGGGTGCCATCAGCAGCGCGGTAACCCGAATTATAATTGAACTGTTCAGTCAGCAGGCCATGTGATTTTGTATACAGCTTCCAGCTATTGTTAACCGGGTCATGGCATACCAGTCCGCGCGAAGTGCTGATCCAGATGTTTTTGTTATCATCTTCCAGCACTTTATAGACCATATTCCCCGGCAGCCCATTGCTGCTGTTGTACCGGGTGAAATGGTTACTGTGTTTTGCTTTTTTACAGAGGCCACCGCCTTCCGTGGATATCCAGAGGTTTTGGTTACTGTCTTCAAAGACTCCGCAAACACTGTTACTGCTCAGGCTGCTGTCGTTGGCCGCATCGTAACTGTAGTTACCTTTTTTTCCTGTTTTAGGGTCGAACCAATAGAGCCCGTTGCCGATGGTGCCGGCCCAGAGCAGGCCATCCCGATCCTCGTAGAGGCAGAATACATAACTGTATTCGGGGAAGCCGGCAGCCAGGGTAAAGCGGTTGGTAGGGCGATGGTATTGATAGATACCATGACTGGTGCCAAAGAGTAATTGGCGGGAACGGGTCTTGCAGGCGGAGATAATGAAGTTGGAGCGAAGCCCATTACCGCCCGGATCAGCATTGTAATGCCGCAGCCGACTGCCGGTAGCCAGGTCCAGCACATCCAGCCCCTGCTGGAAAGTGCCCACCCATAGCTCCTTCCCGTCAATCAGCAGGCTATGTATATTGGTAGAGGATACCTGTCCCGGTGCGGTGTACCTGCTGATCTCGCCCGTCCGGGTGTTGAGCCTGTTGAGGCCTGCATCTTCTGTTCCTACCCAGATAGCATCTTTGCCATCGGCGCATAGCTCACGGATGGCGTTCCCGCTGAGACTGTTGCCGCTGTTGCGGAAATATTTCCGGAAATAACTGTGGCGGCTATGGTAGTAATTGACGCCGCCAAAATAAGTGCCGCACCAGATACCTCCCTCGCGGTCTTTGTATAGCGCATAGACGGCATTGTCTGATACCGAATAGGGATTGGCGTCCTGCTGCTGCAGATTGGTCAGGGCGCCGGTTTGCCAGTTGATCATATACACGCCGGCTTCTGTAGCTATCCAGTAAGTATCGTTTTCAATACAGCGGATATCGCGCACATATACCGGTTTTTGCTGGAGGGGAATACCGATCAGCGGCCGGTAAGTATCAGTGGCGGGATCATACGAGCTCAGTCCTTTGATGGTGCCGATCAATAGCTGACCGGAAGCAGTGGCGGCTATGCGGTTCATTTCTCCCCAGGTGGCAGTTGGTCGCGGGGTAGCAGGATTGATGCAATGAAAGCTATCCCTGGCAGGATCATACCGGAACAGGTAACCGTCCATAGAGCCGGCCCATAGGGTCTGGTCGGAAGCCATGCAGATGGCGGCGATATTGACTGATCCTTTGTTTCCCAAAGCATAGTGCCGGCTGGTTTTATTGACTTCGTCATAACAATAGAGCTGCTGATCGGCCGTGAACCAGATCTTCCCTTTACCATCCGTGCGGATCTCCAGGATCTCGGCATCCTTTGAGGAGGGCAACAGTGAGAAGGTCTCCGTCTTAGGATCAAAGGCATACAGTCCTTTGCGTGTCCCTGCCCATAGGGTCTGCCGGATGCCTTCGGCAATGCAATACACAAATTCCTGCATGTCCTGCGGGTTCTCCGGCATCATGTTGAAGGTTCTGAAAGTGGCGCCGTCAAAGCGGTTCAGCCCTTCTTTGGTGCCAAACCACATAAAACCGCGACTGTCCTGGAAAACCGAGAACACCGTATTATTGGCCAGCCCGTCCTCCACCTGGTAATGCCGGAAATAGACCGGCTGACTGCTCAGCCTGCCGGTTACACATAACAATAGTATAGCAAGAATGCATCGGCTCATGGGAGTCAAAAATAGCCAAATCACCTGCAAATCCGGGTGCTGATACAAATTGGGAGAATTCTGATACTGGGTGTTAAGCCGAAGATCTTTATTCCTGCTAATTTGACCTGCCTGATCAGGTTACACAATTTTTTATTTACCAAATAGCTGACTGTTATGAAAAGAAGCTTGCCTATTCATGCCGGTTGCAGTAGGGTGATCCTATTCCCTTTGGTGCAACTGGCGGTCTTTTCCCTGCTCTGCTTGCAAAGCCTGGCCAACCGGTCCAGGACCCACGGCCCAACCCCTTCCTTTACCAGCACCTGGTACCAGCAATTAAAAGTTACCGGAACAGTAACCGATGGATCCGGTGTTCCCCTTTCCGGTGTCAGCGTTCATGTAAAAGGTCAGAACGCAGTGGTGGCCACAGATGATAGTGGCCGGTACAGCATCAACATTCCTGAAGGATCCGTTACCCTTGTTTATAGTTATGTAGGTTATGCCGCCCAGGAGATCATAGCGGGTGGCAAAAGCACGGTCAATGTCCGCCTGCTGGCCATGGAAACCTCTATGAATGCCGTGGTGGTGGTAGGGTATGGCACACAGAAGCGGGAGCGGGTCACCACGGCCGTGGCCAGTGTGAAAGCAGAGAATTTTGTGAAAGGAGCCGTACAGGATGCTGCGCAGCTGGTGCGCGGTAAGGTGGCCGGTCTCAATGTGATCACCCCGGATGGGGATCCTACCGGTACTGCCCAGATCAACCTGCGGGGTATTACCACCATCACTTCCGGTACTTCACCGCTGGTCCTGATTGATGGGGTGCCTGGTTCTCTGACCACTGTAGCGCCGGAAGATATTGAGTCCGTAGACGTGCTGAAGGACGGCTCGGCCGCAGCTATCTACGGCACCCGTGGCACCAATGGCGTTATCCTGATCACCACCAGGAAAGTACATGGCGAAACACCCGCAGCTATTGATGTGAACAGCTATGTCAGTATCCAGCGGATAACAAGAAAGTTACCATTCATGGGCGCAGCCCAGTACCGGGAGCTGGTGGCCCAGGGCAAACCGGGCGCTTATGATTATGGCGCTACCACCAACTGGCTGGATGAAATTACCCGCACACCGGTTTCACAGGTATACAATATTACCCTGCGCGGCGGTTCCAGGAATACCAGCTATATCGCTAACCTGAACTACCGCAGTATGGAAGGGTTGGTGCTGCGGTCGGACAATAAAATACTCTATCCCCGCCTGGAAGTCGTTCACCGGATGTTCAATGGCAAACTGCGGCTCAACGCCAACCTCAGCGGTTACCAGCAAACCTTTTTCTCCGGATCGGATGGCGGCGCTTACCGGGGCGATGTATACCGGAACGGGCTTACCTATAATCCCACCGATCCCGTAAAGGATGTCAATGGCAACTGGACCGAACATACTGATAAAACAGCCTATGCCAATCCCGTTTCCCTGCTGATGGAGACGGAGGGGAAGAACCAGAACAGCAACCTGCGTACTATCGGCACCCTCACTTTTACACCCATCAAAGGACTGGACCTGATGCTGCTGGGCTCCCGTGATCTCAACAATAGTGTACGCGGTTATTATGAAAGCAAGAAACATTATTCAGCCTTGCGGGATGGTCGCAACGGTTATGCCTCCCGCGGCACTACCCGTAACCAGGAAGACTTGCTGGAGCTGACCGCCAATTACCAGCGCAGCATCCTTGACCACGATTTCACCGTGCTGGGCGGCTACAGCTGGCGGGAGACCAGTTACCAGGATTACTGGATGCAGAACTGGGATTTCCCTACGGACGATTTTACCTATAACAATATTGGCGCCGGCCTGGCGCTGGCCCGTGGCGAAGCGCCGCAAAGCTCCTACCAGAGCCGTAACAAGCTGATCGGTTATTTCTTCCGCCTCAACTACAGCTTCCGCAACAAATACCTGCTGATGGCCAGTATCCGCCGCGAGGGTTCCTCCAAATTCGGTGTCAACAACAAGTACGGTAATTTCCCGGCGGTGTCTGCCGGCTGGAATATCCGGAACGAGGATTTTATGAACGGCCTGCGGATGGTCAGCGCTCTGAAGCTGCGCGGTGGCTATGGCATCACCGGCACGGAGCCCAATGATCCGTATATGTCGCTCAACCGGCTGAACTTTGATACCTACACGCTGGTCAACGGCCAGTGGATACAGGCTATCAATCCTTCTACCAATGCCAACCCGGACCTGCGCTGGGAGAAAAAGGAAGAGGCCAATATCGGGCTGGATTTTGGCTTATGGGAGAACAGGGTGACAGGTTCCGTAGACCTGTACAAACGGACCACGCGGGATCTGCTGCTGGATTATTCCGTACCTACGCCTCCTTACCTGTACAATACCATCCGGGCCAATGCGGCGTCTATGGAGAACAAAGGGATCGAGTTCCAGGTGAATGTAGCGGCCATTGATAAAAAAGAATTTAAATGGACCACATCGCTTAACTTCTCCACCAATACAAACAAGCTGCTGTCCCTGTCCGATAAGAATTTCCAGCTGGCGGCCGGTTACTTTGATGCAGGCACTACCGAGGAGCCCATCCAGCAGGCCATTGCCCGTATCCAGATCGGTCAGCCCATCGGGAATTTCTGGGGTTTTAAATCAGTGGATATTGACGATAAGGGCTACTGGATCATTGAAGGGAAGGATGGTAAGCCCAAGCCTATTGCACAGCAGCAGGCGGATGACAAGCAGATCATCGGGAATGGTTTGCCGAAGCAATACCTGAATTTCAACAATACCATTACCTATAAAAATTTCGACCTGAACATTACCATGCGCGGGGCTTTCGGTTTCCAGATCCTGAATACGCCACGTATGTTCTATGCGGCGCCGGTGATGCTGACCCGGGGCAACCTGCTGAACTCGGCCTATGATAATATCTATGGCAAACGCCCGCTGGCGGATGATCAGTCGCTCAATTACCTCAGCTACTATATTGAGAATGGTGATTACTGGAAGATCGACAATGTTACCCTGGGCTATAACTTCAGGCTGTCCAATGCCGGCATCAAAGCGCTGCGGCTCTACGCTTCCTGCTCCAACCTGGCCACCATCACGGGTTATAACGGGGTGGACCCGGAACTGGGCGTTACCGGCCTGACACCGGGACTGGACAACCGCGACCGCTATCCCGCCACCCGCAATTTTACATTGGGCGCTTCCTTCACCCTTTAATGATCAGTTATGAAAAAGATACAAAAAATGACCCTGGCGCTGGGCTTTGCTTCGCTGGTCCTGGGCGCCTGTAATAAAGACCTGAATGAGATCGTGTACTCGGATGTTACGGAGCAGACCTACAAATATGAGAATGCCCATGCCGCCATGGGTATAGTCTATGCCAATATGCGCAGCCTGTTTGGCCATACCAATTTCTACATGCTGCAGGAAACCAGTTCTGACGAGCTGGTAATGCCTGCCAATCCTTCCGGCTGGGATGATGGCGGTATCTACAAACGCATCCACCTGCATACCTGGAACTCAGAAAACCCGCAGCTGCTCAATATGTGGAATGTGCTGTATCGTGGAGTGACCAATGCCAACCGGGTGATCTTCCAGCTGGAGACCGATAAAGTACCGGCGCCTGCCGGTGTCAGCAAGGAATCGCTGATGGCTGAAATGCGGGCCGCCCGGGCTTTTTTCTACTGGCTGATCTGCGATAATTTCGGGGATGCTCCCCTGGTGACCAGCACCATTACCGAACTGCCGGAAAAAGCAACGCGCAGGGATATTTACAACTTTGTGGTGAATGAGCTGAATGCCGTGTTGCCCGGACTGAGCGAGGCTACGGGCACTGCTATGCATGGCCGGTTCAATAAGTGGGCTGCCAAGGCCCTGCTGGCCAATGTTTACCTCAACGCATCCGTGTATGTGGGGGAAGAGAAATGGAGCGATTGCCTGGCACAGTGCAATGATATCATCGGCAGCCAAAAATATTCATTGGAAACCAGCTTCCGGAATGTGTTCAGAACGCAGAATGAGAATTCACCCGAGATCGTTTTTGCGGTGCCCTTTGATGAAAACCGCGGTGGCGGCTTCTTTGTGGATATGTTCTCCTGGCATGCTGCCCTGCGGGATAAACGCGCCATGCAGGTAACACCCTGGGGCTCCGGCTCGGCCATGGGCGTTTCCCAGTTCATTGACACCTATGATCCGGCGGATAAAAGACTGGCGGACACCTGGATGATGGGCCCGCAGTTTGCACTGGATGGGACTACGCCGCTCAAAGGTTCCTATGACCGTGCCGGCCAGAACCTGGTATTCACCAAAGCCTTACCGGATGGCCTGTTCACCGGGGAAGCCGAAGGGTACCGGATGAACAAATTCGAGATCAAGGAAGGCGCCCGTTTTGACCTCAGCAATGATTTTCCTTTCTTCCGCTATGCACAGGTCCTGCTGATGAAGGCCGAATGCCTGCTGCGTACCGGTGATGCAGATGAGGCTGCGGTATTGGTAACGGATGTGCGCAAACGTAGTTTTGAAGATGCTGCCAAAGCCACCGTCACCGGCGCCAGCCTGCTGGGTAATACCCGGTATCAATATGGTTATGTAGAAAATTACCAGGTAGTGGCTGCGGGCAATACGGATCCGGTAGTATACGGCGGTATGATGGATGAGCTGGGCTGGGAGTTTGCCTGGGAAGCGCAGCGGCGCCGGGACAATATCCGCTTTGGCGTGTATACTAGCAAGAGCTGGCTTTCGCACCAGCCGCAGGGCGCTGGCCGTTCCGTGTTCATGATCCCGCAGGCAGCCATCAATTCTAATCCAAAATTGCAATAAAATCACACTATGAAACGATGGATCATGCTGTCGGCCCTTTGTTTGAGCGTAACGCTGCAAACAACTGCCCGGCAGCAAAAAGAAGGACAGACCAGTATTGTCAGGAGCCGTACCCCGTTGAGACAAAATCCTTACCTGGAGTTACCCCTGGGCGCAATCAAAGCAAGTGGCTGGCTGAAAGAAATGTTAGTAAGACAGAAAACCGGCGCTACCGGTAACCTGGACAAGCTGTACCCGGCTGTTATGAGCAACCGGAACGGCTGGCTGGGGGGAGATGGCGACCAGTGGGAGCGTGGCCCTTACTGGCTGGATGGCCTGCTGCCGCTGGCCTACCTGCTGGACGACAAGGAACTGATCGCAAAAACAAAACCCTGGATCGAGTGGACCCTCAACAGCCAGCAGCCGGACGGGTATTTCGGGCCATCCAAAGATTATGGCTACGAGCCGGGTGTGCAAAGGGATAATAGTCGCGACTGGTGGCCCAAGATGGTCATGCTCAAAGTCCTCAAGCAGTACTATTCCGCCACCGGTGATCAGCGGGTCATCAAACTCATGACCAATTATTTCCGCTACCAGCTGAAAGAGCTGCCTGCCACACCGCTGGACCACTGGACCTTCTGGGCCCGGTATCGCGGGGCGGATAACCTGATGCTGGTATACTGGCTGTACAATATCACCGGGGACGCCTTCCTGCTGGACCTCGGCGAGCTGATCCATCAGCAGACCTTTGACTATACAAAAGCTTTCCTGGAGCGCAATATGCTGTCGTCCCTGGGCAGCATCCACTGCGTTAACCTGGCGCAGGGTTTCAAAGCGCCGATGATCTATTACCAGCGTCATCCCGAACAGCAATACCTGGATGCCATCCGCACCGGCTTTGCGGATCTCCGCAAATTCAACGGGCTGGCCCATGGGTTGTATGGCGGCGATGAGACCCTGCACGGCAACAGCCCCACGCAGGGATCAGAGTTCTGTTCCGCCGTGGAGATGATGTTCTCCCTGGAAAGCATGCTGGAGATCACCGGCCAGGTAGGCTTTGCCGATCAGCTGGAGAAGATCGCTTTCAATGCACTGCCGGCGCAGGCATCAGATGATTTTATGACGCGGCAGTATTTCCAGCAGGCCAACCAGGTGATGGCCACACACCATATAAGAAATTTTGAGACGAACCATGACGGCACCGATGTCTGTTTCGGCCTGCTGACCGGCTTTCCCTGCTGCACGGCCAATATGCACCAGGGCTGGCCCAAGTTCACGCAGAACCTCTGGTATGGCACAGCTGACGGCGGCCTGGCCGCGCTGGTCTATGCAGCCAGCGAGGTAACGGCCGTAGTGGCCGGCGGCGTCACCGTCACGGTCAAAGAAGAAACCAATTATCCTTTCAACGAGGAGATCCGTTTTACCCTGGGCCTGGGAAAGAAAACGGTCAAAGCCAGTTTCCCTTTCCATCTCCGGATACCCGCCTGGTGCAAACAGGCTACTGTTAAGATCAACGGCCAGCTATGGAAACAGGTGGAGGGCGACCGGGTAGTGCCTATTGAGCGGGAATGGAAAAATGGCGATGTGGTAGAGCTGAGCCTGCCCATGCATGTTTACCGCAACTCCTGGCAGGAGCATTCTATCTCCATTGAGCGCGGGCCGCTGGTCTATGCGCTGCGGATAGGAGAGGAGATGAAAGAAGTGAAGAACCCCGGCCACCCGGACAATTATGGCGGTGAAAGCTTTTTTGAAGTGCGGCCAACCAGTCCCTGGAACTATGGGCTGATCTATACGGACCGCGACAAGCTGGAGCAGCAGTATGTTGTTGAAAAGAAGCCGGGCGGCGGCAACTATCCCTGGAACCTGGACAATGCACCGGTGCTGATCCGGACCAAAGCCCGGAAGATCCCTTCCTGGCAACTGTACAATGAAATGGCGGGACCGCTGCCTTTCAGTATCACGTACCGGTTCCCATCAGCGCAGGAGGAAGAAGATATTATCCTGGTGCCCTATGGATGCACCAACCTGCGGATCTCGCAGTTCCCGGTGCTGAATCGTCGCTAAGCAACTGCCGGGACTACCGTCGCCCGCTGCCTTGCGGGCGACGGTTTTTTATTGCCGGAGGCTAACAAAAACAGTTAACCGGCCGGAGGCGGGTCATGGTACCCGCTGTTAACGCAGGGCAAGTTCGTATATTTAACGCCCGATGGAAATAGCGCATATACTGGACGCCCTGTACCCACTGCCTGAACCTTCCAGGCAGCGGATCATTGCCCATGTGCGGGAGATACAATTGCCCAAAGGGCATATCCTGTTCAGGGCCGGTAAAGTGGAAACGAAGATCTGCTTTATTAAAAAAGGGATAGTCCGGGCTTTTGCGGAGGCGGGCGATCATGAAATAACATTCTGGTTTGGCCAGGAAGGAGATCCCGTGGTGTCCATGAACAGTTATGTGGACCAGCAGAAGGGGTATGAAAATATTGAGCTGCTGGAAGATGCGGTGTTGTATGAGCTGCCGGCCAACAGTCTTCAGGAGCTGTACTTAACGGATATCCATATCGCCAACTGGGGCCGCAAATTTGCCGAAAGGGAGCTGATCAAAACCGAGGAGCGGCTGATCTCCCGGCAGTTTGGTACGGCGGCCGACCGGTACCGGGACCTGCTGAACAATCATCCCGACCTGATCCGGCGGGTCCCACTGGGGCATATTGCCTCCTACCTGGGCATTACACAGGTGAGCCTGAGCAGGATCCGCGCGGCCATCAACCGATGATGCTTTTTATCATTTGTTAAATAATATCCAGCCTGCTTTTGCCAGCTTTGCAAAAAAAGGGATACATATGAACTGGATGGTGCTGATCATTGCAGGGCTGTTTGAAGTGGGCTTTGCTTTCTGCCTGGGTAAGGCCAAGGAAACGGCCGGTATGACTTCGTATTACTGGTATGCCGGTTTCCTGCTGGCATTGACCCTGAGTATGGTGCTGCTGGTAAAAGCCACGCAATCCCTGCCTATTGGTACTGCCTATGCGGTATGGACGGGCATCGGCGCCGTGGGCACTGCTATCCTGGGCATGCTGGTGTTCAAAGACCCGGCCAGCTTCTGGCGCATTTTTTTCCTGGTCACCCTGATCGGTTCTATCATCGGGCTCAAAGCAGTTTCTCACTGACCGGATGCGTTGTCATCGGGCTCAAAGCGGTTTCCCACTAACCGATGCGTTGATCGCCCGGTTTTAAACGGCCATCATCTTACGGGGATCTTATTCTCTTCTTTATTGAATGGCTACTCCTCAGAGTGAGAGGTAGGTATATTCCCGGAGGTTATTCCGCAGGATGCGCAGGGCCTTGCCCACGTGTTTTTCTACGGTGCTCACGGATATGTTCATCCCGGCGGAAATGTCTTTATTGGAGAGGTTCTGTTCCCGGCTGAGCAGGAAGGCTTCCCGGCATTTATCGGGCAGGGCGCTAAGGATCTGGCCGATGCGGCTGTTCAGTTCCCTGGCGTCACAATATTCTGCTGAATCGTTTTTGCACTGTTCGCTAAAAAAAATCTCCTTCCGGCAGGCGGAGCGGGTAAATTCATCGCGGAATACATTCAGCACTTTGAATTTGAGCGCCTGGTAGAGATAGGCTTTCAGGGAAACGTTGATATCGAGGGTATGTCTTTTCTGGTAAAGGCTGACGAAGATGTCCTGGATAATGTCTTCAGCTTTCTGGCGTGATTGTAAACGGCGGTAGGCGGCATCAATGAGGTCGGTCCAGTAGCGGTTGTACAATTCCTCGAATGCTTTGATATCATCCTGTTTTACCAGCTGGAATAGCCGTGAATCAGAAAGGTTGGCATAAAGCAAGGGCGAGCAGGGCATGCAAATCGTATTATGAGTATAAACTTATAAAAATATCAGACAACTACAAGTAAAAGTTTATGTTTTTGCAAGGACAGGTTCAGGGCTATGGACAGGAAATATATTAGTCACTCCAGATAGCGGCTACCGCCATCCGGTTATAAAATAATTTTTTGGGACGAACCATCCCGGCGCGCAGCTGTCTCCGGATGGGCCGCCGTATGGCGCCGGGTCAGGTAGATCCCCGGATCACCAGCCTGGCGGGCTGCAGGACCTGCATGGCCGCCTCGGGTAGGCTTACGCCGGGTATTTGCTCAAACTGCCTGATGAGTAATTGCATAGCGGTCCGGGCAATCTGGCTGACTGGCTGCTGCACAATGGTGATACCCGGCGAATAGAGCCGGAAGATATCATGGTCGTCAAAGCAGACAACGGCCAGCCGGCCGGGGATAGGCACCGCCAGGTCCTTGATAGCTTCCAGGCCATAGACCCCGGTATAGTTGGTGGCAAAGAATACGGCATCCAGCGCCGGCTGCCGGCTGAGGAAACTACGGATACCGGCCACGGCGTCCTCTGCCCGGTCCTGGTAGCTAAGTTCCAGGATATGGCTTTCGGTAACGGGCAGACCAGCTTCCTGCAAAGCCGCATCATAGGCAGCCCTTCGCTGCTGCATCTGTACCTGGTCCAGCCGTACGGTGACAAAGCCGATATTTTTATACCCCCTTTCCAGCAGGTGGTCCATGGCCAGCCTGGCGCCATGGTAATTATTGACCAGCACATGGGGGACGCCCAGGCCGGGAAAATAGCGGTCCATCAATACCAGTGGCTTGTTCTGCTCCACCAGCTTGCAGACCTCCGTACGCATGCCGGCTGTAGGGGTGATGAGAAAGCCATCCACCTGGCGCTGGAGGAACATCCGGATCCGTTCGCGGGCTTTTTCTTCATTGTTCTCCGTACTGCAGTACAGGACCTTGTAGCCGATGCTGTCGGCCTCTTCCTCAATGATCTTGGCCAGGGTAGCAAAAAATACGTTGGAGATATCTTCCACAATCAGGCCCAGCACTCTGGTCTTGCCGGTGCGCAGGCTCACAGCCGTATGGTTGGGCCGGTACCCCATACTTTCCGCCAGCCCTTTTACCCGCTCTGCCAGCTGGTTGCTGATGCGGGAGGCCTTGGCCTTGCCATTGAGCACGGCCGACACCGTGGAGGGGGCTACACCGGCCTTGCCGGCAATATCTTTTATGGTGACAATTTTCATAGTGGCCTGACCAATCGTTTGGGGAAGGGCTATGTGGTTGATGCCAGGCCTTCGTTGATGAAGGCCTGGTACCTGTATAAGTCACTTGTAGCGTTCATTGCCGCTATCCGGCCGCTGTCTGTACGCAGATTATTTACCCCAGCTGGTATTGGGGCGGGGACCCATTTCCAGCTGCAGCACACCGCCCTTGCTCAGTTGTTCATGACTGATATAACAATGCGGGTAGGGTTTGCCGTTCAGTGTGGCGCTTTGGATATACATATTCTCCGGGCTGTTGTTACTGGCAATTACCGTAAAAGTTTTGCCTTTGGCATATTGGGGATCCAGCCGGAAGGCGATCCTGTTAAAGGCCGGGCTGGTAAGCTCATAGCGGGTATCCCCGGGACAGATGGGATGCAGGCCGCTGGCGGCCAGTACATACCAGGCCGACATCTGCCCCACATCTTCATTACCTACCAGTCCTTCCACGGAATTCTTATAGGCGCGGTCGCAAATGGCCCTTGTCCATTTTTGTGTAAGCCAGGGCGCCTCCAGCCGGTTGAACAGGAAAGGCACATGATGCACGGGCTCATTGGCATGGTTGTAATAGTTGTTCCACATCATATCCGCCGGCACTTTTTCAAAGAAATGGCTGAGGTCGGCCAGTACTTTTTCACGGCCACCCATCAGCGCCACCATACCGGATACATCCTGCGGTACAAACCAGCCCTGCTGGTAGGCGTTGGACTCTATACAGCCATACCACTCTTTCAATCGGCCTTCTTCCGGCCAGGGCTCCCAGGAGCCATCCTCCCTGCGGGGGCGGAACCATTGGTAGGTGCTGTCGAAAATATTGTGGAACGACTGACCCCTTTGCAAATATTTCTGTTCAGCGGCTTTATTGCCCAGCCAGCCTGCCAGCTTGCCTGTAGCCCATTCTGTATAGGCATATTCCAGGGTATGGGAAATGGACAGGCCACCGGGCGTATAACCCTTGTCGCCATTACCGAATTTCTCCGAGGAATTGATGGCAAAATTGAGGGCCTTGCCGGTATTGAAATTCCGGATGCCTTTGGCATAGGCATCGGTCACTACTGAGATGGCAGGATTGCCGATCATGCAACCGCTATAGGCATTGAAAAATTCCCAACGCTCAAAATAGCGGTTATTGGTCTGGTCGGCCAGCTCCACCAGGGAGTTGACCATATCATTTACCACTACAGGATTGATGATGGTCTGCAGGGGCATCTGGCTCCTGAACACATCCCATCCGCTGAAGACGGTGCGTTTGGTGAAAGCCTTGCTGGCATGGGGGATACCGTCGCCGCCGGGATACTGACCATCCACATCCGCCATGGCGCGGGGATCAATCATGGTATGGTAGAGGGAAGTATAAAAAACAGTTTGCTGGTCTTCTGTACCGCCCTCAATGCTGACCTTGCCCAGCGCTTTGTTCCAGCGGTCGCGTGCGGCCTTTCTCACCCTATCAAAATTCCAGTGGGGGATCTCCGCCAGCAGATTTTTCTTAGCGCCTTCCATGCTGACCAGGGAAATGCCTGTTTTGAGCAGTACCTGTTCATCAGCTGTGGTGCTGAACTCTGTATAGAAACCGAGATGCTTGCCGGTCTTTTCTTTTACACCAGGCAGTATGGCTGCTTCGGCTATGCGCTGCTGGTATTCTTCGCTTTCTATATTCTCGCGTTTGCGCGGCCAGTTGTCCGGGATATCGGCGGACCATAGACCCACATTTTTCAGCGGTTTGCTGAACTGTGCATAGAAGTAAACCGTGTAATCAGCCTTGCCGTCGCCATTGCCCCAGCCGCCGCCTTCGGGCGGGCATTTCATCCAGCCCTGGATGGTATGGTCGTCCACCACTTTGATGTATTGAAGGGTAGAAGTGCCGCCTACTCTGCGGGCCAGGTCAACCTGGATCCTGGCCACCGGGTGTTCAGGAAAGGTAAACCGCATCATGCCGCTATGAGGCGCGGCTGTTACTTCCGTCAGCACCTGCGGTTCGGTCAGGAAAACGCTGTAATAACCGGCGCCGGCTTTTTCGCTGGCCTTGTCATAAGGGGAGCGATAGCCTTTTTCCGGTGCGTTCTCCTTGCCGGCAGCGGTTTGCAGCGGACCGGCAGACGGCATCACCAGGAAATTGCCGAGATCGCCAAACCAACCGATGCCACTCATCTGCGTAAAGGCAAATCCTTCAATAGTAGTATGCTCATAGCTGTAGCCGGAGCCATTGTCGCCGCCGGTGATGGTGTTGGGACTGACCTGCACCATACCGAAAGGCGTGGTAGCGCCGGGAAAGGTTTTGCCCAGCCCATGGTAGGAGCCGGCCTTACTGGTATTGGTACTGGCGCCGATAAAGGGATTGACGTAATCGGCCGGTTCTTTACGGACACTGCCGGATTGCGCATTGGCATTCACAGCGGCCCAGCATAAATAACTAATAGCGATGATCTTTTTCATGCAAGACAATTTGCTCCTTTTATTATTGTACAATGTTAGACACACGGATGGTACGAATACCAAAACGGGGTGCGGTAACATTGAATAAAGATAGTTTTTGCTGATTGCGGATGGGGTCAAGCGGACCAATAGTGCTGCCATCCAGGTTTTCCAGGCTGGCTTTGGCATCTGGCAGGTTCAGTATCATTACTGCTGAGTGTTCGCTGGCTTCTGTATTGTAGAGGCGGATCAGCAGGTCTTTTCCGTCAATGCGCATGCTGCTGATCTCCCAGCCAGGTTCGCTGAAGCGGACCCGGAAGTTATCCGCGTAGTGCCTGGCGCCGGCGGACAGGTTGATCACTTGCAGGGGCTCGCTCAGTTTTACCCGCTCAGCTTCCAGCTCGGCTTTATCCCACTGGCCCTGGTGTGGCAGCAGGGAATAGCTGATGCGGGTAGGCCCATTCACTGCATAGTTCATTCCCCACAATCCTTTGCCGGCATATTGAACTACCAGGGAAAGTGGCTGATCCCTGCCATGTACATAGGCAGTGGTATGGTCAGTGAACAGGGCCATGCCCTGGCTGCCTTTTGCATCAACGGCATCCACCCAATGCAGCAGCACATTGTTTTTGATGCTATCCCAGGTAGTGAACAGGGTATTGTCCAGCTGGCTGCGGGTAACAGCAAAAGGCGCATTCTTATCAATAGCCTGGCTGTCTATGTTGAGCGGAAAGGTCAGCAGCAGCTTATCCCGGTCATTATAAAAGGCCTTGCGGAGGTCTTCGGCCTTGTAGTTGTCCTGGCCATAGGGGTCACCTACGGGAATATTCTCCTGCCAGTCGATCTCCAGGCTGCAATCAATGCGTGGCTCACCCTGCACCAGGGTGATGGTCTGCCGGTAGGGCTGACCGGCAATGGCGCCGCTGACCAGGACCCGGATGCGCAGGGCCCCCTGTTCCAGGATACTGACAATAGCCGGCTGGCTCGTAGCCCTGAGCCGGCCGCCATGCTGATAAAAATTACCCTGCAATGCATTGAAGGCCTGGCCGGCCGGGATCCATTCTTTCCCGGGCCGCCACTTTTTTTGGTTCGTCCAGACTTTACTGATCAGACTGGTAATGGCGCCACCCTGCCGGGAATCTATAGTGAGCCGGTAGTGGTAGCTGTCCAGTATGTAGCGGCCTTCCTGTTGTGTAACGGTAGCGGGTCTGCTACCGGCATTTTTGACGGAAGGGGTAAAAAACTGCATGCCTGTTTCGTGTACAGGGGCATGGAAGAGCATTTCCTTTTTCCCGGTCTGCGGGTTGGTGATCAGCTGAACGGGCAGGTACTGCTTACCGAATTGAACAGAGCGGATAGCTGCGGTCAATCCTTCCGGCACTTCGGCTGTGACCAGGTCGTACCGGTAAATACCGGTAGTATTAAATACCTGGATCATGGCGGGGTTATCCGGAGCGGCGCCGGGCTGACTGAATAAGGCATAAATACTATTGCTGATGCTGTCACAGATCCTTTCTGCGTCTCCTGTCCAGGCCTGTACTTTATTGGCCCAGTTGCCACCGCCTCTGATGCCGTTATAGGGCACTATCCAGCAATCATGGTGCTGCGCCAGCAGGAGCTGCTGCCAGGCGCGGTCGAAGGAGGATTGCGGCCAGCTGAATTTTTGCGGCAGTGGACTGAGTACGGCTATGCTGGCCAGCTTCTCCGTGGCTACCAGTTTATTCTCTGCACGGCGCACCTGCTGCGCCAGCCGCTGCAAAATTTGCGCGCCCCAGACCAGGCTCACCTGGATATCTTCCTGGGATAGTTTCCAGTCGGTAGCCAGCCGGTGATCTGCTATTTTTTCAAAATAATGTAACCAGGTGCTGTATTGTGTCTGGGTAGTATCTGTCTGTTTTCCTATCCAGGGACCATTGCGCCAGCCCGCATCCTGCAGGGTCATGGCCACGGGATGCTGAATACCGTATGCACGGGCAGCTTTGAAATAGTCCGGGCTATTGGTCCAGGCCGTGGTCTGCCAGGTGGAATTCTTTTCCAGTCCTTCAGTAGCGTAGCGGGGAACAGTGAGCAGGCTGCTGCCATCCTGGCTTATCCAGTTCACTAATTCACCGCCATGGGCACGGGTATAGCCACCCCAGCAGGTATTGGGATTTTTGAGTGAGGCGTATTTGAAGCCGAAGGAGCGCAGTACCTGCGGCAGTGCGCTGGTGAAGCAGGGCTCTTCGGAAGAGTAGGTGGTAAAAGAGATGCCGGGAAAATGATCCCGTAGTTTTTTCATGCCATAATGGAACTGGCGGATCATACTTTCACCGGAGCCGTTGAAGAGATAAGGTTGTCCATAGGCGGGGTTCACATAGTCTATCCGTCCTGCTTCAAGAAAAGATTGCAGGGCGGCAAAAGCTTCTGGATCCTGCACCCGGACGCTGTCCCAGGTATCGGGTTCTATTTCCAGGTTGAGCTTCCAGTAAGGGTGCTGGCGTAGCTGCTCAACAATGAATGTAGTATATCCTTTGGGGTAATGACCCCAGATGCCGCCGTGGTAGCCATCTATGAACCAGGATGGCTGGGCTTTGACCGCTGTGCTGCTTATTATGAGCATGGCCGCCAGGCAATACCTGGCGACCGTTGTATAGTTCCGCATTATGGTCTTCTTATAAAATAGAATAGGTTGGGTTTTGATGAGCGGATCATAATTCCTGCCTGATCACACAATGCCTGTTCTTCGGTTTGTTGATGCTGTAGATGGTGGAGGTTAGTAGTTCCAGCTGTTTTTCCCAGGTGGCGCGGATGACGGGCATGCGGGAGCGGGAGTAGTTGTCGAGGTTACCCCGGATCCAGCCATTGTCTTTGGACAGGGCCATCACGGTATCCATGGTGTTCACATCATCTTTATTGAGCAGGCCTCTTTCGCCCAGGATATTGAATTCCATCCAGGCATGCTGACGGAATTTGCGTTCCAGCTCCCAGCGTTCCTCGTTCAGCAGCATGATGGCCGTAGCCTGCTGGTATTGTGGTGTCCTGCTGATGGTGGCCAGGTTGATGCCTTCGGCCCATTCGGCGCCGGTCCAGCTGCCGATCTTTTCACCGTCAATAGTCAGGGTATACTGTTTATCAGCAGCCAGTCCTTTTACAGTCAGCAACTCCTGGTTGAACTCCTCTGTGAAAGGCGCCAGCTTCACTACTTCCGATTGTCGGGTAGTAGCGCCCCAGCCCCTTGGCACCGTGTCCAGCGGGTAGGGCAGGGCTTTGGCCAGGTAATCAAACTGCAGGCCAGCGCCGGTAACCGCCAGGCCGGTAACGCTGCTGTTAGTGGCTTTCTGCAATTTTTTCTGCGTAGCATCAATGACCACGTCTGCTACCGGTTTGTTGG
This sequence comes from Candidatus Pseudobacter hemicellulosilyticus, assembly GCA_029202545.1. Lineage (GTDB taxonomy): Bacteria > Bacteroidota > Bacteroidia > Chitinophagales > Chitinophagaceae > Pseudobacter > Pseudobacter hemicellulosilyticus. The sequence continues at coordinate 4,336,593 of CP119311.1, forward strand.
CAAGGCCCTGTGCTTTCAGGAACAGGTAGGCCATCACCATATGGCCATCCTGACCGGGATGGATACGGTCTCCGCCGCAGATGGTGAAAGCAGTATCCTGCTGCTGGAATTTTTGATTGATAGCTGTCATGGGCCGGTTGAGATCCAGGAAAGACCAGTTGTTCTTTTTGGCGGCTGCTTCCTGGAACTCCGCAATTTTCAGCATGGTCTTGCTTTTGCCGGGGAAATAGTTGCCGGGGCCTTTGACGGTTTCATCATAAGGAGAGGAAGCCATCAATATTTTGCGGACTGCGGGCAGGGCCTGCAGTTTCTTTTCTATCTGCTGGTAGCTTTCATAGGATGTCTGCACCGCTTTTGCTGCTGCCTCAGCAGCATTGGGTTGCAGGTATTCCATATACTTGCTGTCGTTCATGCCGAAGGTGAGGGCAATGACTGTTGGTTTTTTAGGCAGTACATCCCCATTGAAACGGAAATTGATCTGGCCGGCCACATCACCGCCGATACCTGCATTGAAAACATCAATGCGCTGTTCGGGCATGCGGGTCATATAATAAAGCCAGATATAGGAATGGTAATGACCGCCGTCTGTGATACTGTTGCCTACAAAAGCAACACGGTCGCCTTTTTTAAAGGGGGCAATGGGTGTCTGGGCCTGTGCTGTTAAGCAACCGGCAGCGGCCAGTACTGCGAAGGATTTTTTCAGGATCTTGTTCATGTGTATGAAGTTACGTAAGCCAATCAAATTTTAAAGCCCTACCTGGACGCCCAGGTTCACTACGCGCTGGTTGAGATAGGAATCGCCGATGGAGCCGCTGGCCACTTCGGGATCCTGCTGGTATTTCTTGTAGTTGGTCCAGGTGAACAGGTTGAACCCGCTCAGGTAGAACCGGGCGTTGTTGATCCTGAGCGGCAGCCATTTGTCGGGCAACTGGTAGCTCAGCTCAATGGTTTTCAGTCGCACATAATGGGCATCAATCAGCCAGAAATCAGACAGGTAGTCGGTCCCGCTGTTCACGCTGCCGGCATCAGTGGTGAGCCTTGGAAAAAGGGCGTCCTTATTATTATCCGGTGTCCAGCGTTGCAGGTGAATAGGCTGGAACTGGCTTTTGAAGGGTTCTATACCGCTGCCGATGATGCTGAAGCTATAGTCGTACGCCCCCTGGAACAATACGTTCAGGCCAAAACCTTTGTAGCGGGCGCCCAGGGTCAACCCCACGTTGGTGGTGTGGAGATTGGGTTTGCCGATGGCTGTTTTGTCATTCTGGTCAATGATATTGTCGCCATTGAGGTCAGCATATTTCAGATCGCCGGGTTTCACTACGCCGGAGATAGGTTTGGCGCTTTTGTCCACATCGGCCTGGTTCTCGTAGAACCCGATCCATTTATAGCCAAAGGGCTGGTTGATGGGATGGCCTGTCTGGGCCAGCCAGGGATAACGCTGGGACGCTTCATCCTTGAACAGCACTTTGTTTTTGGCAAAAGAGAAGGTGGGGGTGATATTGAACTGTACATCACCCACTTTATCCTGGTAGGTGGCAATCAGTTCCCAGCCCCTGTTCTGCACCCGGCCGATATTGACCGGTGCGGTACCAATGCCCAGTACATTGGGTATGGAGCCGCGGTATACCAGCTGGTCTATCCGGAGGTCGCGGAAATATTCCAGGGTGAAGGACAGTTTATCCTTCCACATGTTCACATCGATGGCATAGTTCTGGGATCTTTTCTTTTCCCAGGTCACCGCACCGTTGCCAAGCGTTCCTTCCTGTATGCCTGTGAGGTTGGTGGGTGATTCCCCGAAGGAATAATTGCCGCTGGTATTGTAGGTCTGCTCATAGATATACCGGTTGCCGGTTACGGCGTCGGAGCCTACTACGCCATAGCCTGCACGGAGCTTGAACAGTTTGATGCCGGGCAAGATATTTTCAAAGAAGGGCTCTGCTGCTATATTCCAGCCCGCAGAAACTGCGGGGAACAGGCCATAGCGGCTACCGCCCTGGAAGCGATCGGAACCATTGTAGCCGATGTTCACATCCAGCAGGTATTTGCGCTGGTAGTTATAGCCGGCGGAAAGACTATAGCCGCGGAAGTTCTCGGGCAGACTGTTCTTATTGCTGTAGCTGTTCTGGTTGAAAAGGACCATGCCGCGGAACTGGTGATCGCCGAATACGCGGTCATAGTTGATAAAAGCCTGCAGGTTCACGCGCCTGTCGGAGATATCGCTGCCGGCGCTGACAGCATAGGTGGGCATGCTGTAGCGGCCCCGGGGATCAATAGTATGTTCTTTGGTGATAGGATCATAGTGGTAGCTCGGCGGCAGATCACGCAGGAGCTTACGCCATACATCCCAGGTGCTGGCATAGGCCACGCGACCGGTCACAGAAAGACCGCGGGTGAGGACGTCCAGTTTCTGGGTGCCGCCAAACAGGATATTGAGGTCGTTCTGTTTGGTGCGGGTATAACCGGACAGGGCCAGACGTGAATTGAGCGTGGGCAGACTTTCCTTGGTATTATACGCATACGCATAGCTGCCGTTGGGATTGATAAAGGGGGCGGCATAGGGCGTGATGCGGTTCCAGTCATAGATCTCCCCCATAATATTATTGGTATTGGGGGTGTTGATCATCCCGAAGCGACCGGTAACATCCAGTCGCAGGCTGAGCGTGCGGGTAGCCTGGATGTCCAGGTTGGTCCGGAAATTGAACCGGCGGAAGAAATAGTTATTGTTGAGGTTCTCCCCGGCAGCGCCTGAAAAGTCCTTGATGGATCCATTCTGGGTGAGTGCGCCGAAAGAGGTGAAGTATTTAACAGTGCTGCTGCCACCGGAAACATCCACATTGGTATTGGCCTGGAGCGATGCGGATTTGAAAATAGCATCATACCAGTTCACATCAGGATGGCCAAAGGGATCCTGTCCGCTTTTGAACAGCTCCATGTCTTCCTGCGTGAACTGCAGGGCCAGTCCATCATTGGCCCTGGCCTCATTGACCAGGGTAGCTGTCTGGTAGGCGTTGAGGAATTTGGGTTTGATGGTCGGGATCTGCATGCCTGCCTCGCTCCGGACATTGACCCTGGGCTTGCCGCTTTGTCCGCGGCGGGTGGTCACTACCAGTACGCCGTTGGCGCCCTTGATGCCATAGATGGCGGTGGTGGAGGCGTCTTTCAGGATAGAGATGGTCTCTATCTCGTTCACGTTGATCTGCGCCAGCTGGACATAGGTGTATTCAATATCATCCACAATGATCAGGGGTTTATTGCCATCATCATTGAGCGAGCTGACGCCACGGATAAAATAATCAGCGCCGTCACGACCGGGCTGACCGGATCGCTGCTGCGAGTAAAAGCCCGGCAATCTGCCGGTGAGCGCGTTCTGCACGTTGGCAGTGGGCACCAGCCGGATCTCTTCTACCTTGATGGTATTGACCGAACCGGTATTGGTAATGCGCTGCTTCTTCCCAAAACCTACTACTATCACATCTTCCATGGAGCCGCGACTGGTCTGCAATACTATCTCAATACTGTTGCTGCTGCCAATGCTCACTTCCTGGGTAACGTATCCTACGTAGGAGACAATCAAAGTGTTTGACTTGCCGCGCAGGGTGAGGCGGAAACGCCCGTCCGTTCCGGCGGAAGTACCATTGGACGCTACATCCTTTTCAGTAATGCTGGCATTGGCAACGGGGCCGTTATCGTCTTTTACGATGCCGGTGATCATGCGCTGTGCAAAGGAGAACGCCGGCAGCAGGAGGATCGTAAAAAGGAGCCCTATCGTTATCTTATTCATATAGGTCAATTAGTAGTGGTAGTTTATTCCCAGCCGGGGTTTTGTTTCATGTTGGGGTTTTTAGCCACCTCATCATATTGCACCGGGTAGAGATACATAGCGGGCGCTTTGAAGGCAGCCTTCAGCACCTCTATCCTGGTATAGGTCCTGTTCCCGCTGCTGGATATATTGATACGCATGCCGTGCAGGGGTTGGTTCATGACCTGTTCTGCTATCTTCCAGCGGCGGATATCCCAGAAACGCTGTTCCTCGAAGGCCATTTCCACGCGCCTTTCGCTGCGGATCAGTTCCCGCATCTCTTCTTTGGTAAGGCCCGCTTTCAGCTGGTAGGGGTTGAGGCCCGCCCGCTGGCGGATGGCTTCAAGGACATGGTATACTTCCTGCACGGGACCGGCAAATTCATTCTGTGCTTCGGCATAGTTGAGCAGCACTTCTGCATAACGGAAGAGGATCACATCATGCGGGATATCAGAATAGTTGGTCTGGCTTTCGTATTCGCCCATGAACTTGCGCATATAGTAACCGCTGCGTGTTTGCGGTGCATTGGTATTGGGTTTGTCCAGCCCGCCTTCAAAGGTCTGTATGCTCCTGTTGAGCCATTGCGCCCCATTGTAAAAAATGGTATAGGTAAGGCGTGGATCACGGTTGGCATAGGGGAAGTTGTCATCATAGCCGGAGGCGGCGTCAGTGATGGGCAGCCCGTTGAGCATGGGAAAGGCATCCACCAGCTCCTGGGTGGGGCTGGTCCTGCCGGTAGCGGTGGCGGAAGAATAACCCACAGGGCCATTGTTGGATTCCACGTTCTTGGTGGGACCACCCACTTTGGCAAAGATCACTTCTGTATTGCCCTTGCTGATAAAGATCTTTTTGAAATCGCTGCCCAGGGAAAATTTGCCATAACTGATCAGCGCCTGGGCGGCTTCAGCGGCCAGTCGCCACCTGTCTGCATTATAGCTGGTATAACCTGTGAGCGGGTTACTGGCCTCAATATTACCACCGTTGTACAGGGGGCTGGCGGCATAGAGCAGGGTCCTGGCTTTGAGGGCCAGGGCTGCACCTTTAGTAACATACCCATACTGGGAGGACGCGATGGGATCCAGCCAGAGACTGTCAGCGGCTTTGTTGCATTCGGAAACAATATAGTTCACAGTCTCTTCAAAACTGTTCCGGGGCAGGCGGACATCATCATTGACCTCGCGGACAAGATCGCCCATGAGGGGAACGCCGCCATAGCGTTTCAGCAGTTCAAAATAGGCCAGTGCGCGGATAAACCTCGCTTCGCCGCGCCAGGCTTTTTTGGCGGAGCTGCCGTCGGCCATTTTGATACTGAGGGGCACCGCATCAAACTTGTTGAGGAAGATGCTGGTCTTCCGGATAGTACTATAGCTGGCGCCCCAGCGGTCTTCCGGGTTATTGGTGGAAGTATAGCTGCCCGTGGCCAGCCGCTGTACAGCGGTGGTGCCGGACACGGAGGAAATGGCATCATCGGTGGCGGCGTCCAGGAGATCGCTGCTCACCCGGTTATATCCTTCGGGCAGTGTGGAATAGATCTCTGCCAGGAAACCTCTTGCCTTGGTGCCCAGGGAATCCTGTTTGTCCCATACATATTCTTCGGTGTATTGCTCCAGCGGCACATCTTCCCAGGTCTTTTTACAACCTGTGGCGGCGGCCAGCAGCAGCAGGATCGCTGCTACTGACCTGAGTGATTTTGTTGTATTGTGGCAAACCATAGTTCGTTGTTCTTATAATTTGATATTGATACCGGTATTGATCACTTTCTGCATGGGGTATTCCTTGCCGCTGACTTCGGGATCGCCGCGTTCAAACTCAGCCCAGGTGGCCAGGTTCTGTGCGTTGACAAAGATGCGTACGCTGCCCAGGCGGAGCCGTTGGGTCAGGCTGTAGGGCAGGGCATAACCCAGCTCTATATTCTTGAGGCGGATATAATCCCCCGAGTGCTGCCAGAAACTGGTACTCTGCACATGGTTGTTGCTGTTGAAGCCGTAGGTCAGCCGGGGATAGGTGGCGGTAGCGGCATTCTCCGGCGTCCAGCGGCCCAGGTGGTGATTGTAGAGGTTGCCGTTCAGGTTCATGGTGTTGAACTCAAACTCGGTTTCCCAGGAGTTGAGGTACTGTACGCGGTTCTGCACGCCCTGGAAGAGGACGCTGAAGCTAAAGCCTTTGTAGTTGAAGCCACCGGAAATACCATAGAAGAACAGGGGTTTGTTGCCGTCCAGGTTGGTTTCATCAAACTGGTCAATGATGCCATCGCCGTTGAGGTCGCGGTATTTGATATCCCCGGGTTGCAGGGTGTAACCGGATACGGTGGCGGCGGTAGCTGCTTCCTGCTGGGTCTGGATCAGGCCCTCGGCAATATATCCGAAATTGGCGCCTACACGCTGACCGGTCCTTTCATTCCAGCTGTAGCGGCGGCCTATTTCATCCATGAACAGGATCTTTGAATTGGAGAAGCTGCCATTGGCGCTGATATAGTAGTTGAAGTCGCGGATATTGTCCTGCCAGGTGGCGGACAGCTCCGTGCCGGTAAAGCGGTTCTTGCCGATATTCTCCAGCGGGTAGCTGTTGCCGATGAGGGCAATGCTGCTGCCGCGGTACTGCATCAGGTCGTAGTAACTGTCCCGGTAATAGTCGGCTGACAGGGAGAGGCGGTTGCGCAGCACGGCAATGTCCAGCCCGATATTGAGCTTATGTGCTTTTTCGGGTTCGGCATCCACATTGACCAGGGGCCGTTCATATACGCCATTGAGGGCGGTGTGGGTAACGCCATAGCCATAGGGCAGGAACTGGTCCTGGTAGGCGGGGCGCCAGATGAAATAACCTACGTTGGCATTGCCTGTTTGTCCGTAATTGATACGCCATTTAAACGTATTGAGCCAGGGCAGGTTGTCCTTCACAAGATCTTCCTGCGCCATATTCCAGCCGAGACCGGCGGCATAAAAAGCATAGAAGCGGTTGCCCGGCCGGAAACGGTCATAGCCGCTGTAGGTAAGGGCTGCTTCGGCCATATACTTTTCGGCAAAGTTCCAGGACAGCTTGCCGGCCATATTGGTGGTCTTGGAGGGGAGATCGAAGTTATAGGTGGTTTGCAGCTGATCAAAGAGGGCCACGGCTTCCAGCTGGTGGCCGCTTATCCGCTTTGTATAGCCCAGCTGGGCCTGGTAGAACCAGGCGTTGCCGCTGGAGGTAATGGCAAAATCATTTTTCTGGTCGGAGATCTCGCCGTAGCGGGCATAGCTGGTATCAGCCCCGCTGACACTCATTTTGAAGACGGGTGTTTTTTTGCTGCGGTTGATGATGGAAGAGGTCAGCACGGAAACATTGGCCTTTCCTTTGAACCACATACCGGGCACGTAATTGTCCAGCTTATAGGTAATGTCCACGGTAGACAGCAGTTCCTTGTCATTGTTGGTGATATAACCGGAATTGGCCAGGTCGGCAAAGAGGTTGGCGGTATAATTGGTAGCGCCGCCAAAAGAGCCATTGGGGTTATAGATAGGATAAGCGTTGTTGGGCACCACCAGCATGCGCTGGTAGAGGTTGCTGTAACCGGCGCCCGGCTGGTTGCCATCCTGTATACGGCCGAATATCTGCAGGGCGATATTGAGATTCTTGTTGAGGTCTACATCTACTTTGGTATTGATGAGGTAGCGTTTCATGTTCAGCAGGGTGCTGTAGGAATTCTGTCCACCTTCTTTGAACAGGCCCTGCTGGTCGGTATAGTTCAGGTTCACCAGGTAACGGGCCACGGGCGAGCCGCCGGTGACATTCAGGGAATAGCGGCTGAGCATGGAATTCTTGTTGAGCAGCTCATCCTGCCAGTTCACGTTGGGATAGAGATAGGGATCCTTATTGGTCCTGTATCCATCAATCTGTTCTTTGGTATAGATGGGGGAGCTGCCGCCATTGATCAGGGCCTCGTTCACCAGGTAAGCATATTGCCAGGCGGGCAGGGGATCCAGCAGGCCCAGCGGCGTTTGTACACCGGTCTGGGCGGTGAGGGAGATCTGCGGCGCTCCCTGAACAGGCTTTTTGGTGGTGACCAGTAATACGCCTTTGGAGCTGCGCTGTCCCAGCAGGACACTGGAAAGGGCATCTTTCTGTACAGAGATGGACTCAATGGTTTCCGGGTCCAGGGCAAAGATATCCCGCTGGATGCCGTCAATGATGGTCACGGGCGACTGACCCCGCAATGCCAGGCTGATCTCATTATTATCAGTAGAGCCGGAAGTGCCTACCAGGGAGGCGTTGGGGATATCAAACAGCAGCTCACCGGAAGTGATGCTGGCGGAAGCTAGTGCGCCCCAGCCACTGCTTTGTTTGGTATACAATCCTGCCAGCCGGCCCGGTAATGCATAGGCATAGAGGGAGCCGGGTGTTGTGGTCAGTTGCTCATTATAGATAGTGGAAGTGGCGCCGATGGCTGTTTTAACAGCCTTCTCGCCGTAGAGGACTTTCATTTTTCCGTCCGGCCTTCTGCTGATATCAATAAGTGTATCACTGATACTGGCAGCGGGCGTACCTGTCATGGGCAGCGGTCTGGCAGCCAGGCGGATGCTGAGTTCCCTGTCTGTACTGGCTTTGGCCTCAGCCACCAGGAAAGCCGGGTGGGTGATAACAAGGGTATTGCCTTTGGATGCCCGGAGGCTGAAACTGCCATTGGCGTCTGTGAGGGTAAAGCTCCCGGCCTGCTGATCAGTGATGCGGGCGCCGGCCAGCGGATGCCCGTAGTTGTCCAGCACCCTGCCTGTTACCTGGTTGGCGCCGGCAGCGGTGTTGCTGTCCTGTGCCCGGGTGACCGCGGGCAGCAGCAGCAGCGCGCAGCACCCAACCGTTAATAAGATTCTACAATACCTGGCAAACATATTTGTTGTTTTATCGGATCTGATGATTGTTAAGAAGGAAGTCGCCGGCTGGCATTAGCGGCAGCCGAACCGGAAACTGAAAGGATCGCCGGTATCACCCTGCTTCAGCACTTTGATGGTGCCGGTAGCATCGGTGTAATAGAATTCCAGCCTTTCCAGCTGCTGGTTATCCTGCAGGTTGAAATACTGGCGGGGCCAGATATCCAGCTGCCATTTCTGGCCGCCGATGGACGTCAGGGAAGAAGCTGCGGCCTGGCTGCATACTTCAATAACTTCATTATTGGTGGTATAGGCTTTAGCGCAGAGGTATACGGCCTGGGCGCCGCTGAGGCCGGTGGTAATGGCGTCCTCATCAAATTTGAAAGTGATGATATCATTATCTGTGGCTGAGGAAGGCTGCACATTGCTGATCTGCGGGCTGCAGAAATCGATCAGCTCGCCTTCGCCATCCGTTACTTCAAAACAATCGGAGAACCATTTGCCATAGAATTTAGGTTCGCTCAGTTCCATCATACTGGAGGCGCTGAAATAACCGAGCTTGACGCGGAGGTTTTCCGGTCCCACTTTTACTTTGATGGTCACATTGGCATTGATCTCGGGGAGGTCGCTCATGTCATAGGCCTTGTCCGACTGGAACACGATCCATTCCAGGTCGTTGATATAGTTACCGCCGATGCCGATCCTTTGCTGGATGGCTTCCGCCCAGACCTCGCTGGAACCGCGGGGCGTGGCATTGGCGGCCACCGGGCTCATGGTGCCATTCCCATTGTTACTGGTATAATACATGCGCATATTGTTGCGGGCATTCCAGCTGGTAGGGCAGAGGAAGCCGATAATGAGGCGCGATTGGGGATGATCATAATAAGGGTCCATCCAGGCTTTCACCACTACGGTCAGGGTATCACCGGCTTTTACAGACGAGGGCTGCTCCAGGCCGCGGATCTCGATACAGGCGGCCACTACCAGGGTGATCACCAGCATCAGCAGGAAAATATGCAGTCGTTTTATTTTGGGCAATCGTTTCATGTCGATGTATTTATACTGTTAGGGCAAAGGCTCCAGGGTGTATTCGTATTTGGTGGACTGGCAGCCGGGGCTGAAACTGATGACCAGGCTGCGGTTCCCTTTAGAGACCGGGTAACGGAACGTAGGTTTGACGGGCGTTCCGCCTTCAGGCTGGAAGGTCAGCTCCATTGGATACTGCGGGTCGTCAAAACGCCATTTGCCATTTTTGCTGACCACAAAAGGAACAGGGCTGGTGATAGTGTAGGCGCTATCCTGGAAATTGATGCGGAAGCTGGAAAAGTTGAATCTTTCGGTCAGGTCTTCACTGTTGCGCAGGACTTTCACAATGCGCCAGCTGCCGGTGAGCGGCTTACCTGCTTCGGTAAATTTCTTTTCCTTTTCTTTTACGCAGGCCACCAGCACCAGCATCATCACTGCCAGGCCTGTCAGCAGGCTATAGGTCCATTTTTTCATGGTGATATCTTTAAGAGGGTTTACCAACCGGGGTTTTGAAGCATTTCGGGTGATTTGGACAGCTCGCTCTGCGGCATGGGCCAGAGGTACATGGCGTCACGGAATACGCGCTGCCGTACGTTGACAGTCTCATAGGTATAGGTACTGCCGCTCCGGGTGATCTGGGTGCCGTGTACCATTTTGGCTTCTGTCTGTGCGGCGATCTTCCAGCGGCGTACATCCCAGAAACGATGTTCTTCAAAAGCCAGCTCTATGCGGCGTTCCTCCCGGATCACGGTGCGCAGCTGTTCTTTGGTGAGGCCGGCAGTCAGCTGGTAAGGATCCAGGCCAGCCCGCTTGCGGATGGCTTCCACTGCGCCGTATACGGCTTCGGAAGGTCCTTCGTATTCATTCAGCGCTTCTGCATAGTTGAGCAGGATCTCGGCATAGCGGATCAGCGGAAAACAGCGCTCTGTTTCTGTGAAATTGTTGGGCACCACATCATCCTGCAGCATTTTATTGATGTAGTAGCCGGTGGACGTGCCTACATAGATGCCGTCCTGCGGTTGTCCCACATAGGTATAGACCGCTTGTTTGGGACCGCCGCTGATCCAGATCATGGATTCATTATGGATAATGGAATAGTCAAAGCGGGGATCACGGTTCAGGTAAGGATGTGTGGGATCATATCCTGAGCCGGAGGCGGTGATGGCCTTGCCATTGCGCATGGGAAAGGCATCCGCCATTTCTTTGGTGGCGGTGGCGCCATCGGCGGCGCCGCGGCTGGGTGGCAGCCACCTGCCTTCCAGTTCCCGGTTCTTGGAACGCATGCCCTGCAGGATAAACTCATCATTCTTACGCAGGGTGAACAGCTTATAAAAGCCATAGCCCGGCGCGGTAGTGTTGTCCTCGTTCAGCTTATAGAGGTTCATGTCTATCACGGCTTTGGCGGCATCGGCCGCCAGTTTCCAGCGACTGGCATCTGCCGTGGCATAACCGGTAACGGAACGCAGCGGCTCGCCGGTAGCTATCTGCTCACCATTGAACAGGGGACTGGCCGCATACAGCAGCACCCGGGCTTTCAGGGCACGGGCGGCGCCGGCCGTAATGCGGCCGTGGTTATTGGCAAACTGGGTATTGAGCAGGTCAGGTATGGCAATATCCAGCTCCGATACTATATAATTGATACAGTCCTCAAAACTGCGGCGTTCCACCTGTATGGGTGTTTCCCCGGAATAGATGCTATCGCCTACCAGGGCTACGCCACCATAGTGCCGCACCATGTTGAAATAATACCAGGCCCGGAGAAAACGGGCCTCTGCTTTGGCCGTCACCTTCAGGGAAGGTGTTAATGGCGATATCGGCAGGTTTTTAAAGAACCTATTCACCCGCCTGATATTGGTGTAGGAGGTGTTCCAGGGATCCGCCGTTACGCCCACATTGGCATTGATAGAACCCACCGCCCACTGGATAAAGGCGCTGTTGCTGTTGGTGCCGGGGCCTTCCGCTTCATCACAGGCGGATTCCAGGCCGGCATCGCCAAAGCGGTACGGGTTGAAGCTATAACTGATGTCAGCATAGATGCCCGTCAGGAAATCCATGGTACGGGCACTGTCAGAGAATACGGTCTTTTCGTTGAGATCGGTGTTTACTGTCTTGTCGAGGAAGTCTCCTTTGTTACAGGCAATCGTTAAAATGAGGAGCGCAAGCGGGACAGGGAATTTCTTTGTTGTCATAAGCAAGCTATAATTCTTGCCTATAAGTCACCTGGTCCAAAAGGAACCGCTACTGGAAAAAGAAAAAGTCCATAAGCGCCCGCAGGCGCTTATGGACTGGTAATGGGTAAAGGTCAATTATTTATTGTAGGGCTCTACCAGTAGTTTATAGTTGCCGGCAGGCAGCAGCTTACTGTCGAAGCTGATGGTCAGTTTCTTTTTTTCGCCTTTCAGGAGGATAAAGTAGTTGTCGTCCTGGAAAACCGGCAGGATCTGTTCACCTGTGGCGGCATTGACAGCGCGTACCCGGACGGCAAAAGCGATGCTCTTATTGCTGTTGCTGACCGTGGCCTCAATAATGCTTTTGTCTTTTTCCTTTCTCAGCTGGCTGCTCGTTTGCAGGCTGGCTTTGGGCAATTTGTTGAGGGCGGTATAGTCGGCGGATTTATTGCTTCTCCAGTACCTGTTCTCTGAAAGGATTTTGCCATTGGCATCGGTCAGTTCCAGTTTGATGAACTGCATATCCTGCAGGGTATTGGACACATTTTTGCCAAATACTTCCAGGTCATAGAGCGAGTAGCCATAGGTAGTAGCCCTGCTGATGCCCTGCATCTTTACATAGCGGGCGGTTACGGGTGTAAAGCCGATCTGCTCTACGCCGCCTTTGCCGCTATCTGTTTTGTACACGTCGGTCCAGCTCCTGGCATCGGTGGATACCTGGATGGTATAGGCTCTGGCATGGGCGGATTCCCAGTTGAGGGTCACGGCGGCAACGGTCTGTGGTTGCCCCAGGTCCACATATACCCATTCGTTGTCATTATAGGCGCTGCTCCAGCGACTGCCGGAACTGCCGTCTGATACGGCATTGGCATCAGCTGCTTCGGGCGAGCCGGAAGAAGCTACAGCGGGTACTTTATAGGCCAGGTTGTCGTTATTGAAATTGATATCAAAAGCCGGCGTAGCGGCATTGGCGGCAGCGTTGAGCGTTATTTCCTTTCCGTATCTGGGCGCGGCCTTGCCATCCAGGGTATACACGGTGGCTTTGGCTTTTACAGTATGGAGCGCCTGGGTAGTGGTGTTGATCACTTTGACGGAATTGTCCGCATAGCTCCACTGGATATGGATGGGCTCACAGGCTTTCTTCACGCCAAAATAAGCGCCGGTGAGGTCGTAATAATAATCGTAGGTCTGCCATACCATTGATGGGTAAGCGCTCTGGCTCATCCAGGTCATGATGCCGGAGGCATCGTCCCACATATGGTGCAGCCAGCCTTCATACATGGCTTTATTGGTTTCATAGTTCACCAGCTGGGCCTTGCGGCAGAAATCCTCTATGTTCTTAGCTTCGCCGTAGCTGCTGTTGATGGTGTTGACGTAGTTGTCGGGCCCGCCATTAAAGGCCGACTGCCCAAAGAAATGTTTGTTCCACATGTCATTGCGGGGCCACCAGCTATCTTCCGGCATGAACTTTTTGAAGCTCTCGAAAGTAGGGAATACGGCTGTTCCGATCTCCGTGCGGAAGCCCCAGCCGGGATCACCGCCAAAGCCGCCGGGGTACCTGGTGAAATACCATTTGGGATGGAAGTTGACCCAGGGGCCGCTGCCGGTGAGGGCGTCGGAATGGGAATTGGCATGGTACCAGCGATCGCCGCCGTCAAAGGTCTTCACGTTCTCACGGAGCCAGCCGTTGAGCGGCGGCAGGGGATACCCTTCATTATCGCCGCACCAGAGGGCTATGCTGGCGTGGTTGCGGAGGCGCCTGATCTTTTCCACGGCATTGTGGTTGAAAGCAAATACATCATTGGGCAGGTTGGGGTGCGAGTTAAGCCAGAAATCATCCCATACCATGATGCCGTATTTATCACAGGCGTCATAAAATTCTTCGTCGGTCACCGAGCCGATCCAGTTGCGGATCATATTGTAGTTCATCTGCTGGTGCAGGGATACTTTCAGGTCATATTCTTCACCGCGGCAGCGGAGCAGGTATTCACTCATGCCCCAGTTGCCGCCTTTGATAAAGATCCTTTCTCCATTCACGGAGATATGCAGCACATTGCCGATGGTATCATAGGTGTACTTCCTGATGCCAAATTTGATCTGCCGGCTGTCCACTGTTTTACCATCCACGCTGTACTGCAGATCGAGGGAATAGAGGTTGGGCGAACCATAACCGTTGGGCCACCAGAGCGCCGGGTCTTTAATGAGCAGCTGTTTGAAAGACGCGGTATCAAAGAGCTGTTGGACGGTTTCACCAGCTTTGATAGTGACATCACGGGTGAAACGGATATCGCCGGGTTGTATAGTGCCGCTGAGCTTACCTTTCAGCTCCGATTCGCCATGATTTTTCATGCCAACGGTCAAAGATACCAGTCCATCTTTTTGGGCTGTGAGATCAGTCCGGATCCAGGGATCGATCAGTGTGGCGTTGCCGCTGGTGCTGAGGTATACATCATCCGTAATGCCCTGGAGCAGGCCGGGCACGGAGGGCATCCAGTCCCAGCCATCACTGGAAATATAGGTAGGGCTGGCATAGTTGGGCACGGGCAGCTTGGGCCAGTACACCAATACGGCCAGGGTGTTTGGCTGACCGGTACGGATATAGGGCGTGATATCAAATTTGCCACGGTGCATAAAGCCATCCAGGAGTTCCAGCCGATGGCCGTTGAAGAAGATCTCGCCTTTGCGGTTGATGCCTTCAAAGTTGAGCCAGACGGTTTGCCCGGCGGGTTTGTCGATACTCAATTCGGTACGGTACCAGAAATTCCGGTGGTATTTTGATTTGTCTGCCTGGTAGGCATTGTCGCCGAAGTTGGGATCTTTTTCAAGACCGGCTTCCACATAGGCCGTGAATACGCAGCCGGGTACTACTGCTTTCACCCAGCTGCCGGTATTGTAGCCGGGGGCATAGAGGTTGACACTGTCTTTCCCAATGGCTGACTGTGGCGTCAGCATCCATTGTATGCGGTCACTGTTGAGCGATTGCCTGGTTTGGGCATGGAGCGGCACGGCGAGTACGGTATAGAGCAGCGCAGTGCATAGTTTTCTGACCATAATGGTGGATATTTTGTTCGGTGGTTTGCGCTGGCGCATTAAGGTTGTGTCAGCGAGAAGGGACGGTCGGCCTTGTTGATCCCCCTGCCGGTGGCAGGCTGGTTGCCCATCTGCAACAACAGATGGCCGCCATTATAGAGATCGCTGTAGCTGATATAGTTTTTTGTATGGGACGAACCATTGAGGCTGGCCGACTGGATATAGACGTTCTCTTTGCTGTTCTGTTTTGCTTCGATCACAAATTTTTTCCCGTTCTCCATCGTGATAGTGGCTTTGGGAAATACCGGGCTGCCCAGCACATACTGATCGGTGCCCGGGCAAACGCTGTAGATACCCAGGGCGCTGAGTACGTACCAGGACGACATGCCGCCCTGGTCCTCATCTCCCGGAAAACCTTTTTCCGTGGCATTGTAGAGCCTGTCCATTACCTGGCGCACATGGTACTGCGTTTTCCAGGGCTGGCCTGCATAGCTGTAGAGATAGATCATGTGCTGGATGGGCTGGTTGCCATGGGCATATTGTCCCATACCGGCCAGCACCATTTCCTGCATCTCATGGATCATACCGCCATAGCTGCCGTATTTAACGGTATTGGGTATGGTGAATACGGAATCTATTTTAGTGGTAAAGGCTTTGTCGCCCCCCATCAGGTTGATCATGCCCTGCACATCATGAAAAACGGACCAGGTATAATGCCAGGCGTTACCCTCGGTATAGGGACCGCCCCAGACATAGGGATCAAAGTCGGGCGTCCAGCTGCCGTCATTGCGGCGGCCGCGCATGAAACCCACGGTGGAGTCATACACGTTCCGGTAATTATACATGGTGCGGGCAAAGATCTGCTCGTAGAATTTGTTGCCGGTCATCCGGGCCAGCTGCCAGGCGCAGAAATCATCATAGGCATATTCCAGCGTCTGCGCGGTTGATCCTTCAGATTCCGGGTAGGGCACAAAACCCAGCTGCCAGTAGGGTTTCCAGCCGGCCCTGCCATTGGCGCCGCCCCAGGGTCCTTTGTTCATGGACTCATTGGCATAGGCTTTCAATGCCGAGTCCGGGTTGAAGCTGCGGATGCCTTTTACCCAGGCATCAGTGAGCAGGGAAATAGCATGGTTGCCCAACATGCCGCCGGTCTCTCCGGGGAATGACCAGGCCGGCAGCCAGCCGCATTGCTGCTGGGCGTCCAGCAGGGCCTGCATATACCGTCCCTGCATGGTGGGATGCAGGATATTGGTGAGCGGGAACTGGGAACGGAAAGTATCCCAGAAACCATTATCAGTATACATATATCCTGCATGTACTTTGGCGTCATAGGGGCTCCAGTAATGAGGATTGCCGCTGGCATCATATTCAAAGAACTGCCGGCTGAACAGGTTGGCGCGGAAGAGACAGCTGTAGAAAGTGGCTTTCTGTTCTTCGGTGCCGCCTTCCACCAGTACACGGCCCAGCAGCTGGTTCCAGGCAGCGGCGGCCGCGGTCTTTGTCTGCTCCAGTGTTTTATGGCTGCCAAGTTCCCGGTTCCAGGTAAGGAGGGCCTGTTCCGGACTGATATAGGAGGAAGCTACGCGGGCCTGTACTTTAACGCCGGGTTTGAACTGCAGGTAAGCGCCTACGCCATCGCCATGGGCGTTGGTTTGCCCTGGCACATGGGTATTAGCCTTATTTTCCCAGATGCCGTAGGCAGTAAAGGGCTGATCAAATTCAATAACGAAATAATTTTTGAACGAACCAGGGGCAAAGCGCTGGTTATTGATCCAGCCAATGATCCTTCTTTCTCCCGGCAGGATGGTCACCTCGCTTTGTTTGGTATAGCCATCCAGCACCAGGAAAGCCGGTTTGCCTTTGGGGAAGCTGAAACGCAGGTGGGCACCCCGTTCTGTGGGCGATAATTCTGTGCGGATACCGTTATCAAATTGTACGGCGTAATAATGTGGTCTGGCCGTTTCGTTGGCATGGGAGAAAGTGCTGGCGCGTTTGTTCTCGTCCAGTACCAGCTCACCCATCACAGGCATGAGGGAGAATACGCCGTAATCACTGACCCAGGGACTGCACTGGTGGGCCTGCTGGAAGCCGCGGATGCTGTTGACACTGTACTGGTATTTCCAGCCTTCGCCATTTTTGCCGGTCTGTGCGGCCCAGGTATGCATGCCATAGAGCAGGGCGGTGGTGGGGTAGGTATTGCCCCAGCTCAATTCATATTTTGAGTCGGTACCCTGTAGCGTATTGACGTACTGTACCAGGTTGGTCTGCTGCGCTACCGCAGCGTTCCCGATGCAACTGATGAATAGCAAGCAGCATAGCCACTTGGCCACAGGTAATTGGTTCATACCGCTATAGTCACGGTTGGAGGAGAAAACCGCTATTTACATTTTTTCTCACCCGTAATAAAATATACGTTGATCAGCTTGCTCTGGCCGATATCGCTGCCATTGGTGAGGGCTATCATGTCCAGGATCTCCTGGAGCGGGAGACGGGCATCAAAGCTGCCGGTGATCAGGCATTCCTCCAGTTTGGGATTGCGGAACCACAATTCAATACCAAAGCGGCGTTCCAGTCTTCTGGCCACATCTTTATAGGTCATGTTGCGGAATACCAGCTGGTCGCTGGTCCAGGCGGTATAATCGCGGGCGGTGGTGCTGTCTTTCTCTACACTGCCGTCTGCATGGCAGATCAGGCGCTGATCGGGCAGCAGCTGGCCCAACTCTTTGCTGGAATCACTGACTGCTACTTTGCCTTTTGTTACGGTGACCGCAATGGCGGTGTCAGGTTTATAGGCGTCAATATTGAAAGCGGTGCCCAGCACTTTGGTAGTGAGCTGGCGGGTATGTACTTCAAAGGGCTGGCTGGCCAGTGGCTGTACATCAAAATAGGCTTCGCCTTCCAGCCAGAACTCGCGTTTGCCATTGGAGAAGGCGCTGTCAAACCTGAGCGAAGAACCGGCATTGAGCCAGACCTGCGAACGGTCAGGCAGGCGCACCAGCAACACGGAGGTGTCCGCCTTGTATTGCTGCCAGGCAATGGGCTGTGCTGTTTCAGCAGCCGACCGGTAGTAAAAGTAAAAAGCGCCTACTGATAACAGTAACAGTACGCCGGCGGCGGCTATCCAGCGTTGCATTTTCCGGCTGCGCGGCGGCATATGCACCAGTGCGGGCGCCTCTTCTGCGGGGGTTGCGGGCTTTACCTGTCCTTCTATGGACTGGAACAATTGTTTGCCCAGCTGGTCCCTGCGTTGTTCACTGAGTCCTTCTGTTAAGCCCGGGTTTGCTTCCTGCGCAGCATACCATTGGTCGAGTTCCCGTTGTTCCTGTACGGAAGCCTGGCCGCTGAGTACCTTATCGATCAATTGTTGTAAACGCTCTTTTTCCATACAGGTGTTTAGTTGAACCAGATCCACTGCAAAAGTATCCGAAGATGGCTATTTAAGCAAGGGGTTTTTCTGGACCTCGCTCAATGGTATCGGCAGCTGAAGGTCCTTTTCAGTAAATGCTTTTACGTGATTGGGCGCCTGAAAGCCGATCAGGTCTACAATCCCGCCTGTTCCGGTGTTCAGGGCTTTGCGGGTGCGGATCATATCAAACCAGGTCTGCCATTCAAAACAGAGTTCCAGGAACCTTTCTTTTAATACAGTATTAACACTTAGCTGGGCAGGGGCCGTGCTGCCCGGGAATGCCCGCTGCCTGACCTGCTGGTAGGCTTCCAGGGCAGTGGCGTCAGTTGTTGTTCCACCATCCATGCGGGCCCGGGCCTCAGCGCAGAGCAGCAGGATATCAGCGTAACGGATCCAGGAAAAATTCAGGCCTGATTTTCCCGATACTTCGGCCTGTGTATCCCAGTATTTGAACAGCATCGGATCTGGCAGCGTGATGGTATTGCCTGCGTTTTTGTATTCCGGGTAACGCGAGATAAAGAACACCTGCTCCTGCCTGCGCTGGTCGTCTGGGGCATAGGCATTGTAAAAATCGGGATGGGGCGCCAGTGCGCCGCCATAGGCAGGTTGTATGGTGATAGGCAGATCAGGGAAGGGCATCAGGAAAAAGTGCAGGATATTGCCGGCGGTGATGGCGTCACGCTGCAGCATGAAGATATGCTCGCCGGTATTCTGCAGCGATTGTTTCCGCAGGTCTGCATAGCTGGCAAAGAGTGCAAAGGACCTGCTGTCAATCACCTCCCTGGCCTTTTCATAGGCCAGCTGGTAATACCGCTGGCCTTTTTGCAGAGGGTAGCCTGCCATGCTGATATAGACTTTGGCCAGCAGGGATTTTACAGCGCCCAGGGATATATGACCACTGGCATCGGTCCAGGGCAGGCCGGATTGTTCCGCCAGGGCCAGGTCTGCCACAATCTGCTCATACACTTTTTCCTGGCTGGCCTTGGGGATGCGGGTATTGCTGAGATCCGTAGTGGGCGTGATCTTCAGGGGTATATCGCCAAACAGCTGTACACCCATGAAATAATACCAGGCCCGCAGGAAATACACTTCGCCCATATATTTCTTCTTTGCGGCTTCGGTGAGGATATTGCTGCGACTGAGGTTATCGATCACGCTGTTGCAGTTCTCCACCGGGTAGTACAATGCTTTCCACCAGTATTCCAGTAAGCCGTTGGCGGGATCAATATAGTCCAGCCGCAGGAACTGGTTCTCTTCAAAGCCGGCCGGCCGCAGGCGCGTGCTGTAGCCTGTCAGGTATTCTGTTACAAAAGCGGGGCTGGTAGCTACCCCGAGATTGGTGATGAAAATATCATCCAGGCCGGTATAGGCGCCGTTCACCGCCGCCTGTACCTGGGCTTCCGTTTTGTAATAGTTATCGGGACTGATGAAGCCGGAGGAATCCTCGTCCAGGAATTTGTTGCAGCTGCCCAGCAGCAGTAAAGAGCAAGCAGATATATAGATTAATGCTTTCATGGCTCAGAAGGTTACCTGTAAGGTGAAGGATAGGGTTTTAGCTTTCGGGTACTGGTACACGTCAACGCCCTGGTTGAGGTCGCCGTCAAAAGAAGTGGTCTCGGGATCATAGCCCCTGTATTTCGTGAAAAGCAGGTAGTTCTCTGCATTGATGCCGATGCTGCATTTTTCCATATGCAGTTTTCGCAGCAGGGCAGGGGACAGCTCATAGCTCAGGGCAATATTGCGGAAGCGAATAAAGGAGCCGTCCTCGATGTAATAGTTGTCCATTTCATTATCCGCTCCGTCTGATTGCAGGCGCAATTGTGGCAGGTTGGTCTGCTGCTGTTCCGGCGTCCAGGCTTTGAGGACATTGGAAAAACTGTTGACGCTGGTGGTAGGGCTTTCCATAATGTAACGTGGGAAATTGGCCAGCTTATGCCCAAACATACCGCTGATATCCAGGAAGAGGGAGAAAGGGCCGCTGCTGAAAGTATTGGTCAGGTCGCACTGGTAACGGGGCATTTTACTGCCCAGCGGGATGCGGTCGCCGGCGTCTTTCACACCGTTCTTATTGTTATCGGCATATTTGATATCCCCTGGCTTGCGGCCATAGCGGGCTGCTTCGGCGGCTTCGCTGCTTTGCCAGGTGCCGAGGCGGTAATACCCGAAATACTGGTCAATGGGTTGCCCTTCCATGATACGGCCGGCCCAGTTATAAATAATGTCCCCGTTGAGGTGCAGTACTTTGGACCTGCTCAGGAAAAAGTTGAGGCCGCTGCTCCAGCTGAAGCGGGCGCGGGTAATGTTCCGGCTGCGCAAACTCAGCTCCAGGCCATGATTGAGGATGGAGCCTACATTGTCGTAGATGCTGGAATAACCGGTGGTGGCGGGCAGCTGCCTGTTATAGAGCAGGTCGGACGTCAGCTTACGGTACCATTCCACGGAGAAGCTGAGGTGGTCTTCCAGGATACTGCCGTCCAGCCCGATATTCCATTGTTTGCCTCTTTCCCATTTCAGGTTCCTGTTGCCGGGGTTGGAGAGGACCACAGCAGGTTGCTGGCTGCCGTTGAAGACCACCTGGGAGGGATTGAGCAGGGAGAGGGTGGCGTAGTTGCCGATCTCTGCATTGCCGGTAATACCCCAGCTGACCCGCAGTTTCAGGTAGTTGAATGGCGTATGCAGGCCGGCAAAGAATTCTTCTCCCGATACTAACCAGGCGCCCCAGACGGCGGGGAAATAACCATATTTATTGTTCTTCCCAAAACGTGAAGAACCGTCCACCCGGAAGGAGGCGCCACCCAGGTAGCGGCCGTCATAGTCATACAGGAGACGGCCGAAAAAGGAATTCATCTGGTTCTGCTGGCGCTGGGAACTGGGGCCCTGTGGCATAGCGCCCGACTGGAGGCTGTTATAGCCCAGCAGGTTGTCGAAGAAATTCTCCGAGCCGGCGAAGGTGCTGCTGCCTGCATTAAAGTACCAACTGGCGCCGGCCAGGGCGGTGATGCGGTGTTTGCCAAAGCGGTCGTTGTACGACAAATAATCTTCATTGGTCCAGGCGCCCGACTGACCATTGCTGCGCTGGGCCACCCCATTCTGGATATCGGAGAAACCGAAGATGCCGATGGCCGAGAAATAATTGTGGTAAGAACCGCCCAGCTGTCCGCTGAAGCTGGTCACCAGGTCCAGTTTTTTATGGAGATGTACTGTTCCCGTGATATTACCCATGGCATAGGTCTGGCCGGTAACGGACTTCACATCATTCAACAATCGCAACGGATTCTCTGATTGTTCAGCACCGGGATAATCTCCTTTGCGCGACCAGCTCCCGTCATTGTATTTCACCGGGATGAAAGGCAGGTATTCATACATTTCCCGGATGGCGTTGAAGCCAAGGGTATTGAGGTCAACGTTGCGGGATTGCAGTCCGCCGGCATTGAGGATGGTCTTCAGCTGCAGCCAGGGCTTTACTTCCCAGCCCAGGTTGGCAAAGAGATTGATCTGCTCCAGGTAGCTGTTCTTCATAATGCCTTCCTGCCTTTTGTAGGAGATATTGACCAGGCTGGTCATAATATCCCTTCCGCCCCTGAGCGTAAGGGAGCTATTGGTGGAGAAAGCGGGGCGGGTAGCTTCTTTTTGCCAGTTCATATTATAGCGGGGTGTGCCGTCCGGGTAAAACAGGTCGTTCTTACGGGTGAACTGGTTATTGGGATCTTTGTGCGGCGCCAACCGGCCGGGTGTATAGGCATATTGCCTTTCTATCATCTCCAGTGCGCCGGACGCATCCAGCAGGTTGATCTCGCTGGCCAGTTTACCCATGCTGACGCGGTTGGCAAACTGGATGTTCGATTTGTTCTTTACACCCTGTTTGGATGTCATCAGGATCACGCCGTTGCTGCCGCGCGAACCATAGATAGCAGCGGAGGCGGCGTCTTTGAGGATATCAACAGACTGGATGATATTGGGATCAATGAGGACGGGATCCAGTCCAACAATGCCGTCCAGTACAAAGAGCGGGGCATTGGAGGCGTTGATGGAGCCGGTGCCGCGGATCTTGATAGTGGGGCTGCTGCCGGGTTTGCCGGAATTGAGCATGATGCTGGCGCCGGGTATTTTGCCGGCCATGGCTTCTACTATGTTGATGGAGGCGGAGCGTTCACTGAGCTGTGCTGCCGATACGGTGGAAATGGCGGTGGCCATCCTTTTGCGTTGAACATTGCCATAGCCTATCACGATAACCTCGTTAAGCGCCTGCCGCTGGTTGGGGCTCAGCAGAATGGTCATAGGTTGGTACTGCACGGGCAGGGTGATAGTGGCAAAACCTATGGAGCTGATCTCCAGGCTGTCGCTACGGGTGGCATACAGTACAAAATTGCCCTGCTCATTGCTGATGGCGGCATTTCGGCTGTTCTTTATAGTGATGGTGACCCCGGGCAGGGCTTGCTGGTTGGCGTCAATGATGCGGCCGGTGACAGTAAATGCGGCATTGGTGACAGTTGGCGGCGGTGCTTCCCGAACCAGGATCAGGATATTGTAACCACGCTGCCGGAATTCAAAATTGGCGGGCAGCAGTTCCTGTAAGGCCTGTTCTACGGAGATAGTGCGGCGTTCCAGGCTGGCGTAACCGGCGGCTTTAAGCTCGGCCGGATTGTAGACAAAGCGGAAAGGCGTCTGTGCTTCTATTTCCTGGAGTATCCTGTCCAGCGGCCTGTTGCGCGTCATGAGGCGGATATTCACCTGTTGCAGGTTGGGTATTTCCTGTGTAAGCGCAGGATGCCAGCAGCCGATGAACAATAAAAAACAGGTAATGAGTTTCCTGGTGGGCGCCGGGAAAAGGTTGGTTGATTGGGCAGGCAGTTTTTCCTTCATATGCAAATCGTTTGACTGCCACCGGTTGGCATAGCGGCAGCAGGGGATCACAGGAAAGGTTTTGCCATGGAAAAATGGTAAAATGGGTACCCAATATACATAAAGGTTTTTAACAGTAGGGGGAATAATAGGGAGCCGCCCGGCAATGGCGGCTCCCGTTCTTTGACTTACGATAAATGAAACCTATTGCCAGTTGAATACTCTTACTACATAGGGGCGATACCTGTCGGCGCTGCCCGGGTTATTGAAATTGCTCCAGAAATCAACGGGGTTGATATTATAGGAGATCACCAGCTCTCCATAGCGGGAAAGCGCATGGTGCACTACCGAGTTATAGGAAATGAATTCCGGCTGGGAATACATTTCCGGGATGCGGTATAGGGTCCGCTGGTTGGTAAAGGGGCCAATGGGGCTGCTGCCTTCCCAGATATCTATGTCCAGGCCAAAGCAGGAGGTCTGTGATACAAGGTAAAACTTACCGTTGTATTCAAACACGTTGGGCTGGGTGGCGTTGGAAACCAGGATGGGCTGGAGATCGTCCACACTGGCGGGTATGGTAGTTGTCCAGCCGGTCTTTGTGTAAAATTCCCAGTTGCCTGTAATATCATTGTTGGCTGCCCGGGCTACCATCAGGTTGGCCGCGCAGATACCGAAAGATTGGGTGGCATACATATAGGTGTAGCCGTCGTCACATTTGAAAATGCTGGCGTCAAAGGGCAGGGCGCCGATATATTTTTTGCGGATGATAT
The DNA here is from genome assembly GCA_029202545.1 of Candidatus Pseudobacter hemicellulosilyticus. Lineage (GTDB taxonomy): Bacteria > Bacteroidota > Bacteroidia > Chitinophagales > Chitinophagaceae > Pseudobacter > Pseudobacter hemicellulosilyticus. The sequence continues at coordinate 4,360,478 of CP119311.1, forward strand.
TGGTCTGTTGCAGATCGGGCAGGGAGAAGACCGCCACATCTGTGGCCTGGTGCTGGAGCGTGCCGGTATTGTCCAGTACCAGGTGGCCCATGACCATCTGAACGGAATTGCCCAGCACCTGAGCAGGCCCACCCCAGTACAGTTCCTGGTCGCCATTGGTAACACCAGGCACAGTGACCCAGGTTTTGGCCTTGCCATCGCTGCCGGTTGGATTGAGCTGGCTATAGGAAGTAGCTGCGGTGGATTTCCCCAGCTGGATAAAGCCGGCATTACGGACAAAGACGTTATCGGTCCGGTTGCGGTCGGCGCTGACGGATCCAAAAAAGCTGTCCTGGAAAGACCATAGCACATTGCCATTGGGCAGGAGCGTAGTGACGCAGCCGTCACCGCCGTTCCAGCCGGAGTAGCGGGTGAGGTACCTGTTGTATACAGTATCATGGAATACCAGGAGGTTGGCTTCCCAGTTACCGGTATTGGGGATGGCCACCAGGCTATCGTAGATATTGGTGACCTCGGTGATCTCTACCTGCCAGTCGCGGGTAGCGCCATCCTGGCCAGTCACCTTATAGGTATATTTATTATTGCTGGCGGCAAAGTTGATGGCTGTACCGGAAGCGGGGGTGATGGACGCGCCTTCGGACACCATGATACGCGGCGTGATGGCGGTCAGATCAGTACCCTTGGGCATATTGATATGCACCCGGCTGGTATCCACGGTACGGGTGATCTCCGTTTTACCGAGCTGGTTGGGCACTGTAAAGAATAGGATGGCTTTTTCATGAGGCTGGTGTTCAAGGTCCTGTTTATGGCAACCGCCCAACAGGATCAGGCCCAGCATTAGAGGCAGCAGCAAACGCATGGCAGATAGGTGTTTAGTGACATAATGAATGGTATAATGTCACGGCAATAGCGGCAAACCGCTATCGGTGGGCAAAAAAGCAGGCTATAAAAATAATAGGCGGCCGTTGGGCCGCCTGCTATTTTATGATAATATGGAAGGAATAGTTTGTTTGTTGGTTTACCCGGCCGGGCTAACCGTGCAGCCGCTGTTGCCTGATTGTTGGGATCGGCGTTGCTGGTTCCCGCAGTTATTCCAGGGTAGTGATCCAGCGCTCTGTAGCCTGATCGGTTACAGGCTTTGCTGCTGCCGTGATCACCAGCTTACCACCGGCGGCCAGCTCTTCCTGGGTGAGGTAGTTGCGGGGCAGCACCTTGCCGTCCAGCACCACTTTACTGATGTAAATATTCTTCTCTGCATAGTTCTGTACGGTGATCTGCAGCGGTTTTTTACCGGGCCATTGCAGGGTCACTGTGGGGAACAGCGGTACGTTGAGGTAGTAGACCGGCCAGCCCACACAGGCGGGGTGAATACCTGCGGCGGTGAAAACGAACCAGGCAGACATGGCGCCGGCATCATCGTCCATGGTTCGTATATAACTCTTGGGCTCGTTCTTGTAGATGCGGTCTACAAAGGGATCAATGCCTTTGCTGTTATCATTGAAATAATACTGTACTACGGTATCTGCTGCATAGGCATGCATCAGCTGCTGGGATTTCCAGTACTGGCTGGTCATATTGTACATGAGCGGCACCTGGAGGTCGGGCTCGTTGGCGTGGTTGTACAGGTCGCGGCGGAAGAACTCATCCAGTTGTTCCAGGTATTTCTCTTCGCCGCCTGTCAGCTCTATGAGGCCCTTTACATCAAAAGGAACAAACCAGCGATACTGCCAGATGGTGCCCTGGTAGAGGCCGCGGGCCTGCATGCGGTCTACATCATTCCTGGAAAGGTCTTTGAAATCCTTTTCCCAGTATTTTTTATAGTCAAGGGCTTTCTGAAGGTATTTGTCCGCCAGTTCCTGTTCTCCGGAGAGTTTGAAGATCTCCCCTACGGCCCAGGCGTCATAGCTGGCTTCCAGGGCTTTGTCAGGTGAGCCGAAATCGAGCCCTTCCACTTCTTTCAGCAGACCGGCTTTGATGGCGGTTATATCCACTTTGTACCCTTTGCGCATAGCATCCAGCAGTACTACCAGGGCATGCTCTGTGCGAACAGTATTGGAGGGTTCGGTCTGTGTGGCGTAGTTCTTTTTGCCGCGCAGGAATAGCTCAGCAATGGAGGTTACCATGTCCTGGTACTCGGTGGGGTATAGGAGCGAGAGCAGCGGTAATTGCGTGCGGTAGTTGTCCCAGATGGCCCAGCCGTTATAGCGTTTGTTGCCGGATTGTTGCAGGGAACCATCGGTGGCGCGGTACTGCCCGTCGGGCTCGGAAATATCATAAGGCGATTGCAGGGTACGGTAGAGGAGCGAATAGAACAGGGCTGCACGCGGGGTATTGCCGCTGACCTGGAACCGGCCCAGCTGCTTTTCCCAGGCCTGGTCGGCCGCCAGTTTCATGGCTGCAAAGGGCAGGGGCGAGAGCGCCTGTTTAGCATAGTCTTCATTGACAGAAGACAGTCCTATGCGAAGTTCCACTTCAGTGGCGGCAGCAGGGACTTCCACGGTCAGCCGGTGATCGCCGTCGTCGTTGATAGTGACAGCCCGGTTGAACTGTAGCTGATAATAGTAGCGGTATTTACCGGCATTGCAGGTGGTCTTGGCTTCTACCCAGCCGCTGATGGTATTGCCGGAAATAGTATGTTCTTCAGCTACAAAGCTATTGGCCAGGGTATGGCTCAGGTCTACCTGGAAGCCTTTTTTACCGGCGGGAAAACGGTATTGGTGGAGGCCGGCGCGTTCCTTCACTGTGAAAGCGGCGCTGATGCCATTGGCAAAAGAAACGGCATAATAGCCGGGGGAGCCGGCTTCACTGATCTTCATCAGTTTGCTGCTGTCCTTATTGCCGAGAAAGGGTTTTACCAGGATATTGCCGCCGCTGCCCATGCAGCCCACGCCTTCAAAGCAGGTATGGGCAAAGCCACGGAATTCTTTGGCGGCGTATTCATAGCCGGTGTGGATATGCGGGTAGGTCTGCGGCACAATGCTGAGCATACTGAAAGGGTAAGATGCCGCGGGAGAAAGCTGTCCATGATCAGCGGAACTGCCCAGGAATACATTGACCTGAGGGGTGATCTTTTTTTGTTGCGCCAGGGAAGGCAGTGCCAGGGTCAGGAGTAAGGGCCAGATTAAAATTCGTTTCATATCATTTCTTTTCCATGCTTGCTTTATTGGCAAGGGGCCGAAAAGTACAAAAACTAATCGGAACAGCGAATAACGGGACAGTTATTGAAAGAAGCTGCTGAGCATATTCTGAAGGAAACTGGCCAGCAGTGGAGAGGATACCACCAGCAGCTGGCTGATCAGCGAGACAATATTTTTCAGCAGGTTTTGCCAGCCGGGTGTTGATGTGTCTTCTCCTGGCCGGGAAAGATCCGGGAAGCTGGCGTTCATCTCCATGATCCTGAATTTGACCGGCAGCACAAAAATAGCCAGCAGGATACTGTGCAGGCCACCATAGAGGTAAACAAAATCATTTGAAAGATAATCGGTCCCGGTAACGGCCTTATAATACCTGAACAGTTCAAGGGAGTTAGTAGCCTGGAGCATACTGGCCACCCAGAAGATCAGTACGGACAGTACCAGTGTGGCCATGCCGAAGAAGAGATTGAAAAATGTTTTCCCCTTCTTATGCTGTTCAGTCAGTAGTTGTAACTGCTGGCTGAGGAGTTGCAATGCCGGCAGTTTGTCGATGGCGGCCAGCCTGGCTTCATCGGCCCCTGCAAGAATGGTTTCGGCCTGCTTTTTCTGCTTCAGCTCCGCTGCTTTACTGTTTATTTTTTTATGGAGCTGGTGCAGGGTGTCTCCCAGGTACAGGTAGCCTGCCAGGCAAAGCCAGGCTACTATATAACCCAGGATGGCATAAATAGTGAGCCTGCAGGCAAAGCCCTGCATGAAAAAGGATTCCCTGATGACCCATTCATCAATGATGCCATCATAAAGGATCATACAAAACAGGCCCAGCGCAATGCCGGAATAAATAAATGATTGAGGCAGCCTGCTGGTTGTGCCGGCTTCTTTGTGGAGGTCCCTGATATTGCTGAATGTGGAAAAGCCAACGGGCACCATGACCAGCCACATGACCATTTGCAGGATGCCAAGAAATAGCCAGAGTGCAAAGCCAGGATATTTCCGGAAGAAAGCCAGGCTGGTGCTGTATTCCCTGCTGGTGATGGGATTGCTGATGCTGAATGTGTCGGTAGCGATCTCTGGTTCGTAATAGCCAAATAGAATAGTAGGGGTAGCCTCTGCAGTATCGATGATATGTTCCAGTACCAGGGGATGGACGCTAAGCCTGCTTGCCTCCAGCGTATCGGCTTTCCGGTAAAGCTGGTTGAAGCGTCTTATTACCAGCTGTTGTTGAATTTTGCTGATGGAGTCTATCCGTTCAATGAATTTAACGGCAAGCTCATCATTTTTTTCTTTTTCCTGAGGATCGGCTTTTAAGTTCCTGACGGAATCCAGGGAAATGGAATCCTGTTTTTTTACATTCCTGAGATATGTTTCCAGCCTGCTTGTGGCCTGGTTTTCAGCCTGGTTGAAATTGAGATTGATCTCATGAAATCTATTCTCGCTGTCACAGGGGTAGCCCAGCAGGAGGTATACTGAGAGTATCAGGCCCAGAATGCCTGCACAAACGGGCGCCCAGATACTGGAGCTGAACCCGTCATATGCCTTGCCGAAGCGTTGCTGCCAGGATGGTTTGTCAACGGGTGCATTGTCATTCTGAGCAGGCTGAGTCGTATTGCCGGGAGTTGGGTTGTCCATCCGGTTATTTGTTTATTTTACTATGAATTGAAGGGAATAAATTCGGTACTCAGCCTTGCAATGCTATTCCTGTTCAGTACAATGCTTACCGTTTCCGGTGCCTGGCCCAAGCTGTTGATAAAGGTCAATAAGGTTGACAGGGAGTAGACAAACTTTTTCATCGGGTTAAAATTAGCAGCAATACCTGCCTGTGAAAAGCGTGAAAACACCCTTTACCTGCGCGTTTTTATTAATGCCGGAGCCTGTCACTTTCATTGGAAAGCGGCCGGAATAATTGCGCCCATAACACAAATGATTGGCTGGTTGTGCAATCGGGGACAGCACAAAAAATACAGGAACTATCCCTTCAAACAGTAATCCACCACATACCGGAAGCTTTTGGTGGTTGGGAGGCCGGAGACCTGGTCATTATAGAATCCGATGCGGTCAAACAGGACCACTTCCATGCCCAGCTCTATGCCGGCTTTGATCTCAGATTCCAGGTCGTCACCTACTACCAGGACTTCTTCAGGCTTATAGCCCTGACCGAGGCAGATCCTTTCAAAGACAATTTTCTTGGTATCGGTGGAGGTCTGCGGGTCCACAATATGGATGGCGGTAAAATCCTTTTCAATGCCCAGCTGCTGTATTTTGCTCCACTGCATATTCCGGTAACCCGATGTTACCAGGTATTTGTTCATGGGCAGGGTGCGCAGCAGGGCATAATCATCAAAAGGCTGCATGGGTTTATCATAGGTCAGGTTGGTCAGGATGGCATCGCATTGTTTGGTCAGCGCATGGGAGAACCTGTGTTTCTTTGCTATCAGGTGGAAGGGTTTCCGCATCACATCCGCACGGATATCAGCCATTTTATCCGGGAATTCGCCGGAAGCTTCAATGGCCTGCAGCAGGGGAGTAAAGAGATGGTCCCCGATGCTGGATACGGGATAAATGGTATTGTCCAGGTCTACAATGATTGCCTTCTTCATACTGCCGGATTTGTATAAAGGTACCCCAATATTTATTGTCTTCCATTGCTATGGCGGATTTGGGGCATTCTGCCGGCTGGAATGGCAGGGGGATCCTGCGCTTTAAACAGGCCTATTTCCGGGCGAACAGTCCCTTCCCATGAAATTGCGTAAAAAATGGTATCTTTGCATCCTTATTCTCCTCCTACGTCTTTGGACATTCTTAACAACTGACATAGCAAGGTCATAAGCGGGCCTGAACGAATACTGGAAATAATTCATTAGTTGCAAGATTAAACTCCTGCCAGGGCAGGATTCACCAAATACACAATATGGCAAAATCACAGGAAACATTCTCCAAAAAACAACGCGAAAAGCAACGTTTAAAGAAACAGCAGGATAAGGAAGAAAAGCGGAAAGAAAGAAAAGGCGAGAAAAAAGAGGGCAAATCCCTCTCGGATATGATGGCTTATCTTGATGAAAACGGAAATCTCACAGATACACCGGTAGATCCAAGCAAGAAAAGAGTTTTTGAACTGGAGGATATTCCTGTTGGCGTTCCGAAACTGGAAGAGCGGGCGCCTGATGAGCCAAGAACGGGTATTGTTGCTTTTTTCAATGAGCATAAAGGTTTTGGCTTTATTAACGACTCGGAAACCCGCGAACGGATTTTCGTGCACGTTAATGAACTGTCAGCGCCCATCAAAGAAAATGATAAGGTAAGCTATATACCTGAAAGAGGTCCCAAAGGCCCCATCGCTACAAACGTGACGCTTGTTCAAAAATAATAGCGGTTCGCTTTTATTCAGGGGCATTTAGTCATCACGGCACTTCGGTATTATTTTATCTTACAAATCATCGGCATGACCAATCAGCAGATCGACCAGTTCTTAAGCAATAACAATTTCAACCAGGAGCCTGTTAAAGTGAGTTTCAGGACAAGGAATGCCATTACCGGCATCTTTCTCAAATCAGCAGATTATGAGGACCTGAAGCAGAAGAATTTCTGGCGTATCATCAACGAAAGCAATATCAAAAAGTACCTGGCTTCCAAAGATGCCAGCCTGGCGCGTATTTTCAACGGAACGGAGTTTGTTAAACTATCACTGGTTTAAACCAGTGTTGTACTACTGATCCCGCCTGGCAGAAAGGAAAGGGTAACTTATTTCCTTTTACTACTTGCCTTTCTCAGATATAATTTTTAAAAGTTTTACATGAATATTTATGTTTCTAACCTGGCGTTCAGCGTTCAGGATGAAGAGTTGATGAATCTTTTTACCCAGTTTGGCGCTGTTTCCTCCGCAAAAGTTATCAGCGACAGGGAAACTGGTCGTTCCAGAGGTTTCGGTTTTGTGGAAATGGAAGATGATGCTGCCGCCCGTGAGGCGATCCAGCAGCTGGATCAGACCTCCATTGATGGCAGGGACATTAAGGTCTCTGAAGCCAGGCCCAAACCGGAAAAATCTTTTAACAACAGCCCTTTTAAGAGCGATAATAATTTTTCCAGACGTAAATGGTAACAAATAAAAAGGTCCGCGGGTAACACGCGGACCTTTTTTTATTTCTTCAGTTCCTGCAGGAACTGGCTCGGCGTTTTGCCAAACTCTTTTTTAAAGGCCTTGGTGAAGTACGACTGGGTCTGTATCCCCACCCGGTAAGTGACCTCCGTCAGCGGCACATCTTCCTCCGTCATTATTTTCACCGCATGCCGCAACCGCACAGAGCGGACAAATTCACCGATAGACTGCCCCGTAATGCTTTTGATCTTCTGGTACAGTTTGGTGCGGCTCATACCCGCCTGCTGGCAGATATAATCCACATCCATATCGGGATTGGTGAGCTGCGCTTCAATGATGGACAGCAGCTGGTCCATAAAGACCTTGTCCCTGGCGGAATGCACCATGTCCCGCGCTTCCGCAAACTGGTCCTGGGCATACCGTTCTTTCAGTTTCTGGCGCTGGTCAAAAATATTGCGGATAGTGAGCTGGAGCAGGTCAACGCTGATGGGTTTGGCAAAATAGAAATCGGCCCCCGAGCCCACGCCTTCCAGCTGCGCTTCCAGGCTGTCGCGTGAGGTCAGCATCAGGAAGGGGATATGGCTGGTCTCTACATTGTCCTTGACCTGCCGGCATAATTCAATGCCATCCATCACCGGCATCATCACGTCACTGATAATGAGGTCCGGGAAGCTGTCTTCCAGGTGCTCCAGGGCTTCCTGCCCGTTGGCGGCTTCCAGCACATTGTACTGCCCCTGCAAGCTCTCTTTTAAAAAGGTCCTTAGTTCATCACTGTCCTCTACCAATAAGATCATTTGTTTTTGGGACGAACCTATAGGCTCGGTGTTAACCGGCATGTTACTTTCAGCCGGGTCTGTGACTGCCGCACCGCTTGCAGGCTGTGGCTGTGCATGACCGTGGAGCCGGGCCGGGGCTGCCGGGATATGCGGCGCATGCCGGTCCACTGCCGGTAGTTGCTGCTCATATTTATAGTGGATGCTCTCTAATCGCACCCCCGCTTCTTCATGGTTCTGCTCCCATTGTTCTGCTGCGGTATAATCAGCTTCCCCCACCGGCAGGGCAATGATGATCTCCGTGCCTTCATTGCGTTCACTGTATACATGGATACCTCCCTTGTGCAGCTGGGTCAGGCTTTTTACAAAGGCCAGGCCGATGCCTGAACCCAGGTGGGATTCACTGATCTTGTAGTAGCGCTCAAACAAATGCCGGATAGATTCTTTGGAAATGCCGATGCCATTATCAGCCACGCGGATATAGAGCGTTGATCCGGGCTGGTATTCGTTGGGCAGCAGCAGTTCATTGCCAAAGGAAGGTTTGAAACCGGTAAGGTCGTTCAATACTTCCAGGCTGATCTTTCCCCCATCCGTAGTATACTTGAAGGCGTTGCTGACCAGGTTGAGGACTATCTTTTCCAGCACCTGCCGGTCAAACCAGGCCGGGGGCAGGCCTTCGGGGATGGCTACGCTGAACTGTATATTTTTCTGGATAGCCAGTTCGCTGAACTCATCGGCCAGCTCCCGCAGGAAGAGGCCGATATTGCCGGGCATCACTTTCAGTTCCAGGGCGCCCGATTCCACTTTCCTGAAATCCATCAGCTCATTTATCAGGCCTGTGAGCCGGCTGATATTCCGGAAGATGATCTTATAATGATGACTGGAAGCCGAGCGCGGCGTTTCTTTCTGCATCTGCTCCAGGGAGCCCAGGATCAGCGACAGTGGCGTGCGGAATTCATGGCTGATATTGGTGAACAGCTGTAGCTGAAGGCGGTGCAGTTCTTCCCGTTTCTGCTCTTCCAGTTTATGCAGCTGCTGTTGCTGGCGGAAGCGGTACCAGGCAAGGATGCCATACAGCAGCAGCCCCAGCACAATGGCCTGGAACCACCAGGTTTTCCAGAAAGGCGGCCGGATGATAATGGTGATGGTGGTGGGCTGTTCGTTCCAGATGCCATCATTGTTGGCCGCTTTCACATGGAAAGTGTAACTGCCGGGATCCAGGTTGGTATAGCTGGCCTTGCGTTCGTGCCCTACATAGTTCCAGTCCTTGTCCCAGCCATCCAGCTTGTAGGCGTATTGGTTGTTCTCCGTGGCGGTATAGTTGAGAGCGGCAAAACTGAGACTGAAAGCCGTCTGGTCATAGGAGAGGGTAATGGTCTTTGCCAGGCTGATGGCTTCCTGCAGCGGGCTTTTGGGGCCGGGCAGGATAGTCCGGTTGAAGACCTGCAGCTCCGTGAGGTACACCGGCGGCAGGAAATTATTGGAACGGATCTGGGCGGGATAAAAACTGTTGAAACCGTTGATGCCGCCAAAGAACAGCTCACCGGCGCGGGTCTGGAGATAGGCGTTGGCTTCAAATTCCAGCCCCTGGAGGCCATCGCCCGTATTGTATTTTTTCCACTGGCCATTGTCCGGGTTCCACTGCGTCAGCCCATTGGACGTAGCGATCCAGAAGGTCCCTTTTTTGTCTTCGGCCATGCCCTTGATGAACTCGGCGCCCAGTCCGGCTTTGTTGGTGAACAGGGAAAAGGTCTTTTTGACGGGATCAAAAAGGTAAAGTCCTACCTGGCCGATCCATAGCCTTTGTTTGCTGTCGGAGAAAATGACGCGGAGATCGGGCAGCTTATCATCATTGGTGAAATAATGCGAGAACCGCCGGGTAATGGGATCATAGCAATTGAGCCCGCCGTCATCCGTCCCGATCCATAGATTGCCGGCCGCGTCTTCCTGGATGGATACAATATTATTACCGCTGAGGCTGGTTTGCCCCTGCGGGTCTTTCGTGATACGGGTAAAGCGGCGCGTTTTCCGGTCAAACAGGTTCAGGCCGCCATAGTAGGTGGCTATCCAGAGATTGTGCTGCCTGTCTTCATAGATCTTCTGTACATAGTTGGAGCTGATGGAGCCGGGATCGGATGGCTGATGGGTAAAGCGGGTGAAGCGACCGGTAGCCCGGTTCAGCAGGTTAAGGCCGCCGCCCCAGGTGCCGGCCCATAGATTGCCTTCGCTGTCCTCCATTACATGCAGCACTTCATTGGAGCCGATGCTGCCGGCGTCAAAAGGATTGTATTTGTAGTGGGTGAACTGGTTACGGCTGCGGTCCATTTTATTAAGGCCACCGCCATCGGTGCCTATCCAGAGGACGCCCTGGCTGTCTTCGCAAAATGCTTTCACATCATTATAGCTGAGACTGCTGGCGGAAAGGGTTTGCCTGTACAGTTTGAACTTCTCGGTGCCGGGGGTATAGAGGTTGATGCCGCCGCGGTGGGTGCCTATCCAGAGATTGCCCTGGCTGTCTTCCAGCAGGGCGGACACGGTCCGCTGGGAGAGGCTGGCGGGATTGCCTTCCTCGTACTGGTAGCGCCAGAAATTATTGGCCGGCGGGTTGAAGAGCTGCAGTCCGCCATTGATACTGCCTATCCAGACATTGCCCTGGCGGTCGGACAGGATGCTGCGCACCTGGTTACTGCCCAGGCTGCCGGGATCCGTTTCCGAATGGCGGTAGCGGGTGGTCTGCTGGTGGACCAGGTCAATCACAAAGAGGCCGTCGTCCTCGGTCCCTACCCAGATATTGCCCTGCTGGTCCTCATGGATGGCGCGGATGCTGAAAGCGCCTGTCAGCGGGTATACGGAGAGGGCGTCCGTCTGCCGGTTGTACCGGTATAATTGCCGGCCGGTACCTATCCAGGAATTGTGCTTGCTGTCTTCATAAAGGACCTGTACGGGCTCGCCGGGGGCCAGTTGTTCCAGGGGGAAGCGGTCAAAACCGCTGCCATCAACCCGGACGCGGGTCAGCCCGCCGGCGGCGGTGCCGGCCCAGAGCTGCCCGGCATCATCTTTAAATAAGGTGTTGACCTGGTTATTGGGCAGACTGTTGGGCTGGGATGCATCGTGCTTGAACCGGGTGAACTGCCCCGAGGCGGCATCCAGCCTGTTGAGCCCATTGGTGGTGCCTACCCATAATACTTTATTACTATCCTCCTGGATGGCCTTTATATAATTGTCACTGATACTGCCCGGGTCTTTGGGATCATAGCGGTATACGGTAAGCTGGTAGCCATCGTACCGGTTGAGGCCGTCACGGGTGCCGAACCAGAGAAATCCCCGGCTGTCCTGGAAAATACATTCAATGGTGCTGTTGGACAGGCCCTGTTCATTCTGGATATGTTTGAAGCTGATATGGGGCTGTTGTGCAAAAACGTCAGTCGCCCCGAAAGGGTGAACACAAAGTATACCCGCCAGGAGCAGGAGGCGGGACAGCAGTCGGCAATGGGGTAGGCAATCTATTGGCATATTACAGGACCAAAATAGGATAAACCGACCGTAAAAAGCGCTACCAGCCAACAAAAAGTCGGATCGGACTAAAATTATGAACAGGGGAACTACCCGCCTAAGGGGGTTATGAACTAATATTGTTCCTGCTCAGCTTGCCTGGTTCAATACCTTTTGCAGAGCGATCCGGAAGATCCTTTCCCCGCTTCCGGAGTCCTATCTTAAAATGTAACTAATGAAAAAAAGAGAACGATTGCGACATCTTGTCATTGCCCTATGCTCCTGCTTCCTGCTGCTCCTGGGCAATGCCGGTTTCTCCCAAACTAACCGCACAGTAACCGGAAAGATCAACTCCCCCGACAGCCTGCCGCTCAGCGGCGCTACCGTTACGGTCAAAGAAACAGGGCAGACCGCCCGGACTGACGATAACGGCCGTTTCACCATCACCGTTCCTGCCGGCCAGGTGACCCTGGAAATCACCTATGTGGGGTACAGCCCCGGCCGCATCATTGTATCACCTACCGCCACCAACGTGAGCCTGGTGATGCAGCCCTCCAATAACAACCTCAACGAAGTGATCGTGATCGGTTATGGCGCCACCCGCAAAAAAGACCTCACGGGCGCTATCACCAGCATCACCGAAAAGGATTTTAACCCCGGCATCATGGGATCGCCCGAGCAGCTGATCAATGGTAAGGCCGCCGGTGTGCAGATCATGAGCAATAATGGTTCGCCCAGCTCCGGCAATACCGTCCGCATCCGCGGCGGCGCCTCCCTCAGCGCCAGCAATGATCCGCTGATAGTGGTGGACGGCGTACCACTTGAGATCGGCGGCATCAGCGGCAACGGCAGCAATTTCCTGGCCCTGCTCAACCCCAATGATATTGAATCCATAAATATCCTCAAGGACGCTTCGGCTACCGCTATCTACGGTTCCCGCGCTTCCAACGGGGTGATGATCATCACTACCAAAAAAGGCAGCAGCGGGCCGCTGAAAGTGACCTTCAATTCCCTGATCTCCATGCAGACCACTACGCGCCTGCCGGATATGCTGTCTCCCCAGCAGTTCCGCGACCTGATCAATTCAAAAGGTTCAGATGCGCAGAAAGCCCTGCTGGGTAATACTTCCACTACCTGGACCGACCAGGTCTTTGAGAATGCCATGGGGAACGATAATAACCTGAGCGTATCCGGTTCTATCGCCAAAAAATTACCCTTCCGCGCTTCCGTGGGCTACCTCTACCAGGATGGCCTGCTCAAGACCGATAACCTGAAAAGACTGTCGGGCAGCCTGGTGCTGAGCCCTTCTTTTTTTGACCGCCACCTGAAGATCGATATCAACCTGAAAGGCTCGGTCAACGATAATACATTCGCTAACCAGGACGCCGTCTGGGCCGCCTCCGCTTTCAATCCCACCAACGCCGTTTACTCCGGTAAGAATGAATTTGGCGGTTATTATGAAAGCATTGACAATGCCGGTGTGCCCGTGGTGCGCGCCCTGCGCAATCCCCTGGGCCTGCTGGAACAGGAGATCCATAAAAGCACTGTCCGCCGCAGCATCGGTACTGCCGAAGTAGATTATAAACTCCATTTCCTGCCCGATCTGCGCGTCCACGCCATTGTAGGGTATGATTTAGCCGAAGGCGAAGGCTCCAACTTTGTACCCGACTATGCGGCCGCCCAATTCACCCGCGGCGGTATACAGAACGAGTACTCCCAGAAAAAGACCAACAAGCTGTTCACAGCTTATTTAAATTATACCAGGAACCTGCCTGAACTGAAAAGCAGGATCGACCTCACCGCCGGTTATGATTACCAGAACTGGCTGGCCACTAACCCCGCCTTTATTGATTACAATGTGAAGGGCGAGGTGCAGGCCATCACGGCAGCAGACTCCCAGCGCCACGTGCTGCTATCGTACTACAGCCGCCTCAACTATACCTTTAATAACAAATACCTGCTCACCGCTACTATCCGCCGCGATGGTACTTCCCGCTTCAACAAGGACAACCGCTGGGGCGTATTCCCCTCGCTGGCCCTGGCCTGGAAGATCAAGGAAGAGAATTTCCTGCTGAACAGTGAACTGATCAGCGACCTGAAGCTGCGCGTAGGTTATGGTGTTACCGGTCAGCAGGAAGGTATCGGCAACTACAGCTACCTGCCCAACTATACCATCGGTAACGAGTTTTCCCGCTATCGCTTTGGTAATAGCTATTACCTCACCTACCGGCCACAGGCCTATGTGTCCGATCTGAAATGGGAATCCACCACAGCGTATAACGCGGGTATCGATTTCGGCCTGTTCAGCAATAAGGTGACAGGTACCCTGGATTATTATTACCGGAAGACCAAGGACCTGCTGGCCTATGTATCTGTGCCTGCCGGTTCCAACCTCACCAATAATATTACCACCAACGTAGGCAATATCACCAGCAAGGGCCTGGAACTGTCATTGAACACCACGCTGCTCAGCACCAATAAGCTGACCTGGACCGTGGGCGCCAATGCTACCTGGCAGGATGTGAAGATCACCAACCTGACACTGGTGCCGGACACCACTTCACCCGGTTCTTTCACCGGACCTGAAGTAGGCAGTCGCGGCCTGCAGATCTTCAGCCCGGGCTATGCTCCCTACATGTTCTATGTATACAAACAGGTGTACAATAATGATGGTAAACCCATTGAAGGCATGTATACGGATCTCAATAAAGATGGGGTCATCAACGATAAGGATTTTTACCGCTATCATTCGCCCATGCCTAAATTCCTGCTGGGTTTCAACACCCAGGTCAACTACGGCAATTGGAGCGCCAGCACCGTATTACGCGCCAGCTTCGGCAACTATGTATACAATAACCTGAAGGCCAACCAGGGCAGCTGGGAAACCCTCCAGTACAATGCCTATGAGCTGATCAATCTCTCGGCCGATTACCTCAATACCGGTTTCACTACCCGCCAGTTCTTCTCTGATTATTTTGTAGAGAACGCTTCCTTCCTGAAGATGGACAATATTTCCATCGGGTATAATTTCGGCAATATCTGGAAAAAGACCGCTAACCTGCGGGTAGGGGCTCTGGTACAGAATGTGTTCACCATTACCAAATATGAAGGTGTGGACCCGGAGATATCGAATGGATTTGACAATAGTTTTTATCCCCGTCCGAGGACTTTCTCCCTCAATCTTAACCTCCAGTTCTAAACAAACAGGGTAAAAACAAAAAACGTTTGCAATGAAAAAGATCAATCAACTCTATACCGGGTGTGCGCTGGCCCTGATGCTGCTGTTCAGCAGTTGTGTCAAGGACCTGGACCAGCAGCCCTATATCCAGGAAACCTCCGCTTCTGTATATGCCAAAGCGGAGAATTACAAGCTGGTCATGGCAAAGGTCTATGCTTCCCTGGCCATCGGCGGCCAGGAAAAAGGCGATGGCAATGCGGATCTTTCCGGTCGCGCAGCCAACAGCTACCTGCGCATTTATTTCAATGTGCAGGAACTGCCTACGGACGAGGTAGTCTATACCTGGGCCGGTGGCGATGCGCTGAACCCGCTGCAGTTCATCACCTGGAATGCTACCGATGAATGGTCGGCCGCTATGTACTACCGTATCCTGTATACCGTGGGTTTGTGTAATGAGTTCCTGCGCAATGCCAAGGACGATAAGATCAGCCAGTTCACGGCTACAGAGATAGCCGATATCCAGGCCCAGCGCAATGATGTGCGTTTTATCCGGGCCGTGGCCTGGTCGCACGCCCTGGACCTCTTCGGCATCCCGCCATTTGTTACGGAAGAGGATCCCGTGGGTGCTTTCTTCCCGCCGCAGATCAGCCGGTTGGACCTTTTCAACTATGTAGAAACAGAGCTTAAAGAGATTGCTGCTGTCCTGCCGGACCGCAGCCAGGTGGAAGACGGACGGGTGAGTAAAGGGGCAGCCTATGCGCTGCTGGCCAAACTGTACCTGAACGCCCAGGTGTATACCGGCGCCGGCAAGTACAGCGAATGTATTACTGCCGCCAATGAAGTGATCAACCAGGGCTATAGCCTGGAGTCCACCTACAGCAAGCTGTTCAATGCCGATAATGATAAACGCACCAATGAGATCATTTTTGCCATCCAGCAGGATGGTCAGAACACCACTACCTGGGGCGGCACTACCTACCTGGTCTGCGGACCGATAGTTGGTTCTATGGCCGCAACGGATTATGGGGTGCAATCCGGCTGGGGCAGTATCCGCACCACGCCGCAGTTTGTGAGCCTGTTCACAGATGTGACCGGCGCCACAGATACCCGGGCCCGTTTTTATACTAACGGACAATCACTGGAGATCAATGATCCAACCTTACAGACCGATGGCTATGCCCTCACCAAATACACCAACAAGACCGATGCCGGCGGCAATGGTTCCAACTATGCCGAAGGGCTGGTAGATACGGATTTTCCGTTGCTGCGACTGGCCGATGTATACCTGATGTATGCAGAAGCTGTACTGCGTGGCGGTACAGGTGGTGATGCCAGTACTGCACTTGGTTATGTGAATGCATTGCGCAGCCGGGCCTATAATGGCGGTACCGGTGGCAATATCAGCTCGGGGGATCTCAACCTGAATTTCATCCTGGCGGAAAGAGGTCGCGAGCTGTTTTGGGAAGGCACCCGCAGGACGGACCTGGTCCGCTTCGGCCGCTTTACCGGCAGCAGCTATCTCTGGCAGTGGAAGGGGGGCGCCAAAGCGGGCGCCAGCGTGGCAGAACGCTACAATGTATATCCTATCCCGGCCGCCGACCGTGCCGCCAATCCTAACCTGGGCCAGAACACTGATTACTGATCTACCAAAAACTGACCAATGACAACATTTAAAAAATATATCATAGCGCTGGTCCTGCCACTGCTGGTACTCACCGCCTGTAAAAAAGACGGCGATACCGTGACGCTGGAATCCATTGCCAGCAATGAACTGGTGGCTTCCGCCACGGAGCTGGTGCTGACCAATGCCACGGCCAGCAGCAACGTGTTCTCCCTGTCCTGGAGCAAGGATAGCCTGCGGATCAACCATGCCGGTGAATACGGACTGTCCAATACGGCCCTGACCAATACCCTGCAGTTTGATACCGTCAATACTTTCACGCATCCCAAGGAATCCCTGGAAACAGGCGTGCAGAAACTCTATACCGGCACAGCCCTGAATATGCTGGTCCTGAGTATGGGACTGGTTCCTGAAGAAACAAAGACCATTTATATACGCCTGAAAACAGTGGTAGGGCCCAACCTGGACCCGCTGTATACACCCACGGTGGCATTGACGGTAACTCCCTTCAACCTGGTATCCTTCCTGTACATGCCCGGCGACCTGAGCGGCGGCTGGAACAGTTATACTACCATGCTCTGCTCGCCCACCAGTGATGGCAACTATGAAGGGTATGTGAATGCTACCCAGTGGAACAATTTCAAGTTTACAGATCAACCTAATACAGAAGGCACGGTATATGGTTCACTGGCCGACCAGCTGTACAAGCTGGATGCCAGTGCCGCGCAATGGAATATCTGGTTTGATGAAGGCGGCTATTTCCTGGTGAAAGCCAGTACCAACAACCTGACCTGGAGCAAAACAAGGATCAGTTCTTTCCATATCTCCGGTGATTTCAACGACTGGAGTACCACCGCAACACCTATGACCTATGATGCCGTGAATAAGGTCTGGACCGCTACGGCCAATTTCCAGCCGGGCCAGTGGGGTAACAGCTTCCAGGTCATTGCCAATAGCGAATGGACCATTGTCTACGGCGATGAAGACGGGGATGGCAAAATTGGCGCCGGTGAAAAAGTATATCCCGCCGCCGGTACCCATACCGTGATCATGAGCCTGAGCAATCCCGAGAAATACACTATCACTATACAGTAAAAAGATTATGAAGCATCGATTGAGCATATTATTACCGGGGTTGATGAGTGGGCTGCTGTTACTGGCAGCCTGTGATAAGGACGATCAGCCTTCCACGCCGGACACCACAACACAGGAGAAAGTCTACTATGACTGGACCAAGCTGGTAGTGGGAGCTGATCTGTCCTCTGTCAATATGGTACAGGCCAATGGTGGCCGCTATGAGGATTCCGGAAGGGCCAAAGACCCATTTGTCCTGTTCAAACAATATGGCTGCAATACAGCCAGGGTCAGGCTTTTTCACAATCCCGCCGCTCCTGATGGTTACAGCGCACTTGGGTACTGCGGACTGAATGATGTGGTCCGGACTATCCGCCGTGCCAAGGAACAGGGCATGGCCGTTTGCCTGGATTTTCATTACTCGGATACCTGGGCTGATCCCAGCTGGCAGGCTACGCCTGCTGCCTGGGCTGGACTGCCGCTGGATATCCTGAAGGATTCCCTCTATAATTACACCAGTATGGTGCTCAACCTGCTCTCAGCACAGGGCCTCACACCCGAAATGGTGCAGATCGGTAACGAGATACAGCCCGGTATGCTGCATCCGGTGGGAAAGATCAGCAACAATGATTATTCCGCCCTGGCAGTGCTGCTGAACAGCGGGATCAAAGCAGTGCGGGATTTTTCACAGGCAGCTGCTATTAAACCGCAGATCATCCTGCACCCGGCCAGCCCGCAGGTACAGGAATGGTGGTTCAATGGTATCACTGCGGCCGGTGTTACCGATTATGACATCATCGGCATTTCTTATTACGAGGAATGGACCTCGGTGATGTTCCACCAGCTGACAGCCCTGATCAAAAAACTTAACAGCAGCTTTGGTAAAAAAGTACTGATAGCGGAAACCAATTATCAGTGGACCAATGCGGCAAGGGATGGTGTGGTATATCATCCGCAGCCAAGCATCAACGGTTATGCCGTTAGTGCAGCTGGTCAGCTGGAATACCATAAAGCCATTACGCAGGCTGTTATCGACGGCGGCGGAATGGGTGTGCTGGTCTGGGAGCCCGCCTGGATAGGCACCGGGAAGGACTGGGGCCAGGAACTGATCGCCTTTTTTGATTATGACGGGAAAGCGCTGCCCGGCCTGCAGTTCATGCATTATCCCTACAAATTCCAATAGTGCGCTTGTTTACGTAATACATACCTGATGAAATATTTTTGCTGGATTATTGTGCTGTGCTGTTTGTCGGTACAGGTAAGTCGCGCCCAGAAGATCCCCTTCAGTGATCGGTGGCAGTTTTGCAAGGAAGAAAAAATGGGGGCCAGCCCGGTCATGATGGCTATGGGTATTCCGGTGCTGCCTGCTGCTGGCTGGCAATCGGTCAACCTGCCGCATACCGCGCACCTGGAACCGCAGGTGATCAAAGACCAGTGGGTAGGCGTGAGCTGGTACAGGAAAGATTTTACAGCAAAAAAAGAATGGCGTAATAAGCAGGTGTTCCTGCAGTTTGAAGGCGCTATGCAGACTGCTACCGTATGGCTCAATGGAAAAGAACTGCTGACCCATACAGGCGGTTACCTGCCCTTCAGTATCAATATCGGATCCGCATTGTCTTTTGACAGCAGCAATGTGCTGCTGGTGAAACTGGATAACCAGGACAGTCCCCTGGTGCCGCCGGGCAAACCGCTGAAGGACCTCGACTTCTGTTATTACAGCGGCATCTACCGCAATGTATCGCTGCTGGTTAAAAATGATCTCTTCATCACCGATCCTGTGATGGAAGCCATTCCTGCCGGCGGCGGCCTGCATGTCTGGTATCCCCATGTGTCCGCCCGGCAGGCGGAGATACAGGTAGCCACGCATATCCGGAATGCCGGCAGCCAGCGCAGCAGTTATGCATTGCAATGGCAGCTGCTGGATAAACAGGGCAGGATAGTGGCAAAAGCAGCGAAAGCCGGGCTGGAACTGGCGCCGGGTGAGGCTTTGAAGACCATTGGCCAGTTGCAGGTGAATGACCCACAACGCTGGTATCCGGACAGTCCCAACCTGTACACACTGAAAGTGCAGGTGCGGAAAGGAACGGTAGTACAGGATGAGCAAAGCATCCGCATCGGTATAAGAAAATTTGACTTGCGGGATGGTCAATTCTATGTCAATGACCAGCCCATCCTGTTCCGCGGCACCAACCGCCACCAGGAATATCCCTATATCGGCAATGCTTTATCGGATAATGCCCAGTACCGCGATGCGGTTAAAATTAAGTCGGCCGGTTTCAACCTGGTTCGTTTATCCCATTACCCCCAGGCGGATGCTTTCATGGATGCCTGTGATGAGCTGGGCCTGCTGACCATTCCCGCTATTCCGGGCTGGCAGTTCATTGGTAACGAAACCTTCATGGAGCATGCTTACGTGGATGCACAGCAGCTGATGCGCCGCGACCGCAACCATGCTTCTGCGGCCATCTGGGAACTGAGCCTGAATGAAACGCCCATGCCTGATCATTTCATGCAGCGCATGGTGGCTATCGCCAAAGAAGAATCTCCTGCTGTGCCGGTCATCACCGGCGGCTGGATCGATAAATATTATGATGTGTATTTCCCCGCCCGACAGCATGGCAAGTTCCCGGATTTCTGGAAGAAATATACCGGTAAGATGCCGCTGTTCACGGCGGAATATGGCGACTGGGAATATTTTGCGCAGGATGCGGGCCTCAACCAGGCCAACTATGCCGGCCTGAAAGGCAATGAGCGCAGCAGCCGGCAGCTGAGAGGGGATGGGGAGAAGCGTTTACAGCAGCAGGCCACTAATTTCCAGGAAGCCCATAATGATAATCTCCAGCAGCCGCACCTGGGTGATGCCAACTGGCTGATGTTTGATTATAACCGCGGCTACTCGCCCGATATTGAATCCTCCGGCATTATGGACATCAGCCGCCTGCCCAAATTCGCTTATTATTTCTATAAGAGCCAGGCGCAGCCGGGCAAAACACCGCTGGTGAGCCTGGCTACCTGGTGGAATGAGCAATCCGATCCTTCAGCCATCAAAGTATACAGCAACTGCGAGGAAGTAGCATTGTACCTCAACGGTCAATTAATAGAGCGGAAAAAAGCCATTCGCGACCGCATCTCCGACAAACTGCCTTACCCGCCTTTTGTATTCTCCCTGGAGCAGTTCACTGCTGGAGAATTAAAAGCAATTGGTTATATTGGTAACAGGGTGGTGGCCACGGATAAAGTGACCACTGCCGGAAAGCCGGCTGCTATCAGCCTGCGCTATGATCACAGTGGCCGAAACCTGAAAGCCGATGGCGCAGATATTGTTTTTGTCTATGCCACTGTTACAGATGCCAACCGCAACCCGGTATACCAGGCCGGTAACCAGCTGCAGTTTGCTGTCAGCGGCCAGGGAAAGCTGGTAGGACCCACAACACTGGCGGCAGAAGCTGGTATTGCAACAGTACTGTTACAGTCTACCCGGCAAGCCGGCGCTATTACTGTTACTGTCAGCGGACCCGGACTGGCCCCGCAAACCCTTACTATCCGTTCCCAACCTTAATTTCCTGTCTGTATGCGTACTTGCTGGTGCCTCGTATTCCTGATGATTGTTTCGCTGCCGGTAATTGGTCAGCAGGGCCTTTTATTTGTTGACAAAGAAGGCGTATTGCGCCGGCAGGCGGACGGCCGGGAGCAGGCTTACTTTGGCGTCAATTATACCCTGCCTTTTGCCTATGCCTACCGGCATGTAAAAGCCATGGGCCTGGACCTGGAAAAGACCATTGATGCCGATGTGTATCATTTCGCCCGGCTGGGCCTGGATGCTTTCCGGGTGCATGTATGGGACACCGAGATCTCGGATGCCGAAGGCAACCTGCTGGAGAACGAGCACCTGCGTTTATTTGATTACCTGATCAAAAAACTGAAAGAAAGGAATATCCGCATACTGATCACGCCCATTGCCTATTGGGGAAATGGGTATCCGGATAATAATGTACGAACCAAAGGATTCGCTGATAAATTCGATTACAACAAGAAGAAGCTGGTCACCAACGATACGGCTATTGCGGCGCAGGAGCGATACATTAAACAATTACTGCTTCATGTTAATCCCTATACAAAACTGTCGTACCGGGATGATCCGTCCATCATTGCCTGTGAGATCAACAATGAGCCCGCGCATGGGGAGGACAACCGGCTGACCACGGACTATATCAACCGCATGGCTGATGCGGTGCGCAGCATTCAATGGAAGAAGCCCATCTTCTATAATATTTCCCAGGCTTACCAGAACGAAGAAGCCTTCCTGTCGGCCCGGGTGGATGGCTTCACCTATCAATGGTATACAAACGGACTGGTGGCCAACCACACTACCCCGGGCAATACCCTGCCGTATGTAGATAACTATGATATCCCCTATAAGGACTGGAAAGGATTCAGCGATAAGGCCAAAGTTATTTATGAGTTTGATGCGGCCGATGTGCGCAGCAGCTACATGTATCCGGCTATAGCCCGGAGTTTCCGGACAGCAGGTTTCCAGTGGGCTACCCAGTTTGCCTGGGATCCTACGCCGCTGGCCTATGCCAATACGGAATACCAGACCCATTACCTGAACCTGGCCTACACGCCGGCCAAGGCCATCAGTTTCCTCATAGCAGGAAAAGTATTTCACCAGGTTCCCCGGTACCAAAGCTATGGCGGCTATCCGCAGGACACCCTCTTTGGTCCCTTCCGTGTTTCTTATACAGAGAACCTGAGTGAGATGAATACTGACTCGGAGTTTTACTATTCCAATAGTACAAGTACGAAAGCAAAAGCACCAGAAAAATTGCAGCACCTGGCAGGGGTGGGCAGTTCTCCGCTGGTACAATATGCCGGTACGGGCGCTTATTTTCTGGATAAAATAGGGCCAGGCGCCTGGCGGCTGGAACTGATGCCGGATGCTGTTGTGGGGAAAGATCCATTTACGGATGCATCATTGACAGATACGGCCACCTATATAGTATGGAAACAGCAGGCTATGCAGGTACAGTTGCCCGACCTGGGGAAACGGTTCCGCATAACTCCCCTGAATGAAGGCAATACAGCGGTGGAAACCACGGCCGACGCTGGCCGTTTCCGGATAACTCCCGGCACTTACCTGCTGACAAATACTGCCGTCAAACCAGCTGCAACAGGCATGGGGAAGGGGCTGACCCTGGGTCTGCGGGAATTCTACGCACCGGCTTCCATGCGGCTGCCGGCAGCACGTGTATTTGCGGAGCCGCCGCGGGAACACAGCGCAGGTGAGCCTTTGCAGCTCCAGGTGACAGTCCTGGGAGTAGGGGATAGTACGGAGCTGGACCTGCAAATGATGCAGGCAGGTACAGTAAGTATCCTGCCCATGGTCCGGCAGTCTGCTTATATATATAAGGTGACCCTGCCCGGGAATTTGCTCAAAGCAGGAGAATTACAAACAGCCGTTCGCGTAAAAAGTAATGGAACGGTCATCGGGTGGTTGCGCCCGGTGCAGGTGCTGGATAGCCGCAGCCACTATGAGTTGTTCAGTGCCGCCAGGGCGGCGGGGGACAGTGTATTGAAATACTGGTGGCGGATCAAAAATTTCCCGGACTGGAACCGGCAAACGGCCTACCGGTTTGAGAAGACTGCTGATAGCACCGTGGTTTACAGGGCCACTGCAGATACATTTAATTTTGATATCCCTTTCATTGGCTGGCAGTATTCCTGTAGTATGATTGCTACAGTGCCGCAAAAAAGTCAGCAAAACTATTCCACTTTGACATTAAGAGGGGCGCCAGCCGGAAGACATCCTGTCACGGTGTTATTAATTCTGGTAGATAGAAATGCCAATGCCTATAGCCGTGAGTTAACCCTTGAAGGGGGACTTACGACCTACCGGTTACCCCTGTCCACTTTCTCCAAAGGCCCGCTGCTATTGCTTCCGCGGCCATATCCCATGTTCCTTCCGCTCTGGTTCAGCACTGCAGCCAACGAGCCTATCCAATTGTCAGCCATTGAGAAGATCCAGTTGCTATACATGCCGGCACGAAATTTGCAAGTAAAAGAGGATCAAGGTTTTATGATTGATGGCGTGTGGGCCGAATAAGACTGGAGAAGCAGTGATATGACGGAAGTCATATTTTTTCAATGTACAATCATTAAAACTGCTGAGAGGCGTCATCTTTCACGGGAACAAGTCGATCTATTTTTGACATATAAATTACCCGTTTATGAAAAAGATCTCCCTCAAGGCAATAAGCCAGCAACTGGTTGCCGTACTCGTACTTCAGACAATTGCATTTGCAGGTTTTGCTCAGGAAAAATACCATGCAAAGGATAAAGTTACCCTTACCGTAAGTGGTACTTCTACTATGCACGACTGGACCATGAAATCTTCCAAAGGTGAAGCTAACGCAGTTTTCACTGTTAATGGAACCTCAGTGACCGGCTGTACTTTCCTCAGCTTTGTTACTCCTTCTGAAAGCCTGAAAAGCGAAAAGAGCTCCATGGACAAGAATGCCTACAAGGCCTTAAAAACTTCTTCTGCTCCTACACTTTCTTTCAACCTGACTTCCGCCACTGTAGCCGCTGACGGTACTGTTAAAGCCCAGGGCAAACTCAGCCTGGCCGGTACTACCCTCGCTACTGAACTGGTAGGCGTTGCCAAAGTAAATGCCGACAAGTCCATTACTGTAAAAGGCAGCAAAAAGATCAGCATGAAAGAATACAGCATCGATCCCCCTTCCTTCATGATGGGCGCCGTTAAAACCGGTAACGATGTGACTGTAGCTTTCGAGATCACTTTCACTAAGTAGTCGCTTAGTCGCTCCCCGCAGTAACTCCTGTTATCTTGCATACTTAAAACACTAACATTTCGTTACTTGCGTTTAAACATTGTTTTCTCTTTAAATCAACTCTATATGAAACGGATTCTTGCATTATCCCTGACACTGCTTCCTCTGGCCATGATGGCCCAGAAAGTTGGCAACATGAGAGCTTATGACCAGCGTGGTATCAACGTTTTTGAAGACCCCAAAGATTCAGTACAACTCCCATTTGACGACGTAAGAGTGAAGATCGGTGCTGCATTTACTCAACAATTCCAGGACCTGGATCATAAAAATCCCGGTGCTAATCTCAATCAAACTACCAACAAACTTCGTCCCCTCACTTCCGGCTTCCAGCTGGCCCAGGCTAACCTCTTCATTGATGTTCAGCTGGCAGAAGGTATCCGCCTGAATGTGACAAGCTACATGAGCTCCAAACACCATAATGATTTCTGGGTAAAAGGCGGCTTCATCCAGTTCGACAAACTGCCTTTTGAAGGAAAATTCTGGGATGACATCATGAAACTCGCTACCGTTAAGATCGGTCACTATGAAGTGAACTATGGTGATCAGCACTTCCGCAGAAGTGATGGTGGTCAGGCCCTCTGGAACCCCTTCATGGAAGGTTACCTGATGGATGCCTTCGCTACTGAGATCGGCGGTGAAGTACTGTTACGTAAAAATGGTCTCTTCGGTATGCTGGCCGTAACTGGTGGTAACCTGCGCGGTGGTGTAGATCACCTGGCTGCAGAAAGCAACCTGGACGGCAACCTGAAAAAACAACCTTCCCTGGTACTGAAAGCCGGTTACGACAAACAACTGACTGAAGACTTCAGGGTTCGTGTAAGCGCTTCTCACTTCCGCAATGAGAGCAACACTGTAACCCTGTACTCTGGTGACCGCAGCGGTTCCAACTATCAGAACATTATGGAGAAAGCAGTGATTGCTGAAGCCACTCAAGGTAGCTCTGCACTTGCCTCCGGCCGTTTCAACCCAGGTTTCACCAAAGCTGTTAAAGCTTATATGTTCAACGGCTTTGCTAAATACAAAGGCCTTGAATTCTTCGGAACTTATGAAACTTCTTCTGGACGTAGTGCTTCAGAAACCAAATACCGTGATGCCAGCCAGATTGCTGGTGACCTGATCTATCGTTTCCTGCCCAGGGAACAGCTCTTCATCGGAGCCCGCTACAATTCTGCTAAAGCTGAGCTGGCTGGTTTCACTGATGATGTAACTGTAGATCGTACAGCTTTTGCTGCCGGTTGGTTCCTGACCAAAAATGTGCTCCTGAAAGGTGAATATGTAATCCAGAAATACAAAGATTTTCCCACTACTGATTATCGTTCCGGTGGTAAATTCAACGGATACGTGATCGAAGCAATAGTTGGTTTCTGAGTTGATTCTTACAAAGGTCAGGATGTAAAGACAGCATCCTGACCTCTTTTGAAAACCTGATCACTTTAAAATTTTTACCATGAAAGCGCTGATCATTATCCCCATGCTGGCCCTGATGGCTGCCATGCCCGGACACCGCGAGCAGACTTTCAAATGGGTTGTCCAACAAGGATGCAATCTTAAAGTGGCAGGTAAAACAAATATCAACAAGTTCAACTGCGAAGTACGCGAATACAGTAAGCCCGATACAATCAGTTTCTATCATTCAGAACCCAATTCCTCAGCTGTTCCACTTTCAGGCGAACTATCGATCCCGGTTGCCAGCTTCGATTGTTTTAACAGCATGATGACCAGCGACCTCAGGAAATCCCTGAAGTCAAAACAATTCCCGCATCTTAAAATCCGCTTCCTGTCTTTTAAAAGACTACCCAGCCTGAAAGCTGCCGAAGAAACTATCAGCGGCATTGTTCAGATCGATATGGCCGGCGCTTCCAAAAAATATGAAGTGGCCTACCGCATCGGACGGGATGATAAACAGATCATTCACCTGGTAGGCGCCCAGCAGATCCGTTTCTCGGATTTTAACCTGGAAGCCCCCAAAAAACTGGGCGGCATGGTCAAAGCAGACGACGAACTGAACGTAGAATTCTATATTAACTTCAAGACTGTATTTTGCAATTAGACGTTCATCAACCCCCTTTCTCTAAGCCCTGATTGCAGAACGGTCTCATTCCCTTCTCATCCGCCTAACACCGGGTGAATATCTCAAAGGCTCTAATTGGTTGGTCCCGGCATTTTAATGCCGGGATCTATTTTTATACCTGTAAGAGTTAATAATATCATAACTGGTAGTGCGCACTTCCCCGTAAAAGGTCCCCCTACTTTTGTGCTAACCCCACGACTTTATGGATCTTGTACCGTTTATCAAGGCAGGTAGCGAAACTCATTTTAACCAGGCCTACCTGGATCATCATGAGTCGCTTTATTTCTTCATCACAGGACTGACCCGCAACGGGTTCCTGGCTGAAGAAGTAGTACAGCAGACCTTTATCCGCTGCTGGACCCGCCGACAGCAGCTGTCTGATGAGCATTCCCTGCCGGAACAGCTTTTCCGCATGGCCCGCACCATCCTCATTGATGAGCTGCGCAAAGAGAATACCCGTCAGAAACACCTGTACCTGGCCGGCCAGCCAGAGGATGGTTTGACCAGTGAGCCTTCCTTACCGGAAGGGCTTCTCCGGAAAGACCTGGAACAGGCCCTCTCCAGCCTGCCCGCTTCCCGCAGGCGCATCTTCCGCATGAGCCGCCTCCAGGGCTATTCACACAAAGAGATCGCCGGCATCCTTTCCCTCAGTCCCAAAACTGTAGAGAACCAGATCGGCAAAACACTCCGCCAGCTCCGGCAGTTCCTTTCCTTCTTCTGTTAAGGAATTATTACCAGGGAGGGATTCACTGCCCCGCATACGTAATCCCTGTATATGAACAGCAGCAGTCAGGATATCCTCCGTTTATTGCGCAACCAGTGTACGCCCGAAGAGGCTTCGGCCATACTCGACCAGCTGGAAAATGATCCTTCTGTTTTTGAGCAGTTCACGGAGGCGGAATGGAAAGCCTTTCAACTGGATGTCCGCCTGCACCCTGTTATCACCAACCGGATGCTGAGTACTATCCGGCAGCAACTGCAACCTGCCATTACTCCCGCAGTAGCAGAAGCACCTGTGCGTCGCTTCCGCTGGTCCAGGATGGCTGTGGCGGCAGCTGTAACCATAGCCGTTGCAGGCACGGCTTTATTCTTCCTGCTGGATAAAACCGGACAGGATCCGGTGCTGGCCGTCCAATCTGAAACCATCGCTCAGCCGGTTGCAGCATCTCTGATGACAGCCGTCAATAACAGCAATAAGGTTCGTCCCATAACATTACCGGACGGCTCCCGCGTGGAGTTAGCGCCCAACAGTGAGCTGCGCTATTCCCCGCGCCTGGACACCGCCCGCCGCGATGTATTCCTCAAAGGGAAGGCTCTGTTCACCGTAGCGCCCAATACCCGCCAGCCTTTTACCGTATTTGCCGGGCCTGTAGCCACTACCGCACTGGGCACCGTGTTCCGTGTTACCGACCAGGCCGCTGATCAGCATATCCTGGTACAGCTGCTCTCCGGTAAAGTAGTGGTGCGGGATACCAGTAGCAAAACCTCGTCCGCACCGGTATTCCTGCTGCCGGGTGAAGCGCTCGATTGCCATTACGCCAAAGCCATCCAGCTGGTGAAACAGCCTGCCCGGAAAGCTGCAGTGGTAGCGGCCGCACCAGCTGTCAGCCAGCAGGGCCCCATACTGAGCTTTACAGAAACAGCCTTGCCGCAGGTCTTTGACCAACTGGTGAAACGATACGGCGTCCGGATCAGTTATCCTGTTAATAAGCTGGCCCATATCAGCTTCTCCGGCCAGTTTGATTCCCGGACTACCACAGTAGGGGAGATGCTGACCGCCATTGCTGCCCTCAACGATCTTACCCTGGAACACAGGGAGGACGCCTGGTTCATAAACCTTCCTTAAATCAGGATCAAATAAAACTCATTGACAGTATGCCCTACCGGCATAGCGGGGATCTATTGCTTAAAAAAACATTATGCGCTCTGTAAACAAACAGCAAACAACCATGAAAAAGTTATTCTTAGTGGCCACGCTGCTCTGCGGGCTGATCAGCACGGCGCTGGCCCAGCGATCGCCTTCTGTAAAAGGAATGGTGGCCAACGACAACGGACAGCCCCTGGAGGGCGTAACTGTACGGGCCCTCAACAAAAGCACGCAGCAGGAAAAAATGACCGTCTCTGATTCTCTTGGCAAATTCAGTTTTATCAGCCTGCCGGATGGTGGCTATACTTTTTTCTTTTCTTCCGTCAATTACCAGGAACAGCAGCTCAGCAATTACCAGGTTAAAGAAGGGAAGACCGTTTCCCTCCTGGTGAAGATGAGTACTGCCTACAATAAGATGAACGAAGTAGTGGTAGTGGCCTATGGCACCCAGAAAAGAAAGGAAGTGACCGGCGCTATATCTTCTGTAGGTCGCGGCGAGCTGAAGGACCAGCCCGTCAGCTCTTTTACTGAAGCTATTGCCGGCCAGATCCCCGGTGTGCAGGTGCAGCTCAATACCGGTGAGCCGGGCGCTGCCCTCAATGTCCGCGTTCGCGGCGCCGGTTCTGTAACGGCCAATAATAACCCGCTCTATGTACTGGACGGTTTTCCTTTAGCGGCTGAGAACCTGAGCAACCTCAATACCAGTGATATTGTGTCCATCGAGGTGCTGAAAGATGCTTCCGCTACCGCCATCTACGGTTCCCGCGGCTCCAACGGGGTAGTGATGATCACCACCAGGCGTGGCGCCAACGCCATGCCCCGCGTGAATTTCACCATGAACCAGGGCATCCAGCAGGTGACTAAAAAAGTGGATGTGCTCAGTCCCGAAGAATATGTTGACTTTGCCCTGGACGCCACCAATTATTCCTGGGTGCAGAAAGGTGGGAAGGCTGATGATCCCAATTCTGTGCGGCAGCCCCTCTACCAGATAGCCCCTTATTTTTTATCGCCGGATCAGTGGACCTATACCAACTGGCAGGACCAGATCTTCCGCTCAGCGCCTATGGCCGATTATAACCTCAACGTCAGCGGCGGCAATGACAACCTCCGCTATATGCTGGCCGGTGGTTATTTTGACCAGAAAGGCATTATCCACAATACCCACTACCAGCGCTATTCCGCCCGGGTGAACCTGGATGGCAAAATATCCCCGCGTGTGAAATGGGCTTTTACCATGAACCCTAATTACAGCGTGAGCGATAAAGCCCTGTCCAGCGGCCGCTGGTCTACCGGCGCCGTGGGCAGCGCCCTGGCCCTGCCAGGTTTCTTTCCTGTGCAGAATGCTGATGGTACCTATCCCAGCTTTGCCGGTTTTGGTTATAATACCTCCAATGGCGGTAACCCTGTGCAGTTGCTTAACCAGACCGATGGGACAGATAATACGCTTCGCCTGATCACCAATGGTAACGTGCAGGTCAGCCTGCTGAAGAACCTGGTGTATAAGATCAATGCGGGGATCGATTATAACAATTTCAAAAGTTCTTTTTACAAAAGCACCGCCCTGCCCAGCATCAGCGACCTGCAGCCGGGTGGTTCCTACAGCGCCAGCGATAATATGAACTGGCTGGTGGAAAATACCCTGGAGTACAACTGGGAAAAGGGTGAGCATCGCGTGAATGTACTGGGCGGCCAATCGGCCCAGAAGAACTTCCTCAAGGAAGCCTATATAGAGGGCAACAGTTATCCCAACGACCTGGTAAAGACCCTCAACGCCAGCCAGATCACCAGCGCCGGCACCCGTGAGGAAGAATGGGCCCTCACCAGTTATTTTGCCCGGATCAACTATGCTTTCCGCGATAAATACTATGTATCCGCCGCAATCCGTACCGATGGCTCTTCCCGCTTTGGCGCCAGCAAAAAATGGGGCCGCTTTCCTTCCATATCCGCCGGCTGGCGTATCTCGGATGAGGTCTTTATGAAGAATATCCATGCCGTGAATGAGCTGAAGCTGCGTGTCAGCCATGGACTCACCGGCAACAATTTTATTCCCAACTACGGCGCCATCGGTCTGCTGCGCAATAGCAACTATGTATTTGGCGCCGGCAACGGCAGCCTGGTCAGCAGCCTCAATCCCAGCACCACAGGCAATCCTAACCTGAGCTGGGAGAACGCCACCCAGACCAACCTGGGCCTGGACCTGGGTCTCTTTGCCAACAGGGTCTACCTCTCCGTGGATTATTACAATAAGATCAACGCCAACCTGCTGCTGGATGTGCCGGTGCCCAGTATCATGGGCGTGACCACCAGTCTGCAGAATATTGGCGAGGTGAAGAACTACGGGATGGAATTTGCCCTGACCACCCGCAACCTGGTAGGTGATTTTTCCTGGACCACCACGGCCAACCTCAGCTTTAACCGCAATAAGGTGATGAAGCTGGGACCCAATGGTGATCCCATTCTCCAGACCAGTGCCGCCGGCTCTTCCGCCACGCATATCACCATGATCGGTAAACCTATCGGCAGCTTTTACGGGTTCATTTTTGAAGGGGTATACAATACGGTGGAAGAGATCAACAGTCGCGCCCACCTCAGCACCGACAAACCCGGTGATCCCATTATCCGCGATGTACTGGCGGATGGAAAGATCACCATGGACGACCGAACCATTATTGGCAACCCTTACCCGGACTATACTTTCGGGCTCGACAACCATTTCAAATATAAAAGCTTTGACCTGCGCGTACTGGTCTATGGCGTCCAGGGCAACGAGATACTTAACCTCTCCAAGTATTTCACCGGCTCTATGACCGGCCGTCTCAACGCATTGGGGGAGGCCCGCGACCGCTGGCGCTCGCCCGAAGAACCGGGCAATGGCAAGCTGTTCCGCGCCAGCCTGGATATTGCCGGCTATCGCCGTATGCCCTCCACCTATTATGTGGAAGATGCATCCTTTGTCCGCCTGAAAAATATCACCCTCGGTTATACAGTACCGGCAGGCCTTCTGCGCAGTATCCATGTGGCCGATGCCCGGATCTTTTTATCCGTGCAGAACCTGCATACCTGGACCAATTACCAGATGTACAACCCGGAAGCTACCATGAACCAGTACAATTCCCAGCTTACGCCCGGGGTAGACCAGGATATCTTCCCCCTCTCCAAAACATTTACCGCAGGCATCAACTTAACTTTTTAACTGATCCAGTATGAAACAGTTTTTTACCATCGTACTAACAGCAGGATTACTCGGCCTGGGCTCCTGCTCCAAAGATTTCCTGGAACTGGCGCCTATCTCCAATGCCAATGCCGGTAATTTTTACCAATCGGAACAGGATTTTGAACTGGCCATCAATGGCGCGTATAAATCGCTGACACTGGAAGGAGTGTACCACGACTTTTTCCAGTTAGTAGGCGATCTCCGCTCAGATAACACAGAAATGGGCACCACCGCCGGTTCCCGCACCACTTTCCAGGAGATGCATGAGTTCCGCGACCAGAGCACCAGCAATATTGTATCCGGCATCTGGAATGATCACTACAATGGCATTGCCCAGTGCAACCGCATCCTGGATAAAATACAGGGTGTGGAATTCACAGCCGCCAAAAAGAGCCGTATCACCGGTGAAGCCTATTTTCTCCGCGCCCTCCTGTACTTCAACCTGGTCAGGGCCTTTGGCGATATGCCGCTGATCCGCGAGGACCTGACGGATATTGGTAAAGCCTATGCTGCCGGCAGAACGCCTGTGGGGGAAGTATACAATGCCATCATTGAAGACCTGCGGCAGGCCGCAGGTCTGCTGTCACCTTCCTATACCGGCGCCAATATCGGCAGGGCCACTGCCGGTGCGGCCAACAGCCTGCTGGGCAAAGTATACCTGACCATTCACCGGTCGTCCGATGCCGTGCCTGTACTGCGTGAAGTGATCAACAGCAAACAGTATAACCTGCTCGCCAGCTTTGATGATCTCTGGAAACCGGCCAATGGCAACAATAAGGAGTCTGTATTTGAAGTACAGTTCCTGCAGGCCGCAGGCGCCAGTACCGGCAGTTTCTTTTCTATCCGGTATACGCCCTATCTCTCCAATTTCCTGGGCATCTCCACCACCGGCGGGGGCTATAATATTCCTACGGCTGACCTCCTGAATGCCTACAGCGCTGCCGATAAAAGAAAGAACAGCTCTGTAGCAGCAGGATATACCAATGCCGGTGGCAGTTATGTATCCGGGCTGGAAGGCCGTCATACCCGCAAATTCCTGGGCACGCCCAATGTGGAAAGCGGCGCCAATGATAACTGGCCGGTACTCCGTTATGCAGATGTACTGCTGCTCTATGCCGAAGCGCTCAATGAAGCCGGCTGGGTAGCGGATGGCGATGCCTTCTTTTACCTGAATGAAGTACGCGGCCGCGCAGGATTGGATAGCTACAGCAGTACGGCTACGGACCCAACGCTGCGCATCAGCTCCCAGGAGGATTTCCGCCTGGCCATAGAAAAAGAACGTAGGCTGGAGCTGGCCTGTGAAGGCCATCGCTGGTTCGACCTGGTACGTACTGGTCGCGCAAAGACAGTACTGGCAGAAAAAGGAATGAACATACTGGATCACCAGCTGCTGCTGCCCATCCCGCAGCAACAGATAGATATCAACCCTGAAAAGATCATCCAGAACAAAGACTATTAGGCGTGGCAGTAGGACACAACGTGCCTGTACTAATACTGGTACAGGTAGCAGGTATGCCTTGCATTGAGTTGTGGCTTTGTCACTCAACTTTTTTAAATAAACCTGGAATATGAAACGTATTACCCAAATGCTGGCCCTGTTGCTGCTGCTTACCGGCAGCAGCCAGGGCCAGCAACAACCCATCAGTTTTATTGCCTGCGGCGATATGCCTTATAACAATCCCGCAGATATTATCCGGTTCCGGCGGCTGACGCAGCAGATCAATGCTTTTCAGCCTGCCTTCGCCATCCATGTAGGGGATATCAAGAATGGCGCTACGCCCTGCACCACTACGTATATGGACAGTATCAAAAACCTGTTCATGCAGTTTGAGGGACCCCTCCTGTACACCCCGGGCGATAATGAGTGGACCGACTGCGACCGGCCAGCCGCAGGCAGTTACAATCCTATGGAGCGACTGGCAGCCCTGCGTAAGCTGTTTTACAACGGTCATACCTCCCTGGGCAAAAAGCCGCTGCCCGTTATGAGCCAGCACCGGCTGCGGGGTTATGAAGATTTTGTGGAGAACCAATACTGGACCATGGAAGGGGTGAGCTTCGGCAGTTTCCATGCCGTAGGCACCAATAACCACCTGGTGGCCGATCCGGCGCGGGCGGGAGAATTCTTCCATCGGGACAGCGCCAACTGCGCCTGGATCAATTATGTGTTTGACCAGGCTGTCAGCCAGCAGCACCGTGCGGTGGTCCTCTTCACCCAGGCCGATATCAATTTTGAGCCCAAACTGTATTCCGGCTTTTTCCACCTGGTCAATACCCTGCGCCGGCGCGTGCAGCAGTTCAATGGGCCGGTACTGCTGGTATATGGGGACAGCCACCGGTTCAAAGTAGAGAAACCCCTCAAAGACGCTGCCGGAAAGCTGCTCCTCAACTTTACCAGCTGTATGGTGTTTGGGGAAGAAGACGTACAGGGTGTGCGCATTGATATCTGGCCTGGCAAGGGCAATATCTTTTCTATCAGTGAATTTTTGGTAGAAGGGAACTGAGCCGTAAGGAGGCAGCTGTTCATAGCAGGGGGTTACAGTCGCCCGCCTCCGGCGGGTGACGGTTATTCCATCGCCTCCGGCGACCGGCGTCTACTGGGCAGTGCGGGCTGGTTGGCCGGAGGCTGTTCAGCAGCAGGCAATTTAAGAACGGGGCTGGTTTCATTATTGCATAAATCTTTGTTCTTTTGTGCCCGGTATTTCATTAAAAGCTGCCAAATCCTTATTATGGTTATTGATAAACTGATCAACGCTGCCAACTATTATTGCCTGCATCCCCGGCTGCAACAGGCTTTTGCCTTCCTCATAAGCCGGGACCTCGAAGCCCTGGACGCCCTGGAAAAAGGGAAACATCCTATTGACGGTGATAACCTGTTTGCCATAGTCAATTTCTATGATACTGTTGATCCTGCCACTGAGCAGATGGAATCACATAAAAAATATATTGACCTCCAATTTATAGTGACCGGTCAGGAACTGATAGGGCATGCCTTCCTGGAAGCACAGACGCCCAGCCAGGCCTATGATGCAGAAAAGGACTTCATGCTCTTTGCTGAAACGCCGGATTTCTTTACCAAGCTGGAAGCCGGTAGTTTCGCCATCTTTTTCCCTACCGACCTGCATATGCCCAATCTCCGGGTTATCGGACCGGAGCCGGTGAAGAAGATCGTGATCAAGATCGCCGTGAGCGAATAGCTTAGGTTCGTCCCAAATTGTTTTAAAAACTGCTGGCCGTTGTTGCCTGTTGGTTACAGTCCGCGCTGTTCCCAGAGGCTTTCCGGTCATTTGCCATTCCGGACCTGTTCCGGGTAGGCAGGGGCAGGAGGGAAAAGTTTTACCTTTGCGCCATGGATTATTTCAAAAAGCTGCAGGCCCTCCTGCAGACTGAGCGCAGGGAAGATGAGCAATTATTCCGTCAGCAACATGAAATACTGTCCGTATCCGCCCGCAGGGCCAATGGACTGAGCTGGTATCCTATTGCCATCCGTGATACGGAAATGAGCCGGGGCGATTACCTCACCGTGGAAGTGGAACGCACTACCCACCAGGAGCTGCCGCACCTGCTGCGCTTTGGCGCAGCTGCCGCCCTGTTCTCCAACCATGATCCCGAACAAAATAAAGTAGAAGGCATCATTACCCATGTGGGCGGCAATAAGCTGAAGCTGACGCTGCGCACGGATGAACTGCCCGATTGGTCCCGGGACGGTAAACTGGGCATAGACCTGCTTTTTGACGACAACAGTTATGATGAAATGCAGGCTGCCCTCAAACAGGCCATGGGCCGGGTGGAAAAAAGGGAAGAAGGACAGCTGATCCGCGTACTGACCGGTTCCGCTGAACCGGGATCCTCCACCGATGCCGCCACCGTGTCCATTCCCCGCCTCAACGCAGGGCAGCAGGCCGCTGTCAATACCATCATTGCCGCCAATGACCTGGCCATTGTCCATGGTCCGCCCGGCACCGGTAAAACCACCACGCTGGTGCAGGCTATCAAGGCGCTGATCAACCTGGAACCCCAGCGGATCCTGGTAGTGGCGCCCAGTAATACGGCCGTGGACCTGCTCAGTGAAAAGTTATCGGAAGAGGGGCTGAATGTGTTGCGGGTGGGTAATCCCAACCGGGTGTCTGAGCGGTTGCAGTCGCTCACGCTGGAAAACAAGATGGCAGCCCATGCCAGCAATAAAGAGATCAAAAAGCTGAAGCGCCAGGCCAATGAATACCGCGATATGGCGCATAAGTATAAACGTCATTTTGGTAAGGCCGAACGGGAACAGCGCAAGGCCCTCTTTGACGAGGCCCGTAAGATCGGCAGGGAAGTGGAGGCCACGGAGCAATATATCCTGAAAGACCTGCTCTCCCGCGCACAGGTAGTCACTGCCACTTTGGTAGGGGCCAATCATTACACGGTGCGCGACCAGCAATACCATACGGTGGTGATTGATGAGGCCGGTCAGGCCCTGGAGCCTGCCTGCTGGATACCCATTCTCAAAGCGCGTAAACTGGTGTTGGCCGGAGACCATTGCCAGCTGCCGCCCACGGTGAAGTCGGCCGATGCCGCCCGGAACGGGCTCAGCACCACTTTGCTGGAAAAGGCCGTGGCGCTGCAACCTGGCGCCGTTACCCTGCTGGAAGAGCAATACCGGATGCACGAGGCAATTATGGGCTTTTCTTCTGCTGAATTTTATGAAGGCCGGTTGCTGGCACATGCTTCAGTAGCACAGCGCATGCTGTTTGCCGGCGATAAACCGCTCAGCTTTGTAGATACGGCCGGCTGTGGGTTTGAAGAAAAAACAGAAGGCACGGCCATTTCCAACCCGGAAGAAGCAGCCTTCCTGCTGAAGCACCTGACCGGGTTGGTCCGGGAACTGGATACTCATTACAGTATCAAGGATTTTCCTTCTATTGGGATCATTTCTCCCTATCGGCTGCAAATAGAAGTTTTAAAAGAATTAATCCTGCATAATACAGAGCTGTTGCCTTATGCGGCATTTATTACGGTCAATACTATTGACAGCTTCCAGGGGCAGGAGCGGGACATTGTGTATATCGGTCTTACCCGGAGCAATGCGGACAACCGGATCGGCTTTTTATCGGAAGTGCGCCGTATGAATGTGGCTATGACCCGCGCCCGCAAAAAACTGGTGGTGATCGGCGACAGTGCTACGCTATCGCAGTCGGATTTCTATGCTGACTTCATTGGCTATGCGGAAAAGCAGGAAGCCTACCTGAGCGCCTGGGAGTTTATGGATATTTGATGAGATGGCCAGTGCAGTTCTGCCTGGTCTGTGTTTACCTATGAAATATGCTGGTAGCGCCTGCATGTGTACACTATTGGCAACAGCTTGCAGGCCTATATACCGCTGTAGCATTTACACATTGCGGCTGGTGGTAAACCATAGTCCTGATGATGGCTTTGCGTTATTTGCAGCAGCTCTTCTTAGGGAGTAATATGTTCCTGACAATCTTCCAGATCCTGTTCCACATACGGACTGATTTAAATGCAAAACTTGTTGACAACAAATTGTAAATTGTTGGAACAACAAAGATACAACAATGCTGACAATCGGTCTGATCAGAGAGGGCAAAGTGCCTTCCGACAACCGGGTGGCACTCACTCCGGCCCAGTGTAAATGGCTGCATAAGGCTGTGCCGGGGATCAGGGTAGTAGCCCAGTCCTCGCCGCTGCGCTGCTTTTCTGACAGGGAATACCAGTCGGCCGGCGTGGAAGTCCTCGAAGACATGACCCATTGCGATGTATTGATGGGGATCAAGGAAGTGCCTGTGAGCATGCTGATACCCGGTAAGACCTACCTTTTCTTCTCCCATACCAAAAAACAGCAGCCCTATAACCAGGCCCTGTTCCAGGCAGTGATCCGGAAAGGGATCACGCTGATAGATTATGAATGCCTGGAGCATGAGGACGGGCAGCGTATACTGGGCTTCGGCTTTTTTGCCGGCGTAGTAGGAGCGCACAATGGTATGATGGCCTATGGTAAAAGGACCGGCGCCTACGACCTGGTCCGCGTGTACCAGCAACGCAGCTTCCGTGAACTGATCCATACTTATTTTGGACTCAAGGTCCCGCCAGTCAAAATAGCTATAACGGGCAGCGGCCGGGTGGCCCATGGTATCCTGGAAGTGATGAACCTGATGGGCATCCATGAAGTGGAGCCGGAAGATTATTTATTGCGACAATACGCTTATCCCGTGTATACCCAGCTGAAGGGGGGGGATCTCTACCAGCCAGCAGCAGGTGGGGCCTATAACCGCAGCCAGTTCCATGAAAAACCGGAATTATATACCTGCCGCTTCCTGCCTTATGCGGCTGAAACGGATATACTGATGAACGGCATCTACTGGGAGCCTCGTATGCCCAGGCTCTTTGAGCAGGCCGATGTGCAGCAGTCATTGTTTCGCATCAGCACCATCGCAGATATCACGGATGATGCTTTTGGTTCGGTCCCCATTAACCTGGGCGATCAGACCATTGAAGACCCCGTGTATGGAGTAGACAGGCAGACCCTCAGCAAAACAGCGGCCTATAGTAAGGGCAGTGTAGATGTAATGGCAGTGGGCAACCTGCCCAATGAATTGCCCAGGGATGCCAGCCGGTATTTTGGTGAACAGCTGATCAAACATGTGCTGGACGACCTGCTCCGCAACCGCGAAGCGCCGGTGCTGCGCCGCGCCACTATGGTGCAGGAAGGCAGGCTGACGCCCGACTTCCACTACCTGGAGGCTTATGCCACCGCTACCTTATAAATGCAGGTAATAGTCTTTCATCAATTCTGTAAAATCCTCCGTATAGGCGCCGTCCTCGCCTTTGATCACCAGCTCATGCAGGGGAGAGAAATTCTCTTTGCTGCGGGAGTAGTGCAGGATACTGCGGAAGAAAGGATGCTGCGGACTTTGCTTCACCAGCAGGTTCTCCACCAATGAAAAACCATTGGCTGCGGCCAGCTGGTGAAAATATTCCCAGCGGTGATAGGGCAGCAGGATGCCAAAAGCCCCGAAGGGATCCAGGTTGGTATTGATCACTTCCAATAGCTCGTCCAGTTTGAGCGACTTACTATGCTTGGCCACCTGTTCTTCATCGGTGGCGGAGGGGAGGTCGTTCTCAAAAAACGGCGGATTGGAGATAATGAAATCATATTTGGCGGGAAAAGTGTAGGTCCTTGCATCACCGGGGAAAATGCGGAACCGCTCTTTCCAGCTGTTCTGGTTGATATTTTCCTTCAGCTGCTTAAAGGCGGAAAGGTCAATCTCAATGCCATGTATATCCGATCCTGTCTTTTGGGCCAGCATCATCATGAGCAGGCCGGTGCCACTGCCAATATCCAGGATAGTGGAGAAGTCCGGCACTTTGGCCGCAAACCAGGCGCCCAGTACGCAGGCGTCTGTACAGACCTTCATGGCGCATTGATCCTGGTGAATGGTGAATTGCTTGAATTGAAAATAGGAGTTAGCCATCGTTTAGTAAAGTTTGAGGGGGTACGAACTACGGCTTCAAGGATTAGGTAAAAACACTTATGCAATTACCATTCCGCTTTTGCAGATACGGCGGCGGACAGGGGGGAAAAGTCGCCGGCCAGGTATTTATAATAGGCGGTGATGGCAATCATCCCGGCATTGTCCGTGCAGTACTGGAAGGCGGGGATGAAAGTATTCCAGTGCTGTTGTTTACCGGTAGTTTCCAGTGCTGCACGCAGGCCGCTGTTGGCCGAAACGCCACCTGCTATACAGATATCCCGGATGCCTGTTTCTGTGGCTGCTTTCTTCAGCTTGTTCATCAGGATGGTGATGATGCGGTGCTGGATGGAGGCGCAGATATCGTTGAGGTTTTGCTCAACAAACTGCGGATCACGGCTGGTATTTTCCTGTAAGAAATACAGGATGGCGGTCTTCAGGCCGCTGAAGCTGAAATTGAGCCCGGGTATCTGTGGTTCCGGAAAGGCAAAGGCTTTGGGATTCCCCTCACGGGCATATTTATCAACGAGCGGGCCGCCCGGGTAGGGGAGGCCCAGCAATTTTGCGGATTTGTCGAAGGCTTCACCGGCGGCGTCATCCATGGTTTCACCGAGGATCTGCAGATCGGTGGGCGAATTGCATTGTACAATCTGTGTATGGCCGCCACTGACGGTGAGGCAAAGAAAAGGGAAGCCGGGTCTGGGATCATCAATGCAGTTGGCCAGGACATGCGCCTGCATATGGTGTACGGCAATCAACGGCAGGTCCAGGGCCAGCGCCAGTGATTTGGCAAACTGGGCGCCTACCAGCAGGGAGCCTACCAGGCCGGGGGCCTGGGTAAAAGCAATAGCCTGGAGATCTTTGAGCGTGCAGCCTGCCTTTTGCAGGGCGGCATCCACCACCGGCACAATATGCTGCATATGCGCCCGGGATGCCAGCTCGGGCACCACGCCGCCATACTGTTCGTGCACGGTCTGGTTGGCAATGAAATTGGATAATATCAGGCCATCCCGGCAGATGGCTGCCGAAGTTTCATCGCAGGAGGACTCTATCGCAAGGATGGTAACGCTCATCGGCCGCGAAGGTACGAACTATTTCGACCGGATGGCCACAACAGGGTCCATTCTCGCAGCAATGGAAGCGGGAATGATGCCGGCAATAACCCCTACCACCAGGCAGATGGAAACGGCCAGTATCAGGATAGACGGCGCTATGAACATGGTGAAACCAAAGACAGCGGTGGATAGGAGTGTGAGCAGGAATACGGCAATCAGTCCCAGCAGCCCGCCCATGATACAGAGGAAGGCGGATTCCAGGAGGAACTCGGTGAGGATGGTGATCCGCTTGGCGCCGATGGCTTTTTTCAGCCCTATCTGCGAAGTGCGTTCCCGGACGGTGACAAACATGATATTGGCCACGCCAAACATGCCTACCACCAGGGAGAGGCCGGCAATGGCCCAGCCGCCCTTGTTGACGCCGCTGAAAAGATCACTCATCATATTGCTGAAAGCATCTATATCATTCAGGGAGAAATTATTTTCCTGGGTGGGTTTCAGCTTACGGATGGAACGCATAGCGCCGGCCAGTTCATCTTTCAGCTGCTCTATGGGCACGGTTTCTTTGCCCTGCACCATGATCACGGGGCCGCTGTTATCAGCGCGTACCATGGTTTGCAGGAAGCTCATCGGCATGAGGATGCTGTTGTCATATTCCCAGGCGCTGAGGATGCTCTTGCCCTGTTTTTTGATCAGCCCTACCACCTGCCCGCGCTTGCCATCCTTCATCTTTACCAGCTGGCCTACGGCTTTTTCCGGTTTGCTGCCAAACAGGTTCTCTGCAACGGCATAACCTATGATA
Organism: Candidatus Pseudobacter hemicellulosilyticus; assembly: GCA_029202545.1. Classification (GTDB taxonomy): domain Bacteria; phylum Bacteroidota; class Bacteroidia; order Chitinophagales; family Chitinophagaceae; genus Pseudobacter; species Pseudobacter hemicellulosilyticus. The sequence continues at coordinate 4,401,166 of CP119311.1, forward strand.
ATGCTGGGAGTGCCCTGGTCAAAATCGGATTGCAGCAGGTAGCGACCGGCCTGTATATCTATAGGCTGAATATTGATAAACTCGTCTGTGATCCCATAGTAATTGACACCGGAAATAATACCCTGGTTGTATTCCAGGTTGCCGGGGCTGTAGGAGATATAAAAAGCGATATTGGCGGCGGCAGGGACTTTCTCTTTGAGCAGTTTCATTTCTGCTGCTTTGGGAGCAGGGCGGTTCATGTACTTCCACCAGGGATAATCATTGCCGCCTTCAGCATATTCCCACTTATCAATATACACCGTATTGGAGCCAAGCGCCTTAATGTCTTTCTGTATGGCATATTCGAGGCTGTTCACCGTGGCCAGTACGCCAATAATGCAGAAAATACCAAAGGCCACACCACTGAGGGAAAGCAGGGTGCGTACTTTGTGCGACTTAAACTCCTGCCAGGTAAGGTTGAGGCTGCTGCTGAGTATTTCGATGATACGACGCATATTCCAAATGTAATGAACATATGGGAATGTACAAGGTACATGATGCGGAGCGGCAGTGTGGCAGGCTGAGTGGCGGTGGCTGTGGGCCAGCTGTCCCTCAGCCTACGGCCCAGTAGACAGAGGAGCAGAGGAATGAAGGTATGGGCGGACAGGCCCAGCAGGGGCAAGAGGATGCCGGCGGGGAGGTAGAGGTTGTTCGTGTGGGTGGTGGAAAGCGGCGGGCTAAGGTTGGCCCACAGTTGCCGGGGGCAGCGGAGACCGGCGTAAAAGGGACGCGTTATTTTTGTATTTTGCCGGCATGTTTACTATCGAAAGTCCCCTGCTGAAAGCAACCATCCAGGCCAAAGGCGCAGAATTGACCAGCCTCGTTCACAAGGAAACGGGCATTGATCATATGTGGAGCGGCGATCCCGCCGTCTGGGGCAAACATTCGCCCATCCTTTTCCCGATCGTTGGCTCGCTGAAGGACAATACCTACTATTACCAGGGACAGGCCTACCAGCTGTCGCGCCACGGCTTTGCCCGTGAGCTGCCCTTTGCGGTGGAAACACATACCGCCGATGCCATCACCTTCCTGCTGAAACATAGTGCAGAAACATTGAAAGTATTTCCTTTTGCTTTTGAACTGCGATTGACCTATACCGCTATTGACGACACCCTGGGACTGACTTACCAGGTCAGCAACCCGGCTAAGGAGCCAATGTATTTTTCCATTGGCGCACACCCGGCCTTTAAAGTGCCCCTGGCACCGGATACAGCCTATACCGATTATTACCTGGAATTTGACCAGCCCGAAACGGCCGGTCGCTGGCACCTGGAAACCGGTGGCCTGCTGGCCAGTGCGTCCACGCCGCTGCTGGATAATACTAACTTGCTGCCCCTGCGGAAGGACCTGTTCTACAAGGATGCCCTGGTGCTGAAAGGGCTGCGGTCTACACAGGTAACGCTCCGGTCGGCCAGCACAGCCCATGGGCTGCGTATGGACTTTCCGGGTTTTCCGTTTTTCGGGATCTGGGCGGCGGTAGATGCAGATTTCGTTTGCCTGGAACCCTGGTGCGGCATCACGGACAGTGCGCAAACCAGCCAGCAGCTCCCGGAAAAAGAGGGGATCAACCGGCTGGCCGGGGGTGAAAGCTTCCGCCGGACCTGCACCCTCCAGCTCTTTTAATTAAGGGGATTGATGTACCTTTGCGGGCGCTTCTGCGCATATTTATGAAGTACATCAACGAAATTCACAAACGAAGGACCTTTGCGATCATCTCGCACCCGGATGCCGGTAAAACCACACTGACCGAGAAATTCCTACTGTTCGGTGGCGCCATCCAGACAGCCGGCGCCGTTAAAAGCAATAAGATCAAGAAACATGCTACCAGCGATTTCATGGAAATTGAAAGGCAGCGGGGTATCTCCGTGGCCACTTCCGTGATGAGCTTTGAATACCAGGGCATTCTCATCAACCTGCTGGATACGCCCGGTCACAAGGACTTTGCCGAGGATACCTACCGCACCCTGACCGCTGTGGACAGTGTGATCCTGGTAGTGGACAGTGTGAATGGGGTAGAAGACCAGACCCGCCGCCTCATGGAGGTCTGCCGGATGCGGGATACACCCGTGATCGTGTTCATCAATAAAATGGACCGGGACGGTAAGAACCGCTTCGACCTGCTGGAAGAGATCGAAAAAGAACTGAATATCTACCTGCATCCCATGACCTGGCCCATCAACAGCGGCAAGGATTTTAAAGGGGTATACAACCTGCACGATAAGAACCTGCTCCTGTTCACTGCCAATACCAAGGCTACCGATGAGGATACCATCCGGGTTTCTGAACTCGCCAATCCCATTGTGGACAGCAAGCTGGGCGATAAGGATGCCTCCCTGCTCCGGGAAGATGTGGAACTGGTGGACGGCGTACATGGCGAGCTCAATGTGGAAGATTATGTAGCCGGCCAGGTAGCGCCTGTGTTCTTTGGCAGCGCCATCAACAACTTTGGCGTGAAGGAAATGCTGGATACCTTTATCCGCATCGCTCCTGTTCCCCGCTGCCGGCCTACCACCGCCCGGGAGATCTGCCCCGATGAAGAAAAATTCTCCGGCTTTATCTTCAAGATACATGCTAACCTGGATCCCAAGCACCGCGACCGGATCGCATTTCTCCGGGTCTGCTCCGGCAAATTTGAACGCAACAAGTATTTCCACCACGTAAGACTGGACAAGGACGTGCGCTTCAGCAATCCTTACACTTTTATGGCCCGGGATAAGGATGTCATTGAAGCCGCTTTCCCCGGTGATGTGGTGGGGCTTTTTGATACCGGTAATTTCAAGATCGGGGATACCCTGACCGAAGGGGCCGATTTCTATTTCACCGGCATTCCCTCTTTTTCTCCTGAAATTTTTAAAGAGGTAGTGAATAAAGATCCAATGAAAACCAAGCAATTGGAAAAAGGTCTTTTACAGCTTACTGATGAGGGCGTGGCCCAGTTGTTCACCCAGTTCGGGGGAAATAAAAAGATCATCGGTTGTGTGGGTGAACTGCAGTTTGAGGTGATCCAATACCGCTTATTGCAGGAATATGGCGCCAGCTGTGAGTTCAGGGCATTACCTTATTACAAGGCCTGCTGGATCACCAGCAACGATTCTAAAAAGCTGGAGGATTTTACCCGGTTCAAATCCAACAATATCGCCATGGACAAGGATGAGCACCTGGTATACCTGGCGCAAAGCGAGTGGTTCCTGAATACCGAGCGGACCAATAACCCGGATATTGAATTTCACTTTACATCGGAGATCCATAAGGAAACGGCGTAAGGCTACCTGCAATAAAATTTGAATAGCCTGTTCCTTTGGAGCAGGCTATTCAAATTTTATGATATTGCAATGGGTAACCATTTATTTGAAATTTAATTCGAGGTGCCTGGCTGATTGGTCAGGTATTTTTTATTTGGGACGAACCATAAGCAACGTAACTTAAATTTAATTGTAAATAAAGCCTGCATTCGGGTATTTGAATAAAAATATACAGGCGGACCTTATTAGCCCGCCTGTATATTTTAAAACTACTATAATGTTTAATTACTTAAGCCTTGCAGGTTGTCAAACTGCTGGCCATATTGGGTTACAAAGTTTATTTTGGCAATTTCTTCTGTAAGGCCTTCAATTTTTATACCGACAACTCCAAGCCCGGTGCTTGTTGAGCCTTTTAGTTCTTCCAGTTGAGCATGTAAGAAGTCAACCTTTATATTCAGTGCATCCACCTGCTCCTGGATGGTTTTAAAATTATGATCAATTTTAGTGAAGCCGTTACTTATTACGGCCAGCATGGTCTTTTGTGAATGAACCACTTCTCGTATTATTTCATTAATATTTTCCATATGCTCAAGTGATAAAGTGACAATGGGCCGCCTCTGTTAAAAAATAAAATGGCCATCAAAACTATGATGTTCTACAAAACTTGAACAAAGTTGAAGACGATATATGCTAAAAATATTGATCTTGATCAATTTTGGAAGCTTTAAAGCGATAGCTACTAATAGTGGTTCAGCTTCGGAAGCGGCACCCCCATGCAACGGTGCATTTTTTGCAATTGTCTTTCCAACACAGCCCTGATCTATGATAGAGACCACCCGTTTACTGATCATTCCATTGACCGTCCCCAGCCTGGAATTATACCTTCTGGGTGAGGACCGTTTTGAAGAGGCTCATCAGCTTGCCCGGAATAACCGGACGGTATCACGCGAGGTATTCAGGATGGTGCAGGCCATTACCCTGCCCAATATGCGGCGGGAGCCGGACGATGGCTACCTGTTCCATACATTCTGGCTGGTCATTGAACGATCCAGCAAGACGGTGGTGGCGGAACTGGGCTTTAAAGGGACCCCCAATGCCCGCGGCGAAGTGGAAATAGGCTATGGCACCATGCCGGCCCGGCAGCGGGAGGGGTTTATGACCGAGGCGGTAGGCGCCCTGGTTGTCTGGGCGCGTAAGAGGAACGAAATTGCCAGTATTGTGGCGGAAACTGACCAGGGCAATAATGCCTCCCAGAAGGTCCTGCACCGGAACGGATTTACCCAGTACAACAAGAAGGAAAATATGCTTTGGTGGCGGTTCAATCTGAAATAACGCTTACGCCCGGGACCTGCCCGGGCGTAAGCGTTATTGTACAGGAAATCTGATTCAGTCAAGTGAGCCACCCGCCCTTTAGAACTCCGGGTTCACTCCTGTATAGTTATGCGGTGTGATCTTCTTCAGCTCTTTTTTCAGCACTGCCGTTACTTTCAGGCCATCAATAAACTGGTGCATGCTTTGCTTGGTGATGCCATTTTTACCACGTGTCAGTTCTTTGAGGGCCTCGTAAGGCTGCGGGTAGTTCTCGCGGCGGAGGACGGTCTGGATGGCTTCCGCCACTACAGCCCAGTTATTGTCGAGGTCATTGTAGATCTTTTCATCGTTCAGCACCAGTTTGCCCAGGCCTTTCTCAATGGAGCGGATGGCCAGGATGATATGGGCAAAGGGTACGCCGATATTGCGGAGAACGGTACTGTCGGTCAGGTCGCGCTGCAGGCGGCTGACAGGCAGTTTGGCGGCCAGGTGTTCCAGCAGGGCGCTGGAGATGCCCAGGTTGCCTTCGGCATTTTCGAAGTCGATGGGGTTCACCTTATGCGGCATGGCTGAAGAGCCGATCTCACCTTTCTTGGTGCGCTGCTTGAAATAATCCATGGAGATATAGGTCCATACGTCGCGGCTGAAGTCCAGCAGGATTGTATTGATCCTTTTCATGGCGTCAAAGTGAGCGGCCAGGTTATCGTAGTGTTCTATCTGGGTGGTGAACTGCTGGCGTTGCAGGCCCAGGACGCCTTCCACGAAGCCGTTGCCCAGTTTCACCCAATCCTTATTGGGGAAAGCGATCTGGTGGGCGTTGAAATTACCGGTTGCGCCGCCGAACTTGGCAGTCACAGGCACTTCAATGAAACGCTCTACCTGGTTTTCCAGGCGCTCTACAAATACGCGGATCTCTTTGCCCAGCCGGGTAGGGCTGGCGGGCTGTCCGTGTGTGCGGGCCAGCATGGGAATATCTTTCCACTCTTCGGCCAGCAGTTCCAGCTGGCGGTTGAGGTTGAGCAGGGCGGGCAGGTATTCAAACTCGATGGCCTCTTTCCAGGAGAGGGGAATAGCCGTATTGTTGATGTCCTGGGAAGTAAGCCCAAAATGCACCCATTCTGCTACCTGGGGGGCGTTAAGGCCTTCCAGTTTCTTCTTCAGGAAATATTCCACGGCTTTTACGTCGTGGTTGGTGATCTTTTCGGTTTCCTTGATGGTTTGTGCGTCTTCCAGGCTGAAATTCTCCGCCACGGCCCGCAGGCCTTTCTTCACGGCGGCGGGAACGCTGAAAAACTTTTTGTCGCAGAGGAACAGGAAATACTCCACTTCCACCAGCACCCGGTATTTCATGAGCGCAAATTCGGAGAAATAATCGTCCAGGTGCTGTACCTGGTTGCGGTAACGTCCGTCGATCGGTGAAATAGCGGTCAGTGTGTTCAGTTCCATGAATGCGTTGTTGTTTTTAGTGGGAGGCAGGCAAGCGGCCTGCATATTAGAGATATCTGTTAACTTTGCGGCGTAAAATTAAATCAATTGAAGAAGATTAAGGTTGGAATCGTGAATTATCTCAATACCAGGCCCTTATTGTATGGAATTGAGCATTCACCTGTGATCAGCGCTATTGAGCCCGTACCCGATTACCCGGCCAATATTGCCCGTATGCTGCTGGAGGGAACCATTGATATGGGCCTTGTGCCTGTGGCAGTGATCCCCCGCATGCCCGAATATCATCTCAATACCAATTATTGTATCGGCGCTGTGGGCGCTGTTTCTTCGGTCTGCATTTTCAGTGAAGTACCCATCACCGAGGTGAAAGAGGTGCTGCTGGACTACCAGAGCCGTACTTCTGTGGCCCTGGCCAAAGTGCTGCTGCGGGATTACTGGAAGATCCAGCCTGTCCTGACAGATGCTGTCAATGAGGACTATCGCTCCCGCATCAGGGGTACCACTGCCGGCCTGGTGATCGGCAACAGGGCCCTGGAGCAGCGGGCCATTTCTCCCTATATCTATGACCTGGGGGAAGCCTGGACAGCGCATACCGGTCTGCCCTTTGTTTTTGCCGCCTGGGTCAGCAACAAGCCGCTGCCCGCAGATTTTGTAGCCGAATTTGATGCCGCCAACAAAGAAGGGCTGTTGCATATTGATACCGTAGTGGCGGAAAATCCTTACCCGGTATTTGACCTGCACGAGTATTACACCAAATATATCAGCTACGAACTGGACGCGCCCAAAAGAAAGGGCCTGGAATTGTTCCTGTCCCTGCTGCGGCAGCCGGTGACCAGCTAAGCGCCGCTGACAAGCAGTAAAAAAAGTATACCCTCAGGTACAACCTCGGGGTATACTATAGATTTTCTATCATACCAGGTACCGGCTGGCACCTGGGTAAATGCAAATTTTTTTTCAGAACAGGTAAGTATATACTTACGGCGATGCTATAGATTTTTCTACCGAATTGGTAAAACATAGCTGAGGCTGTCCTGCAGCTCTATTAACGTATCAGGTAAAAAACGCCGGTGCGGGTGATCTCTCCGCAGACAGTACCCGCTTTGATCACATATACATATTGCCCGCCGGGCTGCGGGGTATTTTTAAATGTGCCGTCCCAGCATTTGCCCACATTATTGCTGGTAAAGAGTCTTTGTCCATACCGGTTGAAGACTGTAAATTCCCGGATCTCCGCTGCGCCCCACTGGCGGATGCCGAAACAATCATTTTTACCATCCCCGTTTGGTGTAAAAGCATTGGGTACCCTGAAAACGGGTTCTTCTTCCACTTTCACGGCTACTACAATAGTATCATAACCGGCACAGCCAAACTGGTTGGTGCCCTGCACAATGAACTCAGTGGTCTTGTCGATAGCCGCAATGGGCGTTGCGCTGCGGGCGCTATCCAGGCCCAGGGCCGGTGTCCAGAGATAATTGGCGGCGCCTACGGCCACCAGCCGGGAGCGGTGGGTAACGCAGTTGATATCGCCTGATTTCATAGCGGTGACTAATGGCGTGGGATTAACCCGCACTGAGAAAAAAATGGTGCTGTCAAAGCCGCAGGTATTATCCCGGATATACACACTGTAGTTGCCGGCGCTGAAAGGCGTGATGGCCGGGCTGGCTATTGTGTGATCATCCAGGTATTGGCCCGGGGTCCAGGTATAGCTATCGCCCCCTGAAGCGCTCAGTACTTTTTCATAACCGGAACAGATAACCTGGTTGCCCGGTCCTTTGAATTCGGGATAGGGCAGGAAATCCACCAATACGGAATCCCGGTTGATACAGCCGTTATCACCTGTCACTTCCAGGTAGTACCTGGTAGGGACTGATGGCGTGGCAATGGGATTGGGGATGCCGGTATTGCTGAGGGTTGGGTCCGGCTGCCACTGGTAAATGGGCGCAGTGCCGGAAGCGGCGGCACGCAGCTCCACGCTGCCCTGGAGGCAGATCAGTGTATCCGCCGTGAGCTGGTGGATAGCAGGTTTATTGATGGTGCTGATGAGTATCTTGTCCTGGGCCACACATCCGTTGACCGTAGTGCCGGTAACGGTATATTCCGTGGTCTGCGGCGGAATGACAATGGGGTTGGCGGAAAGGGGATCTCTGATGCCGGTGACGGGCGACCAGCTATAGGTAGCGGCGCCGGTTGCCCGGAGCGGCACTGGAAAGTCCTGGCAGACCAGGGTGTCATTGCCGGTGGTCACCACGGGCGTTTCTATCTTTATGCTGACCTGATCGCGCAGGAGCAGTACAGGTGCAAAGCTGATATCGTCCAGCGCAAAATCGTTGCCGGCCAGGATCAGGTTCTGGTTAACGATGGAGATGGTGGCTGTAGTGGAGTTGCCGGAGTTCCAGGTAGTATAGAACTGGTCCCAGCGGCAGGTAGCGCTGCTGGCCTGGATCATATTGCCCAGGTTGCGGCCATTGATGGAAAACTGCAACTGGGCCGGGTTGCTGGAATGAAGGGAGGCGATCCAGGTGCTGAAAGCATAGTTGGTATTGGGCTGTACTGTGACCGTCTGCGACCATACCACCTGGTTGGCCACGGCAGCGCCGTTCACCATCATCATATTGCCATTACCGGTATGGTCGGAACAACCCGCCAGTCCGCCATGCCAGGCAGGTACATTGCCGGAAATATAATAAAAGCCCTCGCCATTGCTGGTGGAGGAGTAGGTGTATTGAGAGCTGAAGCCATTATTGCCACTGCTGAAATCCCCATTGGTGATCAGGTTGGTCCCTGTGCTTTTGGTGATAGCATAATAGGTGATATCATGCGGGGTACGGGTGACAGGGTTATGGGAGGTAGGGTCATCCAGGTAATCAGTGGGCGACCAGCACACTTCCAGTGCGGCACTGGTGCGTAATCGTTTGCTGGCGCCTGCACATACTACGGTATCGGGGGTGAGGATCACATCTTCCGGCGTAACATTGATGGAAATGGTCTTGCTGACCGGGGCCGTGCATTTATTCCCAGGTACGGTGAAAGTAACTGTATAATCGCCAAATGCCGGGTAGGCATGCGCAGGTGTGAGGCTGCTGGTATTGCTGCCGCCATCACCAAAATCCCATTGCATGACAGGAATGTTCGGGTTGGTATTGGCGAACTGGATGGATAAAGGGTTGCAGATGGCCTGGTCGTAGTTGAAATCAGAGGCATAGTTCTCCTGCACCACTACCTGCTTGCAGAAAGAGGATTGGGTGGGCTGTCCTTCGTCAATGGTAAGGGTGATATTATAAATGCCGCCCCGGTTATAGGTGATGCTGCCCGGGTCTTTCTGTGATGAATTGGCCAAGCTGGAATTGGTGCATCCACGGAACCGGAACCGGGTAATAGTGTTGTTGTCAACGTTGGTGGTAAAAGTATATACATCGTCCTTTACACGGAACAGGGTGGAAATGGAGTGGGGAAAGCTCAGGCTGCCCAGGTTACCCAGGTTCTCGTGGGTGGGTGCAGCGGACAGGGAGGAAAAGTTAAGCCGGATAAACTGATTGGTAGCGCCATCCACCGCAAAACCCCTGATATCATCGCAGTAGCGGATAATAGTGATATCCCTCAATTTTACACCGAAGCTGCCGAGGCCCACTGCCGTAGGGATATTGGTCATGGAACTGCCGAAATCCAGCCGGATCAGGCCGCTTTGTTCGGTAGTAACAAAGGCGCGCCAGTAGCCATTATCATTGATGGCATAGATACCTGTAGGGTACCGGATAACCCCCAGATCACCCAGGTTGAGTCCCTGGGGCGGGTTGTTGAAATCAGTACCAAAATCAAAGCGTGTGATGCTGTTATTGACGGCATTCAGGGAGAGCCCGTACCAGTGGTTACCTTCCCTGAACATATGCAGGTCTGTTGGCTGGCCCAGGTTACCAATATTGCCCCAGTTGGTAAAAGCAGGGTTGTTATTGTTAATGTTGGCCCCGAGCTCCACTTTCAAAATATAGGGTTTTGTTCTGCCGGGGTCATTGTTAATGCCGCCCACAATGATGATATACCATTCCCCGTCATTTTGTATTACCTGGATCCCTTCGGGATTAGGGACGGAGCCGGCAACGCCATTAAAGTTTCCCAGGTTTACAGTGGTAGGGGTATTGAGCAGGCTGTTGCCGAAATCGAGTCGGATAAGGCTTCCTGGCATATGGTTCACTACAAAAGCGTAATAGTTGCCATTTACTTCAGCATAGTCCATAAAGACCGGCCAGTTCAGCTGGTTGCCCAGGTTACCCAGGTTAACAGCATCGGGCGCTGTATTGATATTGGCGGTACAGAAATTCCAGTAATAATTGCTGGCCCCAATACTGGTGTTGGTGATATTGACCGGTGCGCCTACGCAAACAGTGTCTGGTGCGGTAAAAGACGGGAATACCTGGGCAATAGTGTAAGCGGGTGACAGAAAGAACAGTAAGGACAGTAGGGCTAAGAGACGCATGTGAACGCGGGTTTATGCTGGTCGCTGATTTCAAAACTGAAATCTATTCAATTTTTTACAAATGTGGCGAATTTCCTGGTAACTGTGCAGTTTTGACTGGTAATTGTGCAGTCTGCCGGGTGGATATTTCCCTGTTTGCTTCACTGCTTACCGGTCCCGCCATTTCTGGCGCAGCATACCTGCCACCTGTGTAAGGTCGGGTGTCAGTTTCAGTACGAGAATGCTACTGATATACAGCAGGGTAAAGAAGCCTGAACGGGTGATGATGCCCAGCCAGCTATGCATATGCCGGAACAGGAACCAGGTTACCAGGTAGAGGCTAATGATAAGTACGATGGCATAAAGCGTGCGGATGCTGAAGGGCCAGAAACCAAAACGGTAGCGCACAAAACAGATCCGGATGCTGTTGTAGAGGCTGAAGGTGAACAGCGTGGCCAGGGCCACGCCCTCCATTCCCATGGCAGCGGCCATATAGATATTGAGCGGAATGGAGAACAGGAGCAGCACCAGCCCGGAATAAAAATCAAAGCGCCAGGCAGGAGAGGTAGCAATCACGGCGCTGCTGATGCCCACGGTCAGTTCAATGACATTGTAAATACCCAGGATCAGGAATACCTTTTTACCGGCAGCATATTTCTGGTCCAGTCCTATCAGGGCCAGGCCATCATCATAGTTCATCCAGATCATCAGGAACAGGAAGGAGCTGATGAGCAGCAGGTTGATGGAAGCACGTTTATAGATCCTTTCTATCTCTGCATGGTTCTTGTCTTTCCAATGCCTGGCAATCATGGGGGCGGCAATAGCCTGCAGGGCCCGGTAAGGCACCTGGATAATGGCTGCGGAGAACTGGTTGAGGGTATAAATGCCTGCATCCATCAGGCCGCGGACGCCGGCAATGGCCAGGGTATCGATCTGGCGGGCAATGGAATTGATCACAATGCCGCCATATACAAAACTGACATAGTGTACCATCTGTTTCCTGAGCCTGCGGGTAACCTTGCTCAGCCGGAATTGCAGCTGCAATTGCCCGGTGGCCAGCAGGTAGCCGGCCATAATAGCCACAATGAGCAGGTAGACAGAGCAGAAAAGCATTACAAACTGTTCAAAGGAGATCACCTGGAATGCGTACAGGGCAATCAGTACGGACACGCAGAGCCGGTACATGGTTTCCTTCATGAAGTTGGGCAGCACAGTTTGCCGGAGGGTGGCCAGGTAGCTTTCCAGTATGAGGAAGCAGAGGTAAAAAAAAGAAAAGGCCAGGCTCCAGAAATAGAACTTCACCAGCAGGGGGGAGCGGACTGCAAACTGCCGGATGATCATCGGCTCAAACAGCCAGCAGGCGCTGAACACGATGATAGCTCCCAGGATGCTCAATACAACGCCGATGGCCAGCATATCATGCTGACTGCGGGAGAGCCGGTCGTGGTAATAAGGGAAGAACTTGCCCATGAACACCGGTGCGCCCAGGGTAGCTACGGGCCCAACGATCTGGGAAATGCTGATGATGGTTTGGGTAAGGCCATACTGTTCGGGGGTGAACAGGCCCTGTTTGGTAAAAAAATAGGTATTGATGGCGCCGATCAGGAAACCAGCATATGAGAGAAAAGAGGACTGAATGGTCTGTTTGCGGATCTGTCCCATCGGTGGTGATTGGTAAATGGCTGCAAAAGTAAGTAAACTTGGGTATCGTCCGCAAGTTCTTTGGCGGGGGACAACCGGTGGAGAATTATGGGAGAAAGGCAGCCGGATTTGGCGGAAAGCCCCTATGTAATAAGACATTAATAAATTAGCTTTGCGCAACTTAGCCGAATCAGGCATGCCCGGAAAGTTGGTTGACAGGAGAGGATGGCTGCAGGGCATTCCATCCGGCCGGTACACAATAAAAATTTACGGATGAAAGTAGTCATATTTGCAGGTGGCCTGGGCACCAGGATCGCAGAAGAAACGGATACCCGTCCCAAACCGATGGTAGAGATCGGCGGCAAGCCCATCCTCTGGCATATCATGAAGGGATACAGCCATTATGGTTTTAACGAGTTTGTGATCTGTCTGGGCTATAAAGGGTTCCTGATAAAGGAATATTTCATGCAGTACTTCCTGCACAATTCAGACCTCACCATTGAGCTGGGCAGCAATAAGCTGGATGTACATTATACCAATGCAGAATCATTCAAGGTGACCCTGGTAGATACCGGCCTTTCCACCAGGACGGCCGGCCGCCTCAAACGCGTGCAGCAGTATGTGGGTGATGAAGATTTCATGCTCACCTACGGCGATGGCGTGGCGGATATTGACCTGAACGCCTTGCTGCAGTTCCACCGCCAGCATGGGAAAATAGCCACTGTAACTGCCATCCAGCCGGAAGCGCGGTTTGGCGGTATGGAAATGGGGCCTGGCGGACAGGTAACCAGTTTCAAGGAAAAACCGAAAGGGGATGGCAAATGGATCAATGGCGGCTTCTTTGTCCTGAAGCCTGAAGTGTTCCGCTTCCTGGACGGAAATATGGACAATACCATGTGGGAAGATGCGCCTATGGAAGGGCTGGCCAGGGAAGGTCAGCTGATGGCCTACCAGCACCAGGGTTTCTGGAAATGCATGGATGCCATGCGTGACAAGCTGGAACTGGAGTCTTTATGGCAAAACAATCAGGCTAAATGGAAAATCTGGTAAATACCCAACAGCTCCGCTCCTGGTACCAGGGCAAAAAAGTATTCCTTACCGGGCATACCGGATTCAAGGGCGCCTGGCTGCTTTCCTGGCTGCGCCTGCTGGGCGCTACCGTAAAAGGATATGCGTTGCCACCGGCTTATGACCAGGGCCTGTTCAGCCTGCTGGAGCCCCTGCGGGAAGGACAGTCGGTGCTGGGAGATATCCGGGACAGGGAAAAGCTCACCGCAGCACTGCAGGATTTCAAGCCCGATTATGTCTTTCACCTGGCTGCACAGCCGCTGGTGCGTTATTCCTATGCAGAACCCGCCCAGACCTTTGAAGTGAATGTGGCCGGTACAGCCAACCTGCTGGAAGCCGTACACCGGATGGACCATCCCTGCGCTACCGTGGTGATCACTACCGATAAAGTATACGAGAATAAAGAACAGGATATCCTGTACCGGGAGAATGATGTGCTGGGTGGCTATGATCCTTATAGCGCCAGCAAGGCGTGTACGGAGCTGGTGGTAAGCTCCTTCCGCAATTCCTTTTTTCCCGCTGCCCGTTTTGATCAGCATGGACATGCGCTGGCCAGCGCCCGCGCCGGTAATGTGATTGGCGGGGGCGACTGGAGCACGGACCGCATTCTCCCCGATATTGTGCGCGCCCTGCAGGCCGGCAAAGCTATTCCGGTACGCAACCCTTCGGCCGTAAGGCCCTGGCAGCATGTGCTGGAACCCCTGCATGGGTACCTGCTGCTGGGCGGACTCCTGTACCAGGACCCCGCCCGCTATGGCTCGGCCTACAACCTGGGACCCTTACCCGAAGATCACCTCACGGTGCAGCAGCTGGTGGAAACAGCCATTGGCAGCTGGGACAGCGGCGCCTGGGAAAACCTGCAGCAGCCCGGACAACCACATGAAGCGGGGCTGCTCAAGCTGGATATCTCCAAAGCCATCAGCGAGCTGGGCTGGAAACCCGGCCTCAATGCGGAAGAGGCTATCCGCTGGACCATCGACTGGTACCGGCAGCCGGTCAGCCAGCAGGCAGATTACTGCATTCAACAAATCAACCAATACCAGGCATTATGATCTTTACGCCCACGCCCCTGGAAGGCAGCTACCTGGTAGGGCTGCAACCTTTCAGCGATGACCGCGGCTGGTTTGCCCGCTTTTACTGCAAGGAAGCGTTCAGCAGTATCGGGCATACACAGGAATGGGTGCAGATGAACCATTCCTTCACCCGGCAGGCGGGCACTATCCGGGGCATGCATTACCAGCTGCCACCCTTCCGGGAGATCAAGCTGGTGCGCTGCATTGCCGGCGCCGTGCTGGACGTGATAGTGGATTGCCGCCAGGGATCGCCTACTTTCCTGCAGTGGTTCAGCGCCGAATTGTCAGCCGCCAACCAGCAGATGATGTATATCCCCCAGGGCTTTGCCCATGGCTTCCAGGCACTGACCGCAGATTGCGAGCTGATCTACCTGCACAGTGAGCTGTACAAGCCGGGTGCCGAGGGCGGGCTGCGGTACAACGATCCGGCTCTCCATATCCAATGGCCATTGGCCGCTGTAAACCTGTCCGGCAGGGACGGGCAACACCCGCTGCTGGATCAAAATTTTAAAGGAATATAATTATGCAATGCAGATTTTGTAAAACGGAATTAGCGCATGTTTTTATTGACCTCGTCAATTCTCCCGCTTCCAATTCCTTCCTGACGGAAGCACAGCTGAATGAGCCGGAAGTATTTTACCCGCTGAAGACCTATACCTGCCCTTCCTGTTTCCTGGTGCAGGTGGACGAATACAAAAAGTCGGAAGCTATTTTCAATAGCGACTACGTTTATTTCTCTTCCTATTCCACCAGCTGGCTGGAACATGCCCGCCGGTATACAGAGCGCATGATTGACCGCTTTGGTTATCATGAAGGCTCAAAAGTAGTAGAGCTGGCCTCCAATGATGGCTACCTGCTGCAGTATTTCCTGGAAAAGAAAGTTCCCGTGCTGGGCATTGAGCCTACTGCCAATACGGCTGCAGTAGCCATTGGCAAAGGCATTGAGACCGTGGTCGATTTCTTTGGCGTCAGGCTGGCGACTGAGCTGAGCGCAAAAGGCGTCAGGGCCAACCTGCTGTTGGGCAATAATGTGCTGGCGCATGTACCCGATATTGTGGATTTTGTGGGCGGCATGAAGCTGCTGCTGGCGCCCGACGGGGTGATCACCATGGAGTTCCCGCATCTGATGCAGCTGGTGGACAATAACCAGTTTGACACTATCTACCATGAGCATTTCTCTTATCTTTCTTTCCATACCGTAGCAAAGATCTTTGCCGCGCAGGGACTGGACATGTTTGATGTGGAAGAGATCCCTACCCATGGCGGCTCGCTGCGGATCTACGCACACCACCGGGAGGACATTACCAGGACAGCCGGCCCGGCCGTTGCCGCCCTCCTGCAGAAGGAAGAGGCAAAAGGGATGTGCTCGCTGGCCTATTATGATCATTTCCAGGAAAAGGCGCTGGGCGTAAAGCTGGGCCTGCTGGAATTCCTGTCGGAACAGAAAAGGGCCGGCAAAAAGCTGGCGGCCTATGGCGCTGCCGCCAAAGGCAATACCCTCCTGAATTATTGCGGCGTCAAGAACGACCTTATTGAATACGTGGCAGATGCCAACCCGCATAAGCAGGGCAAGTATTTACCCGCCAGCCATATTCCCGTGACCAACCTGGAGCATCTCCGGCAGCACCAGCCTGATTTTGTACTGATACTGCCCTGGAATATCCGGGAAGAGGTCATGACACAGCTGGCCTTTATCCGGGAATGGGGCGGTCAGTTTGTTGTACCCATCCCATCCCTGCAGGTAGTATGAGTGTCTCCGGTCCCATATTGGTTACCGGCGCTACCGGCTTTATCGGCCAGTATGTAGTGGAAGCGCTGCTGCAGCGTAACCTGCCTGTTATTGCCAGCTCCGTTCACGCGGAGAAGGCCCGTACCATGCCCTGGTTTGAGCGGGTCAGGTATATCCCTTTCAACCTGGGCCATGCCGACCCTGCCGCCGATCTGTACCAGCTGCTGGGCAGCCCGGCCCGCATGATCCACCTCAGCTGGGAAGGCCTGCCCAACTATAAAGCCGCTTTTCACCTGGATACCAACCTGCCCAGGCAGCAGCTCTTGCTGGAGAACCTGGTGCGGCATGGTCTGCGTGAGCTTACGGTAACGGGCACCTGCTTTGAGTACGGCATGCAGGAAGGCGCCTTGCGCGAGGACATGGAAACTTTGCCGGCCAATCCATATGCCCTGGCCAAGGACCAGCTGCGGCGCTACCTGGAATCGCTGACCACCCAATGGCCGCTGTCCCTGAAATGGGTACGGCTGTTCTATATGTACGGCCAGGGACAAAACCCTAATTCCTTGCTTTCGCAGCTGGACAGGGCGCTGGCCAACGGTGAAACGGTTTTCAACATGAGCGGGGGCGAACAGGTGCGGGATTTCCTGCCTGTAGAAAAAGTGGCGGAATACCTGGTGCGCATCACCCTGCAGGAACGGGTAACCGGCATCATCAACTGTTGCAGCGGTGCGCCCGTGACCGTGAACCAGCTGGTGGCAGATCATCTTCGGCAAAAAAATAAGACTATATTGCTAAATCGCGGTTATTATCCCTATCCGGATTATGAGCCCATGCGTTTCTGGGGAGATAATACCAAATTAAAAACCATACTGAACAATGAGTGATCCTGTTAAGGCTTTTATCGGGGAAAGAGAACAGCGGATTGAATCCAACGGCCAGAACCTGGCCCTGCGCTCCGCGGCCGAAGCATTCAATACGGCTTCCAATTCTTCCCAGTATTCTTATAATTTTTCCTGGATGGGCCGGCCCATTATCCAGTACCCGCAGGATATGATCGCCATGCAGGAGCTGATCTGGGAGCTGAAACCTGATCTCATCATTGAAACAGGCATTGCCCATGGCGGTTCCCTGATCTATTATGCTTCGCTGATGGAGCTGATCGGCAAAGGGGAAGTGCTGGGCATTGATATTGATATCAGGGCGCATAACCGCAAGGAGATTGAAGCCCATCCTATGTTCAAAAGGATCAGCATGCTGGAAGGCTCTGCTGTGAGTGAAGAGATCGCTGACCAGGTCCGTGCGCATGCCGCCGGAAAAGAGACTGTATTGGTATGCCTGGACTCCAACCATACCCATGAGCATGTGCTGCGGGAGCTGGAGCTGTATGCACCCCTGGTAACGACCGGTTCCTATATAGTGGTGTTTGACACTATTGTGGAATACCTGCCGGACGGTTATTTCAAGCAGGAGCGGCCCTGGGGCAGGGGCAATAATCCCCATACTGCCGTGCATGAATACCTGAAAAAAGATACCCGCTTCACTATAGATCACAGCATCGATAATAAACTGCTGATCAGCGTAGCGCCAGAGGGTTACCTGAAACGTATAAAATGATCCGCTGATGGCCGCTAACCAACCCTGGGCAAGTTTTTGTATCAGCACTTTCAGAAGACCGGATTTTCTGAAAGCCCAGCTGGCTTCTTTGCTGCAGCAAAGCTTTACCGACCTGGAGATCGTTGTATCCGACAATGACCCGGAAGGATCAGCAGCGGCGGTGGCCAGTGCTTTTAATGACCCACGGATCAGCTATTTCCATAATGCGGAGAACCTGGGTATGATCCGCAGCTTCAACAAGAGCGTGGAGCGTGCCTCCGGTGAATTTGTGGTGATGGTCACGGACGATGATCCGGTGCAGACCGGCTTCCTGCAGGAAATGCGCCGGCTGGTAGAGGCCCATCCCGGTTATACGCTGTATGGCGGCTTTAGCCGGGTAGGGACTGCGGAGGGCGCTATGGAGCTGATCCCGGCTGATAAATGCTTTGCTGAGATACTGGACCCGCGCAAAACGGCCAACCTGCTCTGGTCCAGCTGCCTGCAGCAAAGGGCTTCCGTGCTGGCCGTTGGCTGTATTCCGGACTATGGCAGCCCGCACCTGGCGGACCATGCGCTGCTGACCCTGACGGCCTGCAGGGGTGGGGCAGTAGTGGTGAATACCATGTACAGCAGCCTCAGTTCGCACGACAATAATTTCTCCAAGTTCAACTTCGATTATTACCTGAAAGGCTGTATCGGGTTCCATGCCACCATGACCGCGGCCCCGCTGCCGGGCAACCAGCAGCAGAACCGGAAGGTGCTGTACCGGCACCTGGGTACCTGGCTGATCGGGAATATGTTCAACCTGAAAAAGTATTATACCAGGACCCGCTTTGACCCGGCCGTACTGGCGGCCATTGACAACTGCGCCAGTCAGATCCTTGCCTTGAGCTACATGAAACGCTTTGCTGCCCGCTACTACCTCAAAGAGGCGGTGTACCGGGTGAAAAAATATCTCTGGACCAGGAATAAACAATAAGCGCCATGAAATACAGTATTGTACTGCCGGTGAGGAATGGAGGGCATTATGTAAAGGAATGCGTAGACAGTATTCTCCGGCAGACCCTGCCTGATCTTAACCTGGTAGTGCTGGATAACTGCAGTACTGATGGTACGCTGGCCTGGCTGCAGTCGCTCCGGGATGAAAGGATCATATTGCACCCTGCTCCGCAGCCCCTTTCCATTGAAGCCAACTGGGCCCGTATCAGGACCGTGCCGCGTAATGAGTTCATGACCATGATCGGCCATGACGACCTGCTGCATCCCCGATACCTGGAAGTGATGGATCAGCTGATCCACCGTCATCCCAACGCCACCCTGTACCAGGCGCATTATGCTTATATTGATGCTGAGGGCCGTTTTGTGCGCGACTGCCTCCCCATGGATGAGCAGCAATATGTGCACGAGTTCCTGGCCTGCCAGATGGGCCGGACCATTGACAGCACCGGCACGGGTTATATGATGCGCTCTGCTGACTATGACCGGGCAGGCGGTATGCCGTCCACCTATCCCAACCTGATCTTCGCAGATTTTGCCCTCTGGCTGCAACTGATGACCTATGGGTATAAAGCCACTGCTTTTGAACGCACTTTTTCCTACCGGGTACACAACAGCGTATCACGCACCACCAATGGTATGGCCTTTCTCCAGGCCTTTGGTGAGTATGTAAAGGAGATAGCACTGCTACAAACGGGCAACCCGCTCCTGCAGCAGGCGGCTGAAAGGTATGGGCATGATTTCCTGCTTTTCTGGTGTGAAAGTCTGTCGCACCGGCTGCTGAAAACGCCAATGGCTGACCGAAGCCTGAAAGTGGATGGATTGATACAGCAATTCAATCAATATGCGCAGCAGCTGATACCCGGACAGGCGTTCAGGCCTTTGTCGGTGGGCAGGATCCGGCTTGCCAGGCAACTGGATTCCTTTGGGCCAACCCGCAGTCTGTTCCAATGGTACCGCCGGCAAACCGGCAATCCATCTTAATGTCCCGGCCCATATAACAGGGCCCGGTATTCCCTGCAAAAAACTTCATTACTGAACTTTTCAATAGCTATCTCGCGGCTGCGGAGGCCCATGCGTTTGTACTCCTCCGGGTGGTCTTTTAACCATAAGAGGAGCTGCACGCCTTCTTCCACAATAGCCGCTTCGTCTGTCTGGCGGATTAGCAGGCCGTTTTCGAGGTGGCGGATATAATCGGGAATGGCGTTGACCGCCGTGGATAGTACAATTCTGGCATGCGCCATCATCTGCATCACTACCAGGGGCAGCCCCTCAAAGGCTGAGGTCATGATCAGTACGTCCGACTGCCGGTACAGCTGGTTCATTTTGGCTTCATCCCGCACATTGCCGTAGAAACTGAAGTAGGGATAGCGGGTGGGATCAATAACTTTATCTACATCACCCACAAAGGAAAAATGGATGGGCGCTCCCAGCTGGTGCAGCTTTTCGGCAATGGCAGCCGTCAGTGGCACCCGTTTCTGCGGGGAGCCGCGACCAATAAATACCACCTGCAGCTCCGGGTTGTTGACTTCCTCATAGGGAGGAATGGGGATCTGGTTTTCGGCAAAGCGCAATTTTGTAAAATAGGACTGGTCTATGCCCAGTTGCCTGTATTGCGCTTCCACATCCTGTTTCAGCTTGGTAGTGCTGAATACGCGCAGCGTGATCAGGTCTATAAAGCCGATGCTGTAGCGGAGCCAGGTATCCAGGTGACAAAGCTCTATCCGCCGCACGGACGGGCGCAGGTGCGGCAGCATCTTATAAAAGAAAAGGGTTTCACCACCGAGGATCACGGCATCGGGCGCCTTATTGATCCAGGAAGCCAGGACCCCTCTCCAGAAGAAGTTGATAAAATGATAGACTTTGTTATCGATCTGCCGGTGCAGGTCCAGTACCTGGAAGCCGGCAAACAGGTCTTTATGCCCGTTGTTCTTGGGTTTTTTGGAGAAGATGATCAGCGGTTCCTGGTCGGCCACGCATTGGGCAATATCCGCATTCACCTTGATGGCCCCGCCAATATCGGCCGAGCTGTAAAACAGGAAAGTGCTGGTAGGTTTTTTTAAAGGGAAGAGCCAGCCGTAGATCCTGCCTGCCAGTACAAAAGGCCACATGCCTATGGTTTCCAGCTTTCTCTTCAGCAAGGCTTTGCGATAGCTCATGATACATAATATTTTTCGAGTATCCGGTCCAGGTAGCCGGGCCCGAACTGAATGCCCAGTTCCTGGTACACCCGCTGCAGCCGGCTGGTATCAATATGAACCCGAGCGCCTTTGTCTACGGCGGTATAAACGCCTTTGCGTCCGCAGGCTGCCTCTATACGCTCCACAATATACCCTACGGGGTAACTGCTGGTATTGGCAATATTGACCACCTGGTTGCGGAACAGTCCCTGTTGCAGCAGGTGATCGGCCACGCGGTACACGTCCGCCACATCAATGATATTGCGCTCGGACTGCTGCCAGAGTACAAAGGTCAGTCCTTCTGAAATATGCCTGTAGAAATAGTTCAGGATGGTATTGGGATTGGCTGAGCGGCCGGCCAGGTTGGAGAGCCGGAAGACCTGGTAGCTGGCCGCTTCCTTTGCTATCAGCGCCTCCATGCGCAGCTTGTGCTGCACATAGTCGGTATGTGCCAGGTCCGGATCGTCCACGCTGGTGGTGCTGAAATAGACCAGTACCTTATCCGGGTAGGCTTTCAGCTGTTCCAGCAATAATGCTTTTTCCCGTTCGTAATCTGCGGCTGCGCCCGACTTGGAGTTGGACACGCCTGATGCAAACACGAGGAACTGATCCTGGTGGGCATAGGCCCCGAAACTACCCGCAACTAATCCATTTCCAATAACCATGAGTTTCTCCGGGATTTTTTGCTATGCTGCCGTGGTTTGGGTAGCGGGTTTGTTCCGGTTGCGCCAGAGCAGGAAGCCGCCGCCAAGCAGCAGCAGGATACTGCCGATGCCTACCACAAGGGAAATAGTATCACCTGTATAGAAAGATGCCGGCGCAAATTTAAATACGATCTCATGCTTGCCGGCAGGTACCGGCAGGCCGCGCAGGGCATAGTTGACCCGGACGATCGGCGTTTCTTTTCCATCAATGCTGGCAGTCCAGCCACTGGGATAATACACTTCGCTGAACACCGCAAACTGGTTGCTGCTGGCATTGGATTCATACACCATTTCTTCATTCTGGTGGCTGACCAGCCTGATAGTGGCCAGTGAATCATATTGCGGATTGGCGCTGACCTTGGATTGCTCGCGCTTATCCAGTACCGCGGTATGCAGGTAATCCAGGCTGTCCAGTGCTTTCATCTCCCCATCGGCATTGTCCGCATACTGCAGTTCACGTACAAACCAGACGGGGCCGGCGGCCATGGGATTCTCCTGGGCAATGGGCTGTCTGTCCTGCGGATTGATGGTGATGAAATATTTTGTGTTGAGCATATTGTACATACCCATATTGCTCTTGCGCAGCTGGTGGGTCATCACATCATCATAGAGGGCCAGCCTCGCCGGCATATAACCGCCAATGGAATTGTGGTGGTAGGAAGCGCGACTATCAGCAAAAGGATCGCTGGCGGTCTGGTCAAATACACGGAAATAACCGGTGTCCTGTTTGATCTGCAGATCAGCACGGTTGGGGTTGAACACCTTGTAATAGTTTTCCTCATCCGTGTAGATATTATCGTTCAGGTAGCGGCGGTCCACCGTCAGGAGGTCGATGGTATTCACCAGGGCCAGGGCTGCCAGCAGGTAGGTCCTGCTTTTCTGGTTGGTGAAGAATCGCCAGCCGATGAGGGCCAGGGCGCCCAGCACCAGGAATACCCGGAGCAGGTCGGCGCCATAGAGCGACCGGCGGTCCTGTACCAGTCCGCCTACCAGGCTGCCGGCAATCTGGTTGCCCTGTTGGAGCGACTGTTCCGTTTGCTGGCCACGGCCAATCATCTGGGCAACGGTGCCGGCAATGCCTTCGCGCAGCCTGCCGTCATTGGGGCTGCGAAAATCAGCCGTGAAATAAGTGGCTACCAGGATCAGCAGCACCACGCCGGAAACAATACCGGCCAGCTTCAGTTTTTTGAGCAGTTCCTTGCGGTCCCATTCTTCATAGAACAGGCTTTGCAAGGTCATTACCGCCAGCAGGGCAAAAGTGAGCTGCGGTATCACCAGGGAAGTGGTGGGTGCGCGGAACTTATTGTAAAAAGGAAGATGATCAAAAAGGAAATAGTTGAACTCCTGGAAATTGCTGCCCCAGGCCATGACAATGCCCAGCACAGATGCAGCAATGATCCAGCCTTTGTGCCAGGACCTTACCACAAACAACCCGGCAATGAACAGCAGGCAGACCATCACCCCAAGATATACTGTACCCGATGTATTGGGCTGGGTGCCCCAATAGGAAGAGAGTGCGCCATAGAAATAATTGGCCACATCAGAAGGAAGCTGTGATTCCTGCAGGGCTTCCATAGCTTTGCCTTCCTCAGGCAGTTCGCCGGGACCAGAGCTGCCGCCTTTATAGGCAGGCATTATCAGTGTCATGGTCTCAGAGATGCCATAGCTCCAGTGGAAGGCATATTCCTTGTCCAGTCCACCCTTGCTTTTGTTCACATTGGCGGTATCCCCTGTAGTAACGGCGGTCAGTTCAGACCGGCCGCCACGCATGGATTCTTTGGCGTAGGTGCTGGTAGGATACAGGACCACCGCATAGGAGGCTATACCGATCACCACAGCCACTGCTGCCAGGGAAACAGACACCAGCAGCGGTTTGAGCTGCTTTTCCCGGATGCACTTAATGGCATAGGCAATGGCCATGAGGCCGGCCATAAGGAAAGTATAATAAGTGATCTGCAGGTGGTTCTGCCAGATCATCAGCGTACTGAAGAGCATGGTGGTCAGGAAACCGAGGAGATATTTCCGCTGCGAGAGCAGGATAAATCCAGCCAGCACTGCCGGCGCATAGCCCATGGCGCCAAACTTGGTATTATGCCCCACCGCGGCAATGACCGCATTATAGGAGGCAAAAGCATAGGCCAGCGCCCCGAAAACGGAAGGCAGGGAGCGGGCCCTGACAGCCATACAAAGAATATAAAAGCCAATGCAGGCCAGGAAGAAATAATTGGCAGGGGCCGGCAGCCAGAGTGTGAACACATGGTCCAGCCAGGCAATATGAACGTTATGATGTGATTCAATCCCTATCTGGTAGGTGGGCATACCGCTGAACATGCTATTGGTCCAGAGCGGCATATGACCGAATTTCTCTTTGTACTCGATGGACTGCTGCACCATTCCTTTCCAGCCGATGGTATCATGCTGGTTAACGACCAGTCCTTTGAAAACGGGCAGGCAGTAAAAAATGGAGATGACCAGGAAAATGGCAATGGCAATGACATGTGGTTTTGCTTGCTGCCAGATATTTTTATTCATTGTGCAAGGATGGTTAAAAGATGCGGCAAAATAAGGCAATTTTACGGTAAGTTGACGCCTGCTGTCCTTATTCAGCGGCAGCCAGTGCTGCTGCTGCTTTCCGGGCGATATGCCCCCAGTAGAAATGCTGGTAAAAACTGGCCGGCATATTTTCCTGCTGCGGGATCAGCTGCTGTACGGCCCGGGCAAAAGCGGGCCAGTCGTTATTCGGTGTTACTGCCAGCTTACCGCCACAGAGAGCAGGATCTACTCCTTCAGCGCCATTCTCTACAGACACGGCATTCATATTATTACCCAGGGCTTCCACCAGTTTGGTCTTGATACCACCGCCACTGGTGACCGGGTTCAGGAAGAGATCAGCGCCTTTGAAATAGGGATCGATATCGGGCACCATCCCGGCAATGCAAAAATGCGGGCCGGCCTGCTGCCGGACAGATACGGGAATATCTTTTCCGCAGACAAGGATGGTATAGGGCTGTTGCAATTGCTGTTGTAGCAGGGGATCAATATGATCAATGATATGTTGCAGGGCTTCCAGGTTGGGGCCGTAATTGAAAGCGCCGTTGAACAGGAACAGCTGGTGATCAGCCGGGATGCCATGCTGCTGTTGCAGGAATTGGCGGGCGGCCTGTTTATCGGCCATTGATGGCGCCTGGTCCCATTCAATGCCATAGGTCATCAGGGAACAGCGCCGGGGTTGCAGCCGGAATTGCTGCAGGGCATATTGCAGGTCCGCCTGCTGGATAAAAAAGCTATGGTCGGCCTGGCGATGTACCCAGCGTTCATAGCGCCAGAGTCCTTTCCACCACCATTTGCCCAGGGTTTTCCAGCGCAGTCCTTCTATATTATGGGAACGAACTACCAGCTTTACGCCGGTCCATTTTTTCACCAGTACCGCCAGCCAGCCGTAGTAGGGGTGTTCTATCAGGAGATGGCTGATACCCTGTTCCCGGATCAGGCGGCGAAGGCGGAAGGCATAGAATAGATTAAGGTAACGCAGGGGCGAATTTGTCAGTGTATTATATACGGGGTACCCTTCAGCAGCGGCAGGATCATTCTGCTGTGTAGTGATGCAGACAAGGGGGACTTCCCGGCTCAGGTATTTATAAAACTGGGCAATGGCTTTCTGGCCGCCAAATCTGGGCGGCAGGAAGGGATACGATACCAAGCTGAGTATTTTGTTCATCTGAGGAAATGCTATATGTCTTCAAAAGCAGTGCATTCAGGCCTTAGTCCCAGCTTTCGCTGTACCTGGGTACATTCCTGCGGCTTGCCGCTGGTGGCCTGCTTTTGAAGCTGGACAAAATAATGCAATTTTACACCCATGCAGAAATTATTATTTTTTTCCCGGGTAGCCTTTATCTGTAACCTGTGCTTCGTGATCACCTGGGTAATGCAGTATGGCGCTTTGTCCGGTGAGGGACATATAGCTTCCACCATGGTGGTGCTGGGGGTGGGACTGGCTATCTTCTTCAATATTGTTACCAGTATTGGCGCTGCTTACTGGTGGTGGCGGGAAAAAAAATGGCCCGACAGTTTCCCCCGTTGGCTGATAATCGCTAATTTTCTTTTTTTGATCCTGCAATCCATCATCTTTTTTAAATGATCCATACCATTATCAGGGATAAGAGCACCAGGCTGTTCCTTATACTCGGCGGGTTTTTTATTGCCAACGCTATCCTGGCGGAAGTGATCGGTGTCAAGATCTTTTCGCTGGAAGATACCCTGGGCTTTGAAAAGGCCAATTTCTCCCTGCTGGGCGAAGGGGGGCTTTCCTATGATCTTACCGTGGGGGTGCTGACCTGGCCCATGGTCTTTGTGATGACGGACATCATTAATGAGTACTATGGCGTGCGGGGGATCCGCTTCCTGTCTGTGGTGGCGGCGGCGCTGATCGCCTTTTCCTTTTTTGTTTTCTATTTTGCTATCCATACTTCACCGGCGCCCTGGTGGACCAGCTCACAGTCGGCCAGTGGCGTACCCGATATGCAGGCGGCCTATAACCAGGTACTGGGGCAGGGCATGAATATCATTGTTGCCTCGCTGACGGCATTTATCCTGGGGCAGCTGACGGATGCCAGCATCTTCAGGCTGATCAAAAAAGCCACGGGGGAGAAGTATATCTGGATGCGCGCCACCCTGTCTACCCTGGTTTCCCAGCTGATAGATACGGTAGTGGTATTATATATTTACCTATACCTGTCACAGGGATTCTCTTTCCCTAAGGTGACAGCCATCATCCTGGTAAACTACACCTATAAATTTGTGATCGCCATCCTGCTGACACCGGTGATCTATGGGGTACACTGGTGGATAGAGCGCTACCTGGGCAAGCAGCTGGCTGCTGATATGAAGCGGTCGGCCATGGGCCAGCATTAATCAGCTGTTTCCAGGGGCAGTTCCATTATATAATCATTCATGAAGTAATTATTGCCAATGTCAATGTCTTCCTCGCGGAGGATGCGGAAGCCATAGTGCTGGTAAAAATCTTTGGCTTTATTGTAACGGTTCACATTCAATTGCAGGCTGTTTCCGCCTTCTTCCTTGGCCTGGTCCGCCACAAAACTGATCAGGGCTTTTCCGAGGCCCTTGCCCTGGCTGTCGGGGTGGACATAGATCTTATGCAGTTTGTACACACCGGAGTCCTGGGCGCTGAAGGAGGCAAAGCCCAGGGGCTCTTCTTCCAGCTCGGCCAGTACAAAGCGGTGTTTCTGCTGCAGCAACTGCTTCTGCAGGGAAGCGGGGCTATAGCTCAATTCCATCATGTACCGGATCTGGTCTTCCGTCAGTATCTCTTTATAGGTTACGGGCCAGATCTGCTGTGCCAGGTAACCGATGGTAGCCAGGTCTTCCGGTTCTGCAAACCGTATCACTAATTCAGCGCTCATATTGACTAAAGTATGTTTTTAGAGTTCTCGAACACCTGTTTGGACAATGCTTCATGCAGGCGGATGGATCTGTAGGCCAGTCGCATGGCCACGGACCAGCACAGCACCGAAGCGGTGACCAGCAGCCCTGCAGAAACGTACCGTGTCACATTCGGATTGTTTTGCAGGAACAGAAAAAAGTCATAGGCTCCATGAAATAACACGGCCAGCAGCAGTCCCGTCCACAATCTTTTATGGGCGTTGAGCGGGTCAAACTTGGCCAGGCCGGCATGATAGCCCATCAATACCCCAAAAGCGGCATGGGCGGGTACAGCCAGGAACATCCGGATAAAGCCGGTGGCAATACCATGCTCCAGCACATACCAGATATTCTCAAAAGTGGCAAAGCCCATGGACACCATCACGGAATAGATAATGCCATCAAAGGGTTCATTGAAATCCCGGTGTGGATAGGCATAGGTACGCAACATGAGGTACTTGCTGCCTTCTTCACTGAATGCTACCAATCCAAAAGCCAGAACGGCATAATAACTGATAGAATAAGGGGAGAGCCATTGGTCCAGCACGGGCTGCAGCCAGGTTTGCAAAAAGATAGCCGGGAAGGTACTAAGCACCCCCAGCAGGAAAGAGATCACCAGGTTCCTGAGCGGCTCACGATCATACTGATCTCTTGAATACATGAAAAACGCGATTGCAATACCGGGCGCCAGCGCCAGCGCAAGGAGCGTGAGGATCATGCCCAAAAATAAATAAAAGGGATGAAGATGGGGAGGGTGAAAATCCTTAATTTCCGCTTATGTTCAAACTCCTTTTGCTGGCGTCCCTGCTTGTGGCAGGGGGAACGGCCGCAGCGCAACAGTTTGGCGGTCATCCGCCTTCCACCCGTTGGCGGCAGATCAATACCGATTCTGTCAGGGTTATTTTCCCGGCCGGCCTCCAGCGGGAAGCCGCCGAGGTAACCGGCATGATCCACCGCCTGGCCGCCAGACCACTCCACCCCCTGGGTAAGGATTTCCGTAAGATCAGTATCGTCCTGCAACCCCGCAGCACCATCTCCAATGGCTATGTGAGTTTGGGCCCCTGGCGCAGCGAGTTCCTGCTGACACCTCTGCAGAACAGTTTCCAGCTGGGCAGCATATCCTGGCACCGCTCCCTGGCCCTGCATGAGTTCAGGCATGTGGAGCAGTATAATAATTTCCGGAAAGGCATCTCCAGGCTGGCCTATTACCTGGCCGGCCAGCAGGGGCAGGAACTGGTGAACAGCGCCGCCGTGCCCGATTATTTCTGGGAAGGCGATGCCGTTTACCAGGAAACCCAGCTCAGTGAGCAGGGCAGGGGCCGGCTCCCCAATTTCTTCAACGGCTACCGCAGCCTCTGGGCCGCACAAAAGGAATACTCCTGGATGAAACTGCGCAATGGCTCCCTGCGCGATTATGTCCCCGATCATTACCGCCTTGGCTACCTGATGGTGGCTTATGGCTATGAGCAATATGGTAACTCCTTCTGGGGAAAAGTAACGGATGACGCTGCCCGCTACCGGGGTCTTTTCTACCCCTGGCAAAAAGCCATCCGCAAATACAGCGGGCAAAGCTATCCTGCCTTCCGTGATTCGGCCCTGCAGTTCTTTAAAGGTCAGCAGGCGGGAAACCCCACGGCACTGGATCAATGGGTAGCCGGGCAAGCTCATTTTGCGGGCGATGAAGAGTTCCCGCAATGGCTGGATGAGCAGCGGCTGATCCTGGTGGGCAGCAGCTATAAAAAGATCCCTGCCTTTTATATCCGGGATGCCGGCAGCGGCCGCCAGGAAAAACTCCGGGTGCGGGATATTTCCCTGGACGATCAGTTCTCTTACCGCAACGGCCGGCTGGTCTACGCCGCCTACGAACCGGATATCCGCTGGCGCTGGTATGATTATTCCGTGATCAGACTGCTGGATATTGCTACCAACAAACAACGTACCCTTACCCATCGCTCCCGCTATTTTGCACCGGATATCAGTGAAGATGGCAGCCGCATTGTTGCGGTACAGGTAGTGCCGGGAACGTCGGAGCCCAGCCAGCTGCACCTGCTCAGCAGTGAGGATGGCCGGCTTTTAAAAGCCCTTCCTAACCCGGACGGACTTTTTTATACCTATCCAAAGTTTTTTGGGACGAACCAGGTGGTCACTGCGGCGCGTAACCGAAAAGGAGAAATGGCCCTCGGCCTGATCGATACGGAAACGGGGCATGCCCAATGGCTCACCAACTGGACCATGCGGGTGATCGGTTTCCCCACGGTCCACCAGGATACCATCGCTTTCACGGCCACGCAAGGAACGGCCGACCGACTTTTTATCTGGACCAGCAATCAATTATACCGCTTCCTGCCGCCGGATAGCTCGGCCGCTACCGGCCAGTACCAGCTGCAGCTGGCCAATGGCCGTTTTGTATGGACTGCTTTCACGGCCGCCGGTTACCGGTTGCAGCAGGGAGCTTTTACTGCCGGGCAGTTAAAGCGGGTCAGTGTCGCTGAACTGGCCGGCCCTGAACCTGATTTCGGGGTCAGCAACCTGGCCCAGGGAATGGATATCATTGAACAGCCTGCCGATACCAGCCTGTATCCCGTTACGCCTTACCCGGCAACGGCAAAGCTGATCAATGTGCATAGCTGGCGGCCTTTTATCAACGACCCGGATTATACCTTCTCGCTGCTGAGCGATAATGTGCTCAATACCCTGCAATCCGAGATCTATTTCAACTATAATCGTAACGAAAAGAATAAGCAGCTGGGGCTCACCTTTACCTATGCGGCCTTATTCCCCTGGCTCCGGGCGGGCACCAGCTATACCATCGACAGGCCCGCCGCCTATGGCAATAACACCGTTTACCTGAACGAGTGGCAAAGTAACCTGGGGCTGCTGGTGCCGCTGAATTTCAGTCGCGGCCGCCAAAGCCGTTACCTTACGCTCAGTAGTGATATCGTTTACAACAAACGTTATTTCCAGGGCATCTATAAGGATACTTTCGATAACCGGGCTTTTGCCTATGGCAACTATTCCGTGAGCTTCAGTAACCAGTCGCAGCGGGCCCGGATGCAGCTCTACCCACGTTGGGCGCAGAGCATCCAGCTCAACTATCGCTCGGCCATTACCTTGTTTGATGCCCGCCAGTTCCTGGCCAATGCCTA
Organism: Candidatus Pseudobacter hemicellulosilyticus; assembly: GCA_029202545.1. Lineage (GTDB taxonomy): Bacteria > Bacteroidota > Bacteroidia > Chitinophagales > Chitinophagaceae > Pseudobacter > Pseudobacter hemicellulosilyticus. Next base: position 4,431,223 of record CP119311.1, read on the forward strand.
CTGGTATTTCCCAGGGCTGCTGTCCACGCATCACCTGGTGCTGAACACGGCTTTCCAGCAGCGGGATACTTTGCGCAACCATTTTTTCAGCAGCAGCTTTCCTTTTGCCCGCGGTTATGAGGGGTATAATTACCACCAGCTGCTGAAACTGGGCGCCAACTATCACCTGCCTTTGGTGTACCCCGATGCCGGGATCGCCAATATTGTCTATTTCCAGCGGGTACGCGCCAACTGCTTTTTTGATTTTACCCGTGTGATGGATTATACCAACCAGAAAGTGAAGGTAGAAGCTGATTTCCGCTCCTATGGTATGGAACTGTTCTTTGATACCAAATGGTGGAATCAGCATGAGGTGAATTTTGGTATCCGCTACAGCCGACTGCTGGATGGCGCCTTGCAGGGGCTGGGGCCAAAACAGTGGGAGTTTATATTGCCGGTGAACCTGCTGGGCGCGAGATAAGGAATGAAATTAATATGGTAATTAATATAAATTCTAATATTAATAGATAATATGACAATAATATCGCTCGAAAAGAAGTATCTTAACTTAATTGATTCTGAATTAGTCAAGGAGGAAGATTTACATAAGTTTTTTGTTCAATTCCCTATTTTTCTTCCTTTATTACGGCCCTATGGGAATATTGTTTTTTCTAAATTTCCCTTGGCTAACAATTATGTTGTTGATTTTGCTTTCGCTAGGGAAGATTCTCCCGGAGTTCAATGGACTTTTATTGAAATAGAAAAGCCCCAATATCGGCAAGCAACAAAGAAAGGTGATCCTACTAAATATATGGGACATAGCTTGAGACAAATATCAGATAATGATAGGTGGTTCAATGATAATAGAAGTTTCATTAAGGAGAATTTTCCATTTAAGGATAAGGTGCTAAGAATTGGAATGGCGAATGCTGCTTTTAAATTAGTTATTGGTAGGAGGGCCGGAGCGATTGATAAGTCATTTCTCAATTCTAATCAATATGTTAATTATGAAATAATGTCATTCGATCGACTTTTGGGTAATATAACTGGACCGGCCATTGACCAACTAAAGCCATTAAAGGTTTGTCGATTTTCCAATTCTGGAATTACAACAATTTCAGAGTTTAATTATAAAAAACTCTTGCCTGTTTATAGAAATTTAAAATCATTTGCACTTGATCTATCACCATGTGTGGTAGCTAAAGCAAAAGTTGCATTAGGATTACCCAACAGGTATGTTGGCAATTCCAAGCATTTTACAAAAGAATATTGGGAATACGTTTTACGAAATATAGCAGCGGCACATGGCAATATTCCAGAATCGAACATTCGAAAAACTATAGGTAAATATGAATACTATCTGAAATTACGGTAGTGCTAGAATGGTGGGTATATTTCATTTTCTTTATAATTAAAGCAGCCTGTTCCCTGAAGAACAGGCTGTTGCTTTTATATTCCATGAATATGTTGGGACGAACCAAGGGCGATTGATCCGCCGGTTTGTGGTATTACAAAGCCGCCAGGCTTTCCTCGATGATCTTCATCTTGGCCAGGGCGTCAGCTTTCTTTTGCTGTTCCAGCGCCACCACATCGGGTTTGGCATTCTGTACAAAACGCTCGTTGCCCAGCTTCTTCTCCACGGCGGCCAGGAATCCCTGCAGGTATTTAAGGTCCTTCTGCAGTTCTTCTCGATGCTGCGCGGGGTCCAGCTGCTTTTCGGTGCCAATGCAGAACTTGTCCTTCCCGATCACCACGGCAATGGTATTGGGAATAGTTTCCTTCACAAACTCGGCAGATTCCAGGTTGGATTGCCTGCTGAGGATGGGCTGGATAATGGTATAGGTTTCCTGGTTGCTGGTCTGGATATACAGCTTCACCAGGTCTTTCGGTTTCAGCTGGTTCTTGTTCCGGGCATCGCGGATGCCGGAGATCACATCCTTCAGCAATTGTCCCTGCTCCAGGATACCGGCATCGGCGGCCTGGGGGACGGTGAATTGCTTTACGCAGAGATCGTCTGTCCTTTCGGCCAGCAGGTGATAGATCTCTTCCGTAATGAAGGGCATGAAGGGATGGAGTAACTGCATCAGTTCGGAGAAGAATTCAACAGTTTTCTCATACACTTCTTTGCTGATACCGGTGTCGGCGGTAGCTGCGGCAGCGCCTAACTGCGCCAGGGCATCACCGGTGGTCATATTGCCGGCAATGGTCTCCATTGCTGCTGCGCCTTCGGTTTCTCCTGCTGCGTTTTTCACGTAGGCAGGTTTTACCCATTCCAGGTACCAGCTGCAGAAATCATCCCATATCAGTGAATAGAGCGTTTTGAGGGCTTCGCTCAGTTTGAAATCCTTGTAAAGTTTTTCCACTTCGGCCTTGGCCTCGTGCAGCCTGTTGCTGAACCAGCGGATGGCGAATTCACCGTCACTGTCGGCCGGTTTGTCCACCACGCGTTCTTCCCACAGTTTCACCAGTTTCAGGGCGTTCCAGATCTTGTTATTGAAATTGCGGCCCTGTTCGGGGCTGCTGTCGTCAAAAAGCAGGTCGTTCCCGGCGGGGGAGGAGATCATGATCCCGAAGCGTACGGCATCGGCGCCAAATTTCTCGATCAGTTCCAGCAGATCGGGCGAATTGCCGAGCTGCTTACTCATTTTACGGCCTTGCTTGTCGCGCACCATACCTGTGAAATACACGTCGCTGAAAGGTTTCAGGTCCATATATTCCATGCCGGCCATGATCATGCGCGCTACCCAGAAGAAGATGATATCCTGTCCTGTTACCAGCACTGAAGTGGGGTAATAGTAATTGATATCCTTGTTGCCGGGCTGGGTGATGCCTTTGAACACTTCCATGGGCCAGAGCCAGGAAGAGAACCAGGTATCCAGTACGTCTTCATCCTGCCAGAGCCTGCCTTCTTCGGCGGACAGCTCGCCATACTTGGCTTTATAGATATGCAGGGCCTCGTATTCAGTTTCGGCCACTACGCAATTGCCTTTGTCGTCATACCAGGCGGGGATCCGCTGGCCCCACCAGAGCTGGCGGCTGATACACCAGTCCTTCACGTTCTCCAGCCAGTATTTGTAGGTGGCCATGAACTTATCGCCGGGGTGGATACGCACCTGGCCGCTGGTAACAGCTTCCAGGGCTTTATCTGCCAGGGAGCGCATGGCTACAAACCATTGCGTGGAGATCCGGGGTTCTACCACGGCGCTGGTGCGCTGGGAGAAACCGAGGCGGGTCGTATAATCCTCTTCTTTGAGCAGCAGGTCCTGTTCGGCCAGCAGCTTCACCACTTCTTTCCGGGCTTTGAACCGGTCCATGCCTACCAGTATCTCGGCGGCCTGGCTGAGGGTGCCGTCCTCATTGAGGGTGTCAATAATGCCCAGGTTATGTTTGAGACCCAGGTTATAGTCGTTGATATCGTGGGCGGGCGTTACTTTGAGGGCGCCGGTACCAAATTCCTTGTCCACGTATTCATCAAAGATCACGGGAACGGGGCGGTTGACCAGGGGAACGATCAGTTGCTGTCCTTTGAGGTGTGCATATCGTTCGTCGGTGGGGTTCACGCAGACGCCGGTATCACCCATGATGGTCTCCGGGCGCTGGGTAGCGATGCTGACGTATTCATCGTCCTTACCGGCCACCTTGTATTTCACGTAGTACAGTTTACCCTGTACTTCCTTGTATTCCACTTCCTCATCGCTGAGGGCGGTTTTGGCGGCGGGGTCCCAGTTGATCATACGGGCGCCGCGGTAGATCAGCCCTTTATTGTAGAGGTCTGCAAAGACCTTGATAACGGCCTTGTAGTAATCGGGGTCCATAGTAAAGGAGACCCGGTCCCAGTCTACACTGCAGCCCAGCTTTTCAATCTGGTGGTAAATGATATTACCGTATTTCTCTTTCCACTCAAAAGCGTATTTGAGGAATTCATCGCGACTGAGATCGGCTTTTTTGATGCCTTTCTCTTTATCCAGCATCTGTACTACTTTGGCTTCTGTGGCAATGGAGGCATGGTCGCTGCCGGGCACCCAGCAGGCGTTGAACCCGCTCATCCGGGCTTTACGGACCAGGATATCCTGGACAGTCTCGTTGAGGGTATGTCCCATATGCAGCACGCCGGTTACATTGGGCGGCGGGATCACCACGGTGAATGCCGGCCGGTGGTCAGGCTGGCTGTTGAAATAGCGTTTCTCTTTCCAGTGACGGTACCATTTGTCCTCTGTGGAGCCAGGATGATAATTCTTGCTTAATTCCATAGCGATGAATACTCTTTATTAGGACGGCAAAGGTAATCAATAGCCGCCACACCAGGAAAAGCGGGGAGGGGATACAAAAAAGCCCTGCCGGCTATTGACCGGCAGGGCTTATGTAAATGTAGTCAGGAGAAAAATCGGTTACTTCCGGCTTTTCAGGCCGGAGCAGTTTGTGGTTGCTGAAGAACCCCGGTTGATCAGGCGTACCAGAAAATGTACGTCAGTGTCATGATCAGGGTCAGGAAACCCAGCGCATACAAGGCGATCTTCACGTTTTCATTTACATGCAAGTGTAAAATCTTTTTCATACGCTAACTCCTTTTTTTGGTTAAAAAAACTGTGTAAGTACCTAAGTACAGTTCTTCAAGAGGATACGAAGTCAGAGTTCAATCGGGTGCTGTTTAAAGCGTCACGGTTGGGAGGGTTTTTCAGGGGAGTTGGGCATGGGCCCCAGAGTCATGAAACAAAGGTACTACATGGATTGAACCAAACAAATGGATTTTTGTCAGTTAAAAGATAAAAACTACCTGATAACGGTCATTCCAGCCATCTATTCCTACCTTTAACGTACTTTTTTATGTATGCCATTGTAGATATTGAGACTACGGGCGGGTATGCAGCCAGCAACGATATAACGGAGGTGGCTATTGTCCTGCACGACGGGGAGCGGGTGGTACAGCGCTACGAAACGCTGGTGAGGCCGCTCAGGGCCATTCCTTATTTTATCCAGCGACTGACAGGCATAACCGACGATATGGTGGCCGGAGCGCCTGGTTTTGAAGAAGTAGCGCCTGTTATCTACAATTTGCTCAGGGACGTTGTCTTTGTGGCCCACAATGTCAATTTCGACTATTCTTTCCTTAAGCATCACCTGTCAGCGGCTGGTTATGAACTGGATACCCCAAAAATTTGTACCGTCCGCCTGACCCGCAAAGTATTTCCCGGTCTGGCCTCCTATAGCCTGGGCAATCTCTGCCGGCATTTTGGGATTGGCATTGAGAACCGCCACCGGGCCGGGGGAGATGCCGATGCTACCGCCCTGTTATTCCAGCACTTACTGGATAACAATGCCCTGGAACAGCTGAAGCTGACCCCCAAAAAGAAATCGGCCGAATTCTCCCTGCCGCCACATCTGCCCAGGGAACAGGTGGACCAGCTGCCCTATACGCCCGGCGTATATTATTTCCACGATCAGAAAGGAAAGGTCATCTATGTAGGCAAGGCCAAGAACCTGAAATACAGGGTGCGCAGCCATTTTACCCATAACGGCGCCGGCCGCCAGCGGCAGGATTTCCTGCGTACCATCTTCAGCATCAGCTTTGAAACCTGCGGCACCGAACTGATGGCCTTTATCCTGGAAAGCATCGAGATCAAAAGACTATGGCCGGCCTATAACTACAGCCAGAAGCGGGCTGAGGCCAGCTTTGGCCTTTATCTATACGAGGACCGCAGCGGTTATCACCGGCTGGTGATCGACAAAAAGAAAAAGAACCTGGCGCCCATCTATACCTTCAACCTGCTGGTGGAAGGGCACCGCCTTATGCGCATCCTGATCCGCGAGTTCCGGCTTTGCCCCAGGCTCTGTTACATGCAAACGGATAACAGCACCTGCCAGGGCGTACTGGACGCCACCTGCCTTGGCGCCTGTGAGCAAAAAGAAGCAGTCAATAACTATAATGACCGGGTGGCCGAAGCCCTCAGCCACCTGGAAGGGCAGCTCCCTTCTTTTGCACTGGTAGACAATGGCCAGCAGGCCGAGCAGCAGAGCTGCATCCTGATTGAGAAAGGTCGCTTTTACGGTATGGGCTATGTGCCGGCCGATGCCTCCGTGTACGACCTGGACGCCCTGAAGACCTACCTCACCCGCTACCCGGAAAATGATTATATCCGCGGCCTGGTGTACCAGCACGCCGAACGCTATCCCCACAAAAAGAGGCTGTTTGCCTGATGCCACATTTTGTTTAAATTGAGTAAAACCTGTTAACACATGGAGCGACAGCTCAGTTCCTGGTACAGCCCTTCCCTCAATAAGGAAATGCCGATAGCCACCTATGGCCATTTCGGTTTTGCCCTGCTCCTGGTGCCTACGGCCGCGGCCGATTACCTGGAGTATGAGCGTTTTCAGCTGATAGAGTCCTTACGTCCTTTCATTCAAAGCGGACTGGTGAAGATATTTTCCATAGACAGCATCAATATGGAGAGCTGGATGAACCCGGGCATAACGGGTAAGCACCAGATCATCCGGCAACAGCAGTGGAACGCTTATGTCTATGAGGAAGTAGTGCCGTATATCCGTCAGCATACCAGTGCTGATACGGAGATCATCACCTGCGGCGCCTCTTTCGGCGCACTGCATAGCGCCAACCTGTTCTTTAAGCGGCCCGACCTGTTCAACGGTTGTATTGCCATGAGTGGTGTGTATGAGCTGACGGAATATACCCGCGGCTATTTTGATGAGGATGTGTATTTCAACAGCCCCATGCATTATATGCCTAACCTGACCGATCATACTATCCTGGAACAGATCCGCCAGAGCCGGCATATCCATCTGTTCTCCGGCAGCGGGGCGCATGAAGACCCGGATTCTGCCCGTCGCTTTGCAGGGATACTGTATGGTAAGGGCATCCATTATGAGCTGGATATCTGGGGCAGTGAATGGCGGCACGACTGGCCCACCTGGCGCGCCATGCTGCCGCATTACCTGGGTACGCGGTTCTGAAATATGCAATGAGGTATATTGTTGCTATAAGCCATCATGCCTGTCAGAAAGCATGCCTGTTGGTTCGCCCCCTAAAAAAGAAAAATTAAATAAATTCAGTAAGCAGCCGTAAGAAATCCGGCCTGCTGATCATGCGGGCGCCGAGGCTTTCCAGGTGAGCAGTATGTACCTGGCAGTCGATCAGCTGTACGCCTTCACGTATCAGCTGCTGCATGTAGCTGATAAACGCATATTTGCTGGCGTTACTCGTTTTACTGAACATACTTTCCCCGAAAAAAACATTACCGAGGCGGATCCCATAGAGGCCGCCTACAAGCTGGCCCTGATGCCAGGCTTCTGCGCTATGTGCATAACCGGCTTCATGGAGGTTTGTGTAGGCGTGACGCACATCTTCTGTTATCCAGGTGCCGTCCTGCCCCTGGCGGGGAATGGTCTTGCAGCTGGCTATCACTTCCGGGAAGGCTTTGTTGATGGTGAATTCAAAGGCCTGCTTTTTGAAAAGCTGCTGCATGCTTTTGCTGACCTTCAGTTCATCGGGGAACAGGACAAAACGGGGATCTGGGCACCACCAGAGAATGTATTTTCCTTCATACCAGGGAAAGATACCATTTTGGTAGGCCAGCAGGAGCCGGTCCTGGGACAGATCACCGCCAACGGCCAGCAGTCCATCGGGTTCAGCCAGATGTGCCGGAGGAAAATAGAGGTCCTGGTCGAGTGCAAAAAGCGGCATACTGGGGGATTAAGCAGGCACCACTTCAATAGTGGCGCCGATGCCGCGTTCGGTGATGGCGTCACATTCCGGTTTCAGGGCTTCGTAGGAGCCGTTCTTAACGGCATATTTTCCTTTGAAGTGGATAATATAGGCGCATTGCTCTGCCTGCTCAGCACTGTGCCCGCAGACTTCCATGAGGGTCTGGATCACCCATTCAAAGGTATTGACCTCATCATTCCACACAATCAGGGTGCAGGGCTCTTCCGCATCGGTGAGCACATCAACGTCATCCTCTTCGTAAGGCCTTGTAGGTCCGTCAAATGCCATAAGCAACTGATTAGGGTGCAAAGGTATTAAAAATGGGCAAGGGTGCAAATGGCAGGCTACAGGCTATTGGTTATCAGGGTTATTGGGTAGCGGAAGGGTGCAGGATGAAAAAGCGGATGCAGGGGATCTGTATTGGCCGTCGGGTAGGGGTCCGGGCCGGAACGGGGCAGGATGATATGCCTTTACTTTTTCCTTTTAAAAAAGGAATCGATCAGTCTGTACACCACCAGGCCGTCAACCTCTATGAGTTCCGCCATCTGGCGGATCTCCCGAAGGGTGAACAAATTAGGGTTATGCACCCTTTTCACCAAGCGGGAATAGTTCAGGCGGAGGTCGCGGGACAAAATCGACTTCGGAAGGATATCAAAGATATCCTGGAAAGATTTAATGGCCCCTGCGTCGATATACATTTTGACGGTCTGGTACCGTTTGTCTTTAACCTTACTCATAAGATAGTGGGCAAATAAATGGGTTAATTATTGTTTATAAGCTTCCTGCTAACGAATGGTAAATCAGATAAAACTAAGAAATGAAATTATTCTGAATGATGGGTAACCCTTTGATGACTATTCGTCTTATTCTTGATGCTGCTTAAGAAAAGCGGCTACTCAATGGAGGTAGTAGCTGTAAAAGAGGACAATTATGCGGTGGATCGGGGACGTTAGAGCCCCTGGCGGGGATTTAAAGCACAGGGATGGGGATAATTAGTTTATTAATAGGAAAGGGAGCCTCCTTTTAAGAAGGCTCCCTTTGCTTTTGAAATATGGAAACAGGATAAAGTGCTTAGTTCCAGCCCGGATTCTGGTTTTTCAGTGCCTTATTGGCCTGCATTTCACGCAGTGGGATAGGCCACAGCAGCGCAAATTCAGGGATAGCACCCACCTTGGTGGCGCCATCAGGCTTGTTTTGAATGGTGGCGGTAGTAAGCGCTACCCATTTTAATGTACCGGATTGGGCCCCGTCTGCTTCGGGATACAGCTTTGTGCGGCGGATATCATCCCAGATCTTGAATTCCAGCGGAAACTCATGCAGGCGTTCTGTCAGAATAGCCTTAATCAGCGCATCGCCGGCAGCTGCTTCGTCGGCCAGCCCGGCGCGTTTGCGTACCTGGTTCAGGTAAGTCCTGGCATCGCCTTCCTGACCTGTACGCGCCAGACCCTCAGCTGCAATGAGGAGGATCTCTGCATAACGGATCATCGGCATATTATAGTTGCCATCGCGACCGGCTTTTAAACCTGCTTCATCAAACCAGGCCCAGTTGCCTGCGTTGTTCAATGTGTGTGAAACGTTGGAAGCATCGGTGTATTCGCGGAAGAAGAATTGTTTTTCCATACCGCGGATATCGGCAGCGGCATAACTGTTCAGCAGCATGTCGCAGGGCAGGTAAGCGTTGTACAGCACATCGCCACCAGGACGGAAAACGTTTGTGTTGCTGGCGTCTTTCCATTGGAATGCATCGGTGCCGATAGAGCGGCAGGCGTAAGAGTTACCGACATTGAAATTGGTCATGTCATACTCTTTGGCATAGATGATCTCATTGGACGACTTTGTTGTTTTAATGGTGTTGAAAGCGGAATTGAGGTCGCTGGTTGTTCCGTTAGGATCTATCAGCGCATGTTGTCCGCCGGTCACTACTTTCAGTGCCATATCTGCTGCCTTTTTGTAATAATCGGCTCCGCCGTTCAATGGGGCGCCTGCCCACTGAAGGTATACCTGTGCCAGCAGTGACTGTGCCATAGGCTTGGTAACGTAGTTCCCATTGCTGTAAAATGCTTTATTGGGCAGGGCGTTTCCGTCTGCAATGCTGATCAGGTCCTGTTCTATGAACTTGTAGATCTCTGCTGCAGGAGTACGTTCCTTATAAATGCCTTCCGTGGAAGTATAAGGAGCGTCGATGAGCGGGGCATCGCCAAAATCCTTCACCAGCGTGAAATAGGCCAGTGCGCGGAAGAATTTACCCTGTGCTACATAGTTATCCATGGTAGCCTGGTCTACGATGCCGGTCATAGTAGGTATATTGGCGATAACGAAGTTAGCACGCGAGATCCCAATATAATATTCGCTCCACAATTTCTGTGCGGTAGCCGTAAAGGATTCTATATTGAAAGTAGCATTTTCGGAAGCGTTGGTAAAGGTCCTGTCCTTACGTTTATCCACATACAATCCGGCCATGATACCACCCCACATGGTGGCCTTGGGCGTCCATCCGCCATCTACATCAATGTTGTGGAGATATGGGACGCCGCCAAAATAGAGGCCGTTCACAGCTGACTGAGCATCTGCAGCGGTTTTCCAGAACTGACCGGCAATTTTTGTGTCGTAAGGATTTTCTTCCAGGAACTTGTCGCACGAGCTTAGAGATAATGATACAGCCAGGATGCAACAGAGAGCTTTATAAGTAGTATGTAATTTCATACGATTAGTTTTTTTTACTTAGAATGTTACATTAGCACCGAACGTGAATGTTCTCGGACGGGGATAAGTAAAGAACTGGCGGTTAGCGCCCCATTTGTTGTCACCCAGACGGGATGAGTTGTCCGGATCATATCCCAGGTAATCGGATGAAGTGATCAGGAAAGCGTTGTTGGCATTGGCATAGACACGCAGTCCGGCGATGCCGATCCGCTTGATGATGCCGGGGTTAAAGGTATAACCAAGCTGAAACAGGTTACCGCGCAGGTAAGAACCGTCAGCAACCCAGGTGTCATCGGCGTTTGCATTGCTGCCCATGCCGAAGTTAGCCAGACGCAGGGCCTGTGCAGTACCGGTGGGATTCAGTGTGGGGTGCCATGCATCCTGGTAGAGGCGGTCGAGCCCATTGGTCAAGAAACGTCCTTCTGTAGAGTGGAAAAACTCCTGCATTACTTTTACACCCCAGGTGAATTGCAGATCAGCTGTGAGATCAAAACCTTTATAGCTGAAGGTGTTGATAAAGGAGCCGGTCCAGCGGGGTAAGCCATGACCAATTACCTGACGATCTTTATAGGTTACTTTTTCTCCGATAACGTTAGGGATATTCATTGTTTTGGCGTCCCAGTTACCGGGCACTCCATCATAAATTCCTGCTCTTTTAGAACCATAGAAAACAGAAAGCTCATCTCCTTCACGGATCAGGATATCATAACCAACAAAGCCATCAGTGGTGATCTGGCGTTTGCCGGTAATAGGATCAATGGAGGCGTTTTCATCCAGTTTTTCTACACGGCTTTTGTTATATCCTAAATTGATGGTTGAGGTCCACTGGAAATCATTCGTTTGAATGGGGTAGGTGGTCACCAGGATGTCCACACCGCGGTTAGAGACAGCACCAATATTATCTGTTACGCTGGAGAACCCTGCAGAAAGAGGAAGGGGTCTGCTGAGCAGCAGGTCGGTGGTATGTTTGTAATAGTAAGACAGCTCCAGGTTGATGCGGTTATTCAGCAAGCCCAGGTCCACGCCGAGGTCCCACTGGGTGGTCCTTTCCCATTTTAAATTGGGGTTAGGCATATTGCTTAAATAAGAAACAACGCGCAGCCCATTACCAATAATGGTATTGGATTGGCCTACACGGGCCAGGGAAGCATAGGTGCCGATCTCCGAGTTACCGGTAACACCGAGTGAAGAGTGCAGTTTCAGTTTGCTGATGGCATCAATATTGGACATGAAATTCTCGTTGCTGACCATCCATCCCAGACCTATTGAGGGGAAGAATCCGTATTTGTTGTTAGGTCCGAATTTGGAAGAACCATCATAACGTCCGGTTACTGTAGCCATATACTTACTGTCGTAGGAGTAGGCTGCACGGAAGAAGTAGGAGTTCATTGTCCATTTATCGTAATCACTGCCTACTGAGGGGCGGTTGGTCCCTTTGCCCATATTATAGAAACCAAAATAGTCATCTATGTATTTGCTATCGGAAGCAGAGAAATAATTGTAGGTATTTCCCTGCCAGGAAGCACCGGCCATTGCATTGATGGAGTGGTCTCCGAGGCGTTTCTTATAGGTAAGATAGGTCTCTTCCTGCCAGTAGAAGGTGGAGCTGGTATTGGCGGAAGCCGTGCCTTCAGAGTTTTGATTGATCAGCGGGCGCGGGGTAAAAGGCGTATAGTTATTGGCACGATAGGTTTGATAATCTATACCGAACTGGGTCTTCAGTTCCAGGTCTTTTGCAAGATGGAAGGTGAAGGCGGCATTACCAAAGATCTGTGTCCTGTATTGAATAGCCTTTACACGTTCCAGTAATTCAACCGGGTTACCAACACCTTCGGGGCTGAAGCCCTGTGTGCCACTTGCAGGATTGTTCTGATCCCTGAGAATACTGGTTGTTTTAATGTTATTGGTTTGAGCGTAATCGCCATTTGCCAGCTTTACAGGCAGGAACGGTAATTGTTCCACCATGGTGCGCAGGGCGCCCTGGGAGTAGGGGTTGTCGGAGGTCCTGTTACCCCAGGAATGGTTGACAAGCAGGTTGATCCCGGTAGACAGCCAGTCTGTGGGCCTGTCGTCATAAGCCAGTTTAGCATTCAGACGCTTGAAATAGGAATTCAGCAAAACACCCTGCTGATCGGTGAAGTTTAAAAATGCACCCAGCGAGGATTTGTCGCTGCTCCGTTGGATATTGAGCTGGTGGTTATGGGACAGGGCTGTGCGGGAGGCTTCCTTCTGCCAGTCTGTATTATACTTTGGAGTGCCGTCAGCGTTGAACAGATCGGGGTCTGTGAAAATTTTCGACAGGTCCGTGGTAAAATTGCGGCCCTGAAATTGGTTGGCATTTTCCAGACCTTGTTTAAAGGCGGCCATCCATTCATTGGCATCCATGACGTCCATATATTTAGCCATAGTGCCTACGGAAACAGAGCCTGCGTAGGACATGACCGTGCCGGATTTTCCACTGGCAAGGCCGCGTTTGGTAGTTACCAGGATAACGCCGTTGGCACCACGGGCGCCATAAATGGCAGTGGAGGAGGCATCCTTTAAAACTTCAATGGACTCAATATCATTGGGGTTAAGGAATTGAAAATTTTGCATTACCACACCGTCCACAACATACAGCGGGCTTGCCGAGGCGTCGATAGTGGCAATACCACGGATGATAACGCGCATTTCACCGCCGGGCTGGCCGGTGTTGGAGAAGATATTGACACCTGCTGCTTTACCTTTCAAACCCTCCAGGGCGTTGAAGGACTGGCCTTTGATGATATCACTTCCTTTAGCGGTGGAAATAGAGCCTGTCAGGTCTGATTTACGCATGGTGCCATAACCTACCACCACTACTTCTTCCAGTTTTTCCTCAACAGGTTTGAGGGAAACATTGACGGGCTGGCCGGCTACTACTGTAACTTCCTGTGTGATATAACCCACGTTGGAAATAACCAGTATATCTCCGGCGTCGGCATTGATGGCAAACCTGCCATCCGGTAAAGTGGCAGTGCCGTTTGCTGTGCCTTTAATGGTAACGGAGGCGCCGGCAACGGGCTCTCCTTTCTCATTAACGACAGTTCCTTTTATAGGTTCGGCTGTTCTTTCCAGCCGCAGCATGATGGGTTCTTCCTTGGATAATGGGAGGAGAACCACATCTGTTTTCTTGATGGTTTTCCAGCGCACAGGGTAATCTTCGAATATTTTGGAAAGCACTTCATCCAGGCTGGCATTGACTACGTTGACAGAAACAGCCATTTTGGAAGGCAGGAGATCGTTTGAATAGCTGAAGCGATAAGGTGATGTCTTCTCTATCCGGCTTAGGATATCAGCCAGGGTAACATTCTCCGCTTTCAGGCTGATGGGCCATTGAGCATAATTTTTGGCCGAAACATGTAAGGCAATAACTAAGAAAAACAGGGACATTTTCATACAAAGAAGCGTTCTTCTGATTAGCGTACTTGCTACGCCCCAATAGAATTTTGGTTGCATACGTTGGATTTGCAGTTAATTAATCACATTGAGAGTTGGTTCAATATGTTATGATTACTCAGGAAAAGGAATTTTTGGCATTTTGTTTTGGGGGAGTAAAGGGTATTAAGTTGAATTCATAAGCATGGGCAATCGTTTTTATTCAATGATTAATGTATCCTTTGATTTAAACCTGTAATTGATGTTCTGGGATAGTTTAATGATATGCATGATCTCGTCCAGGTTATTGTTGTCGCTGTGGAGTGTATACCGGTAGGATTTTACGGCCTCATTTCTGAACAGGATAGTGGTTTTGAATTCCCGTTCCAGCTCGCTGGCTATTAGGTCTAGTGTTTTATCCACAAAGCAGAGTTCATTGTGCAGCCAGGCCAGTTCTGCTATGGTGCTGTCTTTTACCGTTATCCTTTTAAGTTTAAAAATATCCTCTTCGCCAATCCGGGGCTTGTCTTTATTGGTTTTAGAAAGGCCGCTTTTGGATATGACCAGCTTTTCGGAGGGGTTCATGACTACCCGGTTATTGTTCTTGTCGTCGAAGGTCAGTTCAATCTTTCCCTTGATAAGGGATGTTTCCATCAGGTCTTCCTTGGGGTAATTGCGCACATTGAATTCTGTACCCAATACTTTGATGGCCGTTTTGTCTGTATGGATAATGAAAGGCTTGTCCTTGTTGTATTTCACTTCAAAATAAGCCTCGCCTGTGAGTACCACTTCACGGTTGTGCTTGTTGAATGTATTGTCATAAGTGAGGTGGCTGTCTGCGTTTAACACAACCAGTGTGCTGTCGGGCAGCATCACTTTGGATTTTGACCCTTTTTCTGTGGTGATCTCATTCTTGCAGTGATCAGTTACGCTGGGTTGGTTTTTTGGGAAAGAAAAATAAAAGACTGTAGCCAGGACCAAAAGGCTTACTGCGGCAATGGCCAGGTATTTTTTATACCGGGTCTTATGCTGCCTTGGCGGGGGTGCTTCATTATTCTTAACAGGCAGCGCCAGTAATTTTTTCTTTACGTAGTGACTGGCATAAGCCTGTTCCAGTATTTCGGAGGGGTAGTCGCAGGCGGCCCCTGCGGTTTCCAGGTGTTTATACAGGGAAAAAAATGCTTCATGCTCGCTCAGGATATGGTCCAGGCGCGCCAACTGCTCGGGTGAAGAGATCCCTGCCATTTTTAACCCCAGCAGGTCATAAAACTCAGCCTCTATATTATTAGCCATATAGTTATTTGAAGGTGAAATTTGGTAACAGGGAGGAACGGTCCCCCTTAATTGATTTTCTCCCTGCTTGTTTGATTGGTGAAGTCTTCCAGCCCTATTTGGATACGTTTGAGTGCAATACGAATATGTGTTTTAATGGTGTTATTGCTGATGCCCATGACCGATTGTACTTCTTTATAAGACAACCCCTCATCCTTCACCAGCCTGAAAACGAGTTGCGTTTGCGGCGGTAAGCTCAGTACCAATGCTTCAATGCGGCTACGGATCTCATTGGTGTTGACCCTGGAATCAGCCGAAAAATTCCCCGACAGGTTCTGGTGGAAATCCTCTGCATATATGATGGGTGGTTTTTTTTCTCTCAGGTAGACCAGTGCGGAATTTCTGACAGCCTTAAACAGGTACAGGTCCAGTCGATTGATATTGCTCAATTTCTCTTCCATGAACCAGATCCTGATCATAACATCTGAAACGATCTCCTCCGATACTTCAGGATCGCCTAAAAAAGCAACAGTAAACCGATGAAGGCTGGCATAGAAGTGAAAGTATAGCTGCTTATAAGCATTTTCATTCCTGAAATAAGCTACCTGTTGTTGCCAATACAATATGTCCGAAAATTCTCTCTTCAAACTATAGATTGATTCATAAGACAATTTCAAATACCCGGCATCAGAAGCAAGCAGTTGCGCCACTTTAGAAAGTGACACGTATTATAACAGAATCAATTTTGCAGTACAGGGGTGAAGATGTGTACAACTATTTTATTTATTCCTGGCGCCGGACATGGGCGCAAACCTGTGAGGAGCCGTAAGTGCAAATAGGCACAGGGGATAACCTATATGAATATGGAAGAATATGTTTGTGAAGGGATGCCGCCTGCAAAGGGCGGCTGCTGAAATGGGGGTTGTTGCCGGAGGTCGGTTGAATAAGATCGTGAACAGCTATGCGCAGGAGGGTATTTGGGTAATATGCTGCAGGAGGCGAGGGGTGAGGTAAGAGGAGCGGTCTTACACTATTTTTAGGCGTTATAAATGTGACGGGCATGTGCTGACAGGGTTATGTTAACGGCTAAACATGGATCATGTTGCTGGCTGGAAAGTTATGGAGAGCGGGAGAAAATATTAAAAAAAAGTTTAAAGTCCCGTGTTGATTGGAAGGTTCAACGCAGAAAGACTGGAGATGGGCAGCCGGCAGGAGGGGCATTCGAGGCGTTAAACTATCCGGAGTCATTCCCTTCCGGGAATTGGGAGGGAGGATGCTATAGCCGCACGAAGGCAGGAGCTTTCGTTGTAAAAGGATTTGCCGGATATAGGGCAAAGCGCCTGGCGACAGTACGCCTAAATCATTGGGGGTGTTTTTAAAAAGGTCTGCCGCAACTGATCCGGGAAAGACAGCTTGAACCCTTCCGGCCTTGCGTTTGAAAAACCGAGCGAGGTATAGGCTACATACCTGATCTTCCAGTTGGCATCGTACAGTTTGTCCTGGATAGTGCTGATGATACGGGACCTGTTCCTGATGGAGGGGTTCAGTAAAAAATCGGGCAGTACCCAGATGGCTGCCAGCTTTGAGTCCAGGTGATCCGATTCCAGTTCTTTAAAGAGTCTATCAACTATTTCCTGCACAAACGGGCTTTCGTTATCCTCAATATAGGCAAGCTCCGACAGGTAAGTCAGGTAATCATGTGGCTGATCAGCCTTTTTAGCCTGCTCAAATAGCTCGTTGACGGTATTGACATAGAAATGGCC
The DNA here is from genome assembly GCA_029202545.1 of Candidatus Pseudobacter hemicellulosilyticus. Taxonomy (GTDB): domain Bacteria; phylum Bacteroidota; class Bacteroidia; order Chitinophagales; family Chitinophagaceae; genus Pseudobacter; species Pseudobacter hemicellulosilyticus. The sequence goes on from CP119311.1 coordinate 4,448,053, forward strand.
CCAACGATCGGCGTCTTTGCTGAGCGCAATGAGGACAACGGTCAGGAGGGGACCATGTTCTGCCTGGAACCGGGCTTCTTTGACATCCCGGGCAAAATAATCGGGATGGGCATTGGCATAGGCAAGCAGATCCTGTTCAAGTGCTGCCTGTTCTTCTTCACTGGCTTCGTCAAAGTATCTTTTGATCCTGGGGCCAAACTGGTCTGTAAACTGGTTCATGTGTGTAAGGGTAGGGGGCTTTTCTATTGAGCCTGGTGGCCAAGATAATTCTTTTACGGTAGCTGTACTATGTGGTTGATCAGTTGGCTGTCAAAAGATTATTAAAAAATTTTGAAGAAAAATTTGGTGAGAATAATCCAAATCCTATCTTTGCACTCCCAACGACGAAACGGGTACACAAAAAAGGGAGTTTAGCTCAGCTGGTTCAGAGCATCTGCCTTACAAGCAGAGGGTCGGCGGTTCGAACCCGTCAACTCCCACAGAAGAAGAAGGCTTCACTTAGTGAAGCCTTTTTTCATTTATAATACTCTGCACATTATGTACCTTGGTTATTGAAAGGATAAGGGATCAAGTAAAATTTCTGGGGGCTTCTTTTCCTACGCATAGAGTTTAGACAGTCTGAACAAGAAGAATTTGATGTCCCTAACCCCTCTGGCTGATGCCCTGAAGGCCTTTATTTTCGCATTAAAGGATTCTGCCGAAGCATTGGTACTTCTGTTATTGAAGAAGTTCAGTATTGCCAGGTAGTGAGTCTCAATAGATCTTGATACCGTTCTGAACGATTCTATTCCTGCCGTTTCCACTTCATTATGCCAGAGCGCCAGTCTCTTAAAGGCCTCTTCCTTGCATTTGCATTGACGGAAGATATCAGCCAGCTTTATGGATAGATCATAAGCCTGCTTCACTCGTGGATACAACTCGAACAGCAGTGCTGCCCTTTGTTTTTGTGAAGGAGTCCACCTGATCTTTTGCTTGAACAGCAGGTAGCGGCTGCGGGCAAGTAATTGTTTGGGGGAATCGCCATTGGATAATAACTGTTGCACGTAAGTCTGTTTGGCTTTTCTTGACAGAGCAATCTGCTCATTCTCTTCGTCGATAGCCTGCCAGCGATACTTTATTCGTATCTCTTGCACTGCTTCTCCGGCCAGTTGTTGTATGTGGAAGCGATCAATAACACGGTGTGCAAAAGGGAAGCACCGTTTGACGATCAGGTTCATATTAGCGGCCATATCCAGGGTTACTTCCTGAACCCGCTTCCTGAGCTTCAAACTCAGGCGGGATAAGACTTCTTCCACCCGGTCAGCCAGCGTTCCTCTGACCATTGCTACCAGCGCGCCCTTGCGGCCTTTAGCTGCTTTGTTGGTGACAATAGTGTATAGTTCGTCATTGGATAGGGCTGTTTCATCGATACTCAGATGAGTACCCATGTTCTCTTCAAAAAGCATCCACTCTGAAGCATGCTCCTTTTGATCCCAGTCTTTGTAGCCGCTGATGTGATGCTTATACTGCTGCTGCAGAAGTTTACCATTCATTTGATACATCCGCCCCAGTTGATGGCAACTGATCGGATGATTATCCAAGTGCATCTTTTAAAAAAAGCCCGAACTCTTTGGTGATTCGTGCGCCCTGCATGACCAGGTCCCAGTTGCGGGAGATGATCTCGCCAGTGCCCGGATGTTCCCAGCGGCGGCGCCGGATGCTTAATTGTACTTTCTGATCGCGAATAGGGAAGTCTTGAACTCGAACTTCGGGTAAAAAGCCTTTGGAATGAAGGGATTGGTCCTGGTATTCGGCGGGGGGAAGGTTCTTCTCTTCTAAAAATAATACCAGACCTTCTTTATCTTTTACGATGTGAGTTAATTCAAAATAGTCTAATGTTCCTGCGGGTAATAAATAACCCATTAACTCTTTTACTATATCCTGTCCTTGGCTTTTATTCATCTGGCTGCAAAAAAAGCTCTTTATCACTAATCCCACAACTTTTCAACTTGATCCAGGATAAGTCAACGAAGTAAAAGACTTAGTCCTGTAATCCAAAAAATAGCCATGGAAAAGTTTGAAATCCTGTTTTATACATCCTCAGAAGGGAATAGCCATATTGAAGTATTCTTTGAAGCTGAGACTTTTTGGCTTTCTCAGAAAAAAATGGCAGAACTTTTTGATGTGGATGTGCGGACAATCAACGAACACCTTAAGAATATTTTTTCTTCCGAAGAACTTACAGAGAAGGCAACTATCCGGAATTTCCGGATAGTTCAAAAAGAGGGTAGCAGAGAAGTTACCAGGAATATTGATTTTTATAATCTGGATGCTATTATTTCTGTAGGATACAGGGTAAACAGTGTATCTGCAACCCGATTTCGTATATGGGCTACCAAGACGTTGCGGGAGTTTGTCATTAAAGGTTTTGTACTGGATGATGAGCGGCTTAAACAAGGCAAACAGTTCGGCAAGGATTACTTTGACGAACTACTGGAACGCATTCGCGAGATCAGAGTGAGTGAACGTCGTTTTTATCAGAAAATAACGGATATATACGCGCAATGCAGTATTGATTATGATGCGGCTGCTTCTATTACCCATACATTTTACAAAACTGTTCAAAATAAACTGCATTGGGCAATAACAGGTAAAACTGCTGCTGAAATAATTGCAAACAGAGCTAAAGCCATCAGCCCTAACATGGGATTAACTACCTGGAAAAATGCACCAGAGGGAAAGATTCTAAAGTCTGATGAAAGTATTGCAAAGAATTATCTTTCGTATGAAGAAGTAAATGAACTGAATAGGGTTGTAACAATGTATCTCGATTATGCAGAAAATCAAGCCAAAAGGCAGATACCCATGTCTATGAAAGACTGGACAGATCGGCTGGACGCTTTCCTTCAGTTTAATGACTATGTAGTATTAAAAGATGCAGGCAAGATCAGCCACGAAATAGCACGTACCCTTGCGGAAACCGAATATGAGCTATTTAGAGTTAATCAGGACTCTTCATACCGTAGCGATTTTGACAAGTATTTGCTGAAGGAAAATGATGAATTGGATAATATAATAAAAGGGCTTCAGGGACCGGAAAGTACGAAGCAGGGGACGTAACACATGCTGTCAATTTTATTGATCTATAAAAGTTCTTATATGGTTCGAACCAGTCAACTCCAGCAGAAGAAAAAGACTTCACCAACAGTGAGGTCTTTTTTATTCTTTTCTCTTCCCTCCTCATCAGAGCCTACGTATGTTACACATTGCAATCCGGGTTTTCTTACCAGAATTGCCACCAGGGCTTTTTGATATGGGTAAGATCCATATCCAGGCTGCCTTTTGTTTGTAAAGGAGGTTGGGTTGTAATGATTTCGTTAATGGAATTGTCCAGCCACAACTCATACCAGTCGAGGAAAGTGATCCTATCTTTATTCCCAAGTTCGTCTGAAGGATAAATCCCGTTTTCACTACCCCTGTCGTCTGTCCAGATATGGCCGTACTCTTGTCCGTTTACCACTAAGTTCAGACTGACTGCACAGCCAAAATTACAGATAGCAAGCACTCCGTTCATTTGCTCCTTCTCATAATAGATTTCTTCGAATTTCTTTCTTTCTTCCTCGTATTCATCTTTGTTCTCATCATAGTCTGCCGACGGCTGAAATTCCAGGTTCCAGGGTTCTGTATGTAAAAATGGTTTACCCGGATTTAACAGAGCATCTGGTCGTTTATGATATAAGTCGTCATACAAGGTGTCCTGGATGGGTTCAAGCCCATAAAAGGGGCCAGCCCCACCATTACCTACCTGCATAAGAAAAGCAACATAGTCGGCAGGCAGCGTCATTTTATGGATATTTTCAAATTGCTGAATTATGGAATATGATATTGTTGAGTTGAGTTTATACCGGTGATGCTGAGCGCCAAACAAACTGAAACTTGTATCTAACCGTTTTAGTTTTCTGAGTTTATCTTTTATTTGCTGGATTTGATCGCTCATATTCGGAAAATAGCGTCTAAAAATGACAGGTGATCCCTAAATATAACACAATCAAAGATGGGCTCACCGTAAAAAAATGGATCCGGGAAGCCGAATCCATTTGCATAAGCAACAGTCTTTTATCAGTATTGCTTTTGCTGCACTGATAATACAGGCAGCAATCAGCTCGCCGCCTTATTTCACTTCCACTAATTCCACATCAAACACCAGCACGGAATTGCCCGGAATGCTCCTGTAATCATTACAGCCATAACCCAGGTAGGGCGGGATGATCAGTTTTATCTTACCGCCCTGCTTGATCAGCGGGATACCGATCTGCCAGCCTTCAATGACGCCGCTGAGCGGAAAACTGGCTGTTCCTCCGTCAAAGGAGGTATTGTTGGTGAATTTCCCGGTATAGGTCGCTTTGACGGAAGAGCTAATGCTGGGAGCAGCGCCGGTACCCGGTTCAATGATCTGGTAATAGAGTCCACTGGAATGCTTAATAGCCGTAATACTATTGTCGCTGATATATTTTGTCATTTTGGCATCATCTTCTGCTGCCGTAGTACAGCCATTATCTTTATCCTTATTACTGCAGCCTGTCAGCGCCAGGGCCATTACCATACTGAAAGCAAGAGTCAATAAACGCATGTCTGTTGTAAGTTTAGGGGCAAATATAGTGCGGAGTCAGGACTATTTTACATTGTCGGGAGCAGGATTCTTATTGGTGACATTTTTAAACAACCTCTCCAGCCGGGCTGAATGCTGCAGTGCTATAAAGTATGCCAGACAACGGCCAACAGTAAATTATACATCTGGCTATGGCAATCTGCAACCATAGTGCCCTAATTTGGAACCATAGTATCCTCCCTGTACACCCGTTAAAGGGTAACTTTGGCTACCTGCCGGCTATTTATTCCCGCTGTTCGCTTGCTAAAGACAGCGCATGGAAGATCAGCTCGGCTGGTCAAACATATCAGGCACTAATTTCATATAGCTATTATTTTAAATCCGACTTCAGCATGAAAAGGGGTACTCTATCGATTGCGCTCATCAGTATTTTCCTCTCCTCCGTACATTCCCAGACAAAAAAGACAGCACCACCTATCCAGGTCAGCGGTATCTATCCGCACCTGGTGATGTACAATACCGATCCGGCCGGCCCGGTCACCGACCATCCAAAGCCTAATTCGGCCCTGGCTACCCATGAGATCCGGGGCGCCGATGGCAAAACGAGCCTAACCGGGAAAGTGATCCTCCGGGCGGGCGAGTCCGGTATCGGGGCGGTAGTGCCCTGGGCTGGTAAACTATGGGCCGTCACCTATCCTGCACACCAGCCCTTTGGCGGGGCCGATAAACTCTATGAGCTGGATAGCCAGTTGCATATTACCGTCCGTCCCGAAAGTATCGGCGGCACCCATGCCAACCGGATGATCCATGCCGAATCCCGGCAGCTGATCATCGGACCTTATTTTATCAATGAACAGGGCGCCATCCGCAGCATACCTTATACTAAGATGCCGGGCCGACTCACCGGCGTAGCCCGTCACCTCACCGATCCCGCCAATAAAGTATATTTCTTTACCATGGAAGAGGGGTTGTATGAAGTGGAAGTGCATACCCTGGCTGTGACCACCATTCATATGGATGGGAATGTGTCCGAAGCCAATATCCCGGCAGGTACTAAAGGCCGGGCCGACCTCAATGGTTACCATGGCAAGGGCGCTTATTCCGGCCAGGGCCGGGTGCTGGTATCCAATAATGGTATAGAAGACTGGCAGACTGCCCCCAACTCGGGCGTGCTGGCCGAATGGGAGCCCGCGAAGGGCTGGCATACGGTCGAGAAAAAGCAATTCACCGAGATCACCGGTCCCGGCGATATCTATGGCAACAGCAACTCCACCGATCCCATCTGGGCTTCCGGCTGGGACGAACGCTCTGTTGTACTCAAACTGCTCGACAATGGCCAGTGGATCAACTACCGCCTGCCCAAGGCCAGCTTCACCTACGACGGTAAACATGGCTGGAACACCGAATGGCCCCGGATCCGTAAGATCAATGACGGCCGCTGGCTGATGACCATGCACGGTATGTTCTGGGATTTTCCCGGCACTTTCTCCAAAGTCAATAGCGCGGGCATCAAGCCGCTGTCCAGCTATCTCAAGATCATTCCCGATTTTGCTTACTGGAACGGCCAGCTCGTTTTTGGCTGTGATGATGCCTCGGCTTTCGGGAATCCCCTGGTGGGCAGGCCGCAGTCGAATTTGTGGTTCGTAAAACCTACTATGCTCCGCCAGTTCGGTCCGCGCAGCGGTTTCGGAGCGGTATGGCTGAATGATGCTGTGAAAAAAGACGCCGTATCTGAGCCCTTTCTCGTGAATGGGTTCGATAAAAAGCTCCTGCACCTCGCTGCTGTACCCGGTCTTTCTGTTACTATTGAAACAGACCAGGCCGGCAACGGCAACTGGACAACGTACAAAACACTGAACACCGGGGCCACCGGCTATGTATATGAATTGTTCCCGGCCAGCTTCAACCCGGTCTGGGTGCGATTAAAAGCCGGCGCCGATGCCGATAAGGTGATCGCTTATTTCCAGCTTTCCCAGAAAGATGCCCGCCAGCTGGCGGAAAGACCAACAGCCTTTACTTCGATCCCTGCCATCACTGACCGCAGTAACCGCAGCCTGGGCCTGATCCGCGCAGCCGCTACAGATGATATCATCCTGCAGTTTGCCAGCTACCAGGAAGATGCACAGGGCCAGGTAAAGCCAACCGGTTATTATGAGATCGGGGGCGATATGCAACTCAGGCCGGTACAGAACGATACCATGGTTAGCTGGCTGAATGATAATATCGGTATTAAACAAGCGGACTTCAGCGTAGATGCCGCCTCGGTGATCTTTACGGATGAGAAAGGTGTACGGTACAGGCTGCCAAAGGGAAATGCGGCATATGATAGCCGGATCAATAAAAATATTTTACGCGGTATCCGGGAAGTGGCTACCGAGCGCAGCCTGCTCAACTGTCACGGCAGTTTTTATGAACTGCCCCGTGAGTATTCTGGTGGTATTGCCTGTATAAAGCCTATTGCTACGCATAACCGTTTCATCAGCGATTTTACCTCCTGGCGTGGTCTGATGGTGATAGCCGGTAACCTGGCCGGCGCTGCTAATAATGGCCATTACTTTAAAAGTACCGATGGAAAGACAGGCCTCTGGTTCGGTACCATTGATGATCTCTGGCAGTTGGGCAAGCCATCCGGTAATGGCGGCCCCTGGCTCAATACAGCCGTAACAGCCCAGACAGATTCTGATCCTTACCTGATGACGGGGTACGACAAGAAGTCCATGACTATTTCCCATAAAGCGGCCAGTCCTGTCACTTTCACAGTGGAAGTGGACCTGACAGCCAGCGGCGACTGGCAGCCTTTCAAACAGTTCACTGTGCAACCTGGCAAGCCGATCAACTACCAGTTCCCCGATGGTTATATGGCGCACTGGCTGAGGGTGAAAACGGATAAGGATTGTACCGCTTCTGTTCAACTGAGCTACCGGTAGTAAAATGGTTAGGTTATACTGCGGTATGACAGCAAGAGTAGCCCAATGCGTATACATAAACCAATTAGTCTGAATTGCCTTACATTATAGTCAGCAACAAATACTCAGCCAGTTATACAGTCTGATGGCATTCAGGATGATTTTTGCAACTTCTCTTTAAAATGTATTTTCTTTGTATACTACAAGAGGCCGGATACCCGGCCTCCTGGTTTTTGACCCCGTTTTAGATCAGCCACGCGTCAAGTAGTCTGATCAGGTCAAAAGCAACCTTGAAGGACTGTAGAAAGTCCTTTACCGCTCGAATGGCGATTGCTGCCCATTCGAGCTTTTTTCTGCATCGCACCATGATAAAAATGGAGGTTTTAGTACTCCAATAGCGGATGAATTCTGCAGGCATTTGTGATCACCTGCATGCACAAACTGAGTTGAATTGTTACGTGTAAAGTGCCGGATAAAGGTAGGGGTGAATGCGCATTCGGGACAAAAAAATCTATTGCCTAATTTTTGAAGTCAATTGATTGCCAAATGGTCGAAAATGCCGCATAATAAGCTGTTTGTCAATTAAATAGAATTAGTTATAAATAGTAACTAAGAAGATTATATATAGTTATCATTCTGAATAGATGCGTACATGCATAATGGTTGACGGAAGGTATCTGCCAGCTTTTAGCAACTGATAGACAAAATATACAAGAAAGATTGAATGGTGAGTGGTGAAAATGAGTGTTTGGAATCAATCTTTGGTAGCTGTTGGCGATAAGAAAATGCAAACGATATGGCTGATCAATTTCGGGTCAGTCCTGCCAGTCCGTCTATTACTACTTTTTCCGCCTGCTTTCTCAGGACGGGGTTGCCCATATCCATTTTTTGCAGCAGGTCCTTTGCTTCCAGCAGGTATACTTTGGCAAAATCAGGGTCCATGCCCACTACATCAGTGCCATTGTCAATGAGGTCGGCGTATTTGATAGTCTGTGCAGCTGCACTGGCATGGGAAAGCCGTTCATGCTCTTTGGCCTTTCGCTGGCGTCGGTTCAACCGGGGATAAGATGCTTTGGTATAAACATCGGTCAGTTCCGTAACCAGCAGCTGCGTCTGGATGGCGGTAGGTATGTCCATGACCGTTAACAGGAAATCGAGCAGCGCTTCACTGCTGACTTCGGTGTCTTCCACCACATCATGCAGCAGGGAGGCGGCCAGCAGGGGCAGGGCAGGAGTTATGGTCTTTACTGTTCCCATCACGCGGATGGGGTGGTTGATATACCGCTCGTCACGGTATTTGCGTCGCTGATCGCCATGGGCTTTGTCGGCATAGGCTGTGATCTTTTCTAATAGCTTTTCCATAGGTTGCTAACGGCAAATTACAGGCCAGCTCCCGGTCCGGCGTATTTCGGTTCGTTGATCGTTACCGTTCTTTCGCGGGAAATGCGCGAAATCAATGTTTGTCTCCCCAATATTAATTAGATTTGGTGTTATCTCATTGCGCAGGTATGAAAAAGAACAAGGATCAGTCCAATGCAGGGGTTAAGGAAATTGCCCGTAGGGCCAAGGTCTCCATTGCTACGGTAGACCGGGTGATCCATAACAGGCCCGGTGTTTCCGAGCAGACCAAGGCCAGGATCAACGAGATCATCCAGGAACTGAACTATCAGCCCAATGTGCTGGCGCAGCGACTGGCGCTGGCTTCCAGGGGCATTCGCAGGCTGGCGGTGCTGCTGCCCGCCATTTCCGGTGAAACGGAGTTCTGGCAGGCGCCGCTGGAAGGCGTCAACAAAGCGGCAGGGGAGATCCGTCAATACAATGTCCATATAGAACGTTTCTTTTTTGACCAGAACAACCAGCAATCCTTTGCCGGCCAGGTACAGCAGATCCGCCAGTACAAACCGGATGGCGTATTGTTCTCACCCACTTTCCTGGTAGAGTCCGGCGCTTTGATTGAAGAATGCAAGAGCCGTGGCATACCCTATGTACTTATCAACTCCGATATTCCAGGTACAGAACACCTTTGTTATATAGGTCCTGAATTGTTCCACAGCGGTCAACTGGCCGCGCAGTTGCTGCATTATTGCATTAAAGAGGGCGAGCAGGTGCTGCTGGCCAATATTGCCCGGGAGATCGATAGCAACCATGCTATTCTTCGTAAGGAAGAAGGGTTCCGGGCCTATTGGAATGCGCAGGCGCCCGAAGTGGAGCTGGTGCCTTTTAATTCAACGGATACGGATTATGCCGCAGTGGCCGACAAACTCTCCCAGTTACTAAAGGAGCAGCATAAGATAGGAGCCATCTTTGTCACCAATTCCCGGGTATCCCTGGTGGCGCGCTGGATGGAGCAGGAGGGGATCAATGATATATTATTAATAGGATACGATTTCCTGAATGATAATGTACAATACCTGAAAAAAGGCGGCATAGATTTCCTGATCTGCGAAAAGCCACAGGAGCAGGGCTATCGCGGCGTCATGACGCTTTTCCAGAACCTGGTCTATGGCGCTACCCTGGAAAAGGATTATTATATGCCGATCGATATTATTACGAAAGAGAACTGCCAATTCTACAGGAATTAGAGGGCTTTTTCTCCTGGCAGGACAATGGTAGCTGCGCCCGCAACTTCGATAATATGATCCCGCCTCACTCAAACAAGGAATATTTTGGGACGAACCAAGGGCGGCCAGCAGGAATAGCAGTCTTTCCTGCTCCGGCAGTACTGTTAAAGCTGTAGTACATCTCCCAGTAGTTTTTTTCAAAGGTGTTTCTCTATGGCTGGACCATAATAGTTGCGCCTGCTGCGTCAATAATATAATCCCGCCTCACTCAAACAAGGAATATTTTGGGACGAACCAAGGGCGGCCAGGAGGAATAGCAGGCTTTCCTGCTCCGGCAGTACTGTTAAAGCTGTAGTTACATTGTCAGTGGCTGTTTTCAAAGATGTTTCTCAGAGGCTGGACCATAATAGTTGCGCCTGCTGCGTCAATAATATAATCCCGCCTCACTCAATCAAGGAATATTTTGGGACGAACCAAGGGCGTCCAGCAGGAATAGCAGTCTTTCCTGCTCCGGCAATACTGTTAAAGCTGTAGTACCCCCCCCCAGTAGCTTTTTTTCAAAGATGTTTCTCAAAGGCTGGACAATAATAGCTACGCCCGTGTCTCCAACAATTTTAATCTGCCTTCACGTTATTTTCACAAATAAAAATTTGGTAAGATGGAAAATTTGGTTAAGTTCGTGTACGTACCCGAAAACATAGTGGAAGTAAGAGACAGGAGCAATGGCCCGCATGAATTATGGATCTCATAATTTTTTTTAAAATACTAATCGGGTACGTACCCGACAGGTGTTTCAGCGGATCAGCAGCCTGACCCAACCAAACAGTTGTGACAACAAACAAGGGCCGTAACAAGAACAACAGAGTGACCCAACCAGACAGTTCTTTAACAAACAACATCCGCCGCAGGAAAAGCAATGCAGTTGCCGCTCCCGGCCTGTTGTCCCGGTAACTTATAATGGCAAAGGTCCTATCCCTTGCCAGCATCCTTTCAGCATAAAGACAGGTTGTTCAAACGGATCTGTGGTTTCGTTCTTATTGGCAGTGGAGCAGTTAAAAGCATGAACGTGATCCGTCCGTTTGGACAACCTGACCTAATATAATTTTTCACCAGATCCTTTATTTCATGGAGCATGGCCGCTATAGCAAGCAACTGACCTGCGCCTATCTGTACCCTATTTCAAAATACGGTTATCCACCCAACGTGGAGCAAACAATATCGTATATTACAGAAATGGCAGGCATGGGGTTTTCTTCCATTGAACTGGAAGGGATCGGGGCGGAGAATATCCGTTACCTGCATCGCCATAGCAGCAGTATCCGGGAGGCAGTTGATAAAAGCGGTTGTGTGGTGCCGGTATACTGTGTGGTGCTGCCACAACTCAGCTCGCCGGATCAAGCCTTGCAGCAGCAAAGCCTGGAGCTATTCCGGCTGGGTTGCCAGACCGCTCAGCAATTGGGTGCGTCCGGAGTACTGGACAATGGCCCCCTGCTGCCACTGGAATATCCCAAAAATGCACCTATCCTGCGGCACTATTCCGCAGACCAGCTACGCCTTCCTACAGGCTTTAACTGGGATCAGTACTGGACTAACCTTGTATCCACCTATCAGGAAGCCTGCGCCATAGCAGCCAGCTATAACCTGGCCTATCATATGCATCCCTGCGAAGGCTCCCTGATCACCGGAACCGATTCCTTTCTCTATTTCCACCAGGCCGTGCAGCGCATTAACCTGTTCTTTAACCTGGATACTGCCAACCAGTTTTACAGGAAAGACGATCTCGCGCTCTGTATCACCAGGCTGGCCGGAAAAATATCCTATATCCATGTGTCAGACAACGGCGGTCAGCGGGTGGAACACCTGGTCCCCGGCGATGGAAAGATCTGGTGGTCCGGCTTTTTTGAAGCCCTTCGGGAGACGCAGTTCAGCGGACAACTGGCCATTGATGTAGGCGGGGCGGAATCCGGGATCAATGATATTGATGAAGCCTATCACCGCAGCGCGGACTGGCTGACGCAGCAGATAGCCACTTACCTGTAAAAATTCAACTTACGATAGCATTTTGTTAGAAGGTTAATCAGGAGAACGACCCTGTCGGGCTCATTCTTGAATTCAACATTTAGTAACCGATGCACTTGAAAATTGCTCATCCCTATTGCTATGCCCTATCTCTGGCAACCCTGCTCTGTTTCAGCGCAGCCACCCTTCGTGCGCAGTATTATGATATCACGCGCTTTGGCGCCAAAGGCGACGGTGTAACGGATAATACCGCCGCCATTCAGCAGGCTATCGACAGCTGCGCCATCACAGGCGGTAAGGTCTATTTCCCCGCCGGGAAATTCCTGACAGCCACCCTCCAGCTCAGAAGCAATATCACTGTACATGTATCGGCCGGCGCCACTGTGCTGGCCAATACCGATATCAGCAAATACCCGCACCTGGATGCCGGCATCCCTTTTTACGGGGAGTTATGGGCGCGCCAGGCTGTTTTTTTCGGCAAACAGCTGGACAATATCACGCTGGAAGGCAGCGGCACCCTGGACGGACAGGGCGCCAGCTTTGTGATCACTACCGATAAAAAGCCCGAGCGCTATATGAACCGGCCTTACCTGCTCTGGTTTGCCGGCTGTACCAATGTCACCGTGAAGGATCTGCAGCTGCGCAATTCTGCTTTCTGGATGCAGCATTACCTGGGCTGTTCTTTCGTAAACATAAGCGGCCTGCGTATCTGGAACCATTCCAATAAGAATAATGATATGATGGATATTGATGGCTGCCGGTACGTGACCATCAGCAATATCATTGGCGATTCCGATGACGATGGCATCACCATCAAGAGTACTTCGCCGCTGGTATCTGAATATATCACCGTCACCAACTGTGTGCTGAGCAGTCATTGCAACGCCCTGAAATTTGGCACTGAATCTACCGGCGGTTTCCGGAATATTACCGTATCTAATTGTATCATCAAACCCTCGGGTCAGACCAGCACCATTTACGGCAAGCCGGCCGGCATCAGCGGTGTGGCGTTGGAAATGGTGGATGGTGGTATCATGGAAAATGTAGCTATCAATAACCTGGTGATAGAAGGTACTGAGGTGCCGCTCTTCATCCGCCTCGGCAACCGCGCCCGCAAATACAGGGAATCGGCTGCCCAGCCCGGTAAAGGCGTCCTGCGCAATGTCCATCTCTCCAATATCCTGGCCACCGGGTCTGCCGGCATCGGCTGTGCGCTGGTAGGTCTTCCTGGTTCGCCCATAGAAGAGATCTCCCTGAGTAATATCAGCATTCAGTCGGCCGGAGGAGGCAAAGCCGCAGATATGGGAAAGATCATTGAAGAAAAAGAAAAGGATTACCCGGAAGCCACCATGTTTGGTGTGTTACCTGCCTATGGTTTTTATGTACGGCATGCCACAGGGCTCCGGTTGAATGATATCCGCCTGCGCTATAAGGAGAATGAAGACAGGCCGGCCATTGTGTTATCCGATGTGAAAGGATTTTCCGTCAGTGGCCTGGAAGCACAGACTGGCAGCAATACCCCTGCTGCCGTGTACGCCGAACAAAGCAGTAATGGGGTGTTGTTCCAGTCGGTGCAGTCGTCCGGTACCCCCTTGTTAAAAACAGGGAAGGGCGCCGTCAATATTTCGGTAACGGGTAACAGTATGAAATCGGGGAAAAAATAATATTTTGTTGGTATGAACCTACGTATGCCCATATTGGTTATCTGCCTGCTTTTACTGGCTGCTGCCGGCAGGGCAGAAGTACCCATACTGCCTGTGCCACAGCATGTGGTGGAAACCGGCCGGCCGCTGGAATATAATGCACACCTGCTGCTGGAAGGGAAGGGGCTGGAACCTGCCGCCTTACAGCGTTTGCAGGCGCACTGGCAGAATACCACCGGCCGGATGGCTGTAAAATATGCCCAGGCTTCTACCACTACTATCCAGCTGCTGATCCTTGGTAAGGATGCCGCTGCCGATCAACCCGTCAATAGGGCATTGCCGGGTTATGCCCGGCAGATAGGGACAGAGGGTTACCTGCTGATCCTGACAGCCACACAGAAAATAATAGCAGCCTATACGGAAACAGGATTGTTTTACGGGCTGCAATCGCTGCGGCAATTGACCCGATCGGGGCATGATCAGGAATTGCTGGTGGCCGACTGGCCCTCTTTTGCACACCGGGTGGTATTTGATGATATCAGTCGCGGCCCTATCTCCACCATATCCTTTATCAAAGACCAGATCCGCCGACTGGCCGAAATCAAGATCAATTATCTCTCTTTCTATATTGAGCATGTGGTACAGACGGCCGCTTACCCGGATTTTGCCCCGGAGAACGGCCGGCTCACCATCGCGGATATCAGGGAGCTGTCGGCCTATGCCGCACAATACCATATGCAGCTAATAGGTTCGTTCCAATCCTTTGGCCATTTTGAAAAGATCCTGGCCCAGCCAAAATACCGGCCGATGGGCGCTACCAATACTATGGTGGACCCCATGAACCCCGAGGCCCGCAGATTCCTGGCCAGTGTGATCGGCGAGCTATGTGAAGCGTTCTCTGCGCCTTTCTTTAATGTGAACAGTGATGAGACCTTTGATCTGGGCAAGGGTACTTCCAAACCATATGTAGACAGCATGGGCGCGGGTCCTTTTTATGCCAGCCACCTGCGCTTTCTATATGACGTGGTGAAGAAGCACAATAAGCGCATGATGATGTGGGGAGATATTGCCCTGCAGCATGAGGAGATCCTCGACAGCCTGCCCAAAGACATTATCTACCTCAGCTGGGAATACGGTAATCCGGCCAGCTTCGATAAATGGACACAGCCTTTCAAAAAACGCGGACTGGAGTTTATGGTCTGCCCGGGCATCCTCAATTCCTACCGGCTCTTCCCGGATGTGACCATGGCCGGCGCCAATATAGATGGCTTTGCCCGTGCCGGCAAGGCCAGTGGCGCTACCGGTGTGTTCACCACTATCTGGGATGACGGCGGCGCCAGTTTCTTTTCAGGTGATTGGTTCCCGGTGTACAAGGCCGCTGAGAAAAGCTGGAACCTGCAAGCCAGTTTCAATGAGGGTTTCAACGAGCGCTATACCCGGATAGCCTATGGCAGTAATGAAACGGCCTATGTGCAGGCGCTGCAAACCCTGATGCAGTTGCGCAAGCTGCCGATGACCTTTAACCTGAACGATAATGTCTGGTACCAGAAATTATTGCCGGATAGCGGCAGGCGCCTGCTGCTCAATACAGCTGATGTGCCCGCTGTCCGCAGCATTGCGGAACAGGCGGCTGCTTACCTGGCAACGGCCTCCGCCAGATGGCATGCTGCTGACCTCCAGACATTGCGTTTCAGTATCGACCAATACCAACTCATTGCTGATACCCGCGCCCTGATGCCGGAACTGGCCCAGCAATACAAAGCCGCACAGGAACTGGCTGTTGTCAGTCCTGCCAAGGCCATCCGGACGCTGGAGCAGGGCCGCATCCCCGTGCAGCAATTGCAGGCAAGATACCGCCAGCTGAAAGAGCAGTTCCGCACCATCTGGCTACAGGAAAACCAGGCCTACTGGCTCAATGTGCCGCTGGCAGTTTTTGATGAAAAGATAGCCGACCTCCAGGAGCTGCTGAACAGGTGGCAACAGGCACAGTCCGCCATCCGCACCCGCAGGCCCATGCCTGATGCGCTGTCGGCCAGGATGGCCATCAGCGCCACCTGGTATACCTATTTCCAGAACTGGCTGCTCTGCGGTCCTTTTTCTCCGGAGAACGGACAAGCCCCGCCCTTTCTCTATGATCCGGGCACCAAAGACCAGAAGCCGCCCAAGCCCGGTGATATCATTGTATACAAAGAGCAATCCTACCGCTGGATGAAATATGCTTCGCCCAACGGCGGCATTACACAGCTGGAAGATTTCTATCCAAAGGCGGCAGCAGGAGACATTGCCTATGCATACTGTTCGCTTACAGCGGACAGCGCCCAGCAGGTAAATGCGTTTGTGGGCAGCAGCAATGGCCTGGAGCTGTTCTGCAATGGTCAGCCCCTGCTGACTGCAGACGGCCAGTCTGCCAGCGCTGATAACGAAGCTGGCCCCAACAAAAAGAATAACCCCGGCAAAGAAGCCAGTCCCGACAAAGAGACCGGCGTCATTTTATCCTTACAGCCCGGTATCAACCATATCCTGTTCCGGTTTCCGAAGGCATCGGCCGACTGGGCCTTTACTTTCCGGCTGGACCCGGCCCTGTCAGTGACCAATTCAAAACATAAATTCTACCTGAATCCAAAAACAGGAAATCATGATGCGGAGTAAACTATTGATCTGTTCATTCACTGCGCTGCTCAGTACAACGATTGCCACCCATAGCAGTGCGCAGGCGCCCGCACAGTCGCCACCGAAGAAAGAGGAATTGCTGGAAGCTATCAACGGCTGTGCCCGTTATGTAGCTGATGTGATCCTTGATGAGGAAGGGAAATCGCGCTGCGATTATAACCTCACCGAAGGCAAATGGTTTGAATACGAGATCCCCTGGCATACCGGTCAGGCCGTGTATAGCCTGCTGGCCGCTTATAAGGCCACTGGCAAACAGGAATGGCTGACGGCGGCTAAAAGGGGAGGCGACTGGTGGATCAGCATGGAGATCAAAGACCATCCCAAGCTCAAAGGCATGGTGGCCGCCAGCCATGGTGATGTGATCGGTGGAGAGAACTATGTCTTCGCCACCGTATCCGATGGCACCCCTGGCATCTATGAGCTGTCGCGCGTCACCAAAGACAAAAAGTATGCACAGGTAGCTACCAACGCCGCCCGCTGGATGATGAAGAACATGTACTATCCCGAAAAAGGAGTTTGCTATGATGTGGTGGACGCAAAGACCGGCGAAGTGCAGAAAGAGAAAAGTCCTTTCTGGGAAGTACAGGGGAAAAAAGACCAGCAGCTTTTTGATGTGTCCCGGCCCAATACGGAAGGCTGGCTCTTTAAAGATGCGTATGAGTTCTCGGGCGATAAAGCTTTCAAAGATGCTTTCCTGGTACTCTGCAACAGCCTCGTGGACCTGCAGGGGCCTGAAGGATTATGGATGATGTTCATGCCCAATACAGCGGCAGTGCAGTCGTTCCATCCCCGCTTCAACCTCTGGTATGCAGAGTCGCTGCTGGAAGCCTATGATATGACCAAAGACAAAAAATACCTGGAGTCCGCCGCCAAAGTGGCCCGGGTGCATGCCCATGCGCAGCAGAAGGACGGCACCCTGTTCTATGAGCATTTCCTGAACGGCCAGGCGCCGGATGAGGGCTCTATCTGCGGCTCCGGCGTAGCGTTCTCCGGTATTCTCTGGATGCGACTGGCTAAATATGGTTACACGGAATTCAATGATAATATTGAAAGATCGGCCCGCTGGCTGGTGCGCAACCGCTATGCAGCAGATCATCCTGATCCCAACCTGCGCGGTGGCGTCATTGAGACCAGGGCCCGTTCCAAGAAAGGAAAGATCTGGCTGGTGAACCGGGACATTGCTACTTCATTCGGGATCCGTTTTCTGGTAGATTATCTACATTATAAATACAACTAAAACTACTGCAAATGACAACCAGAACCAAACTGCCACTCCATTTTTCAACGATAAAAACGCTGCCATTATGAATCGATCAAC
This sequence comes from Candidatus Pseudobacter hemicellulosilyticus, assembly GCA_029202545.1. GTDB lineage: Bacteria > Bacteroidota > Bacteroidia > Chitinophagales > Chitinophagaceae > Pseudobacter > Pseudobacter hemicellulosilyticus. Next base: position 4,465,758 of record CP119311.1, read on the forward strand.
TTGCTTAACCCTCAGCCGGAGACTGTACCTGGTATTGTTCTTCCTCTGTGCCTTTGGCCCTTTTGCGGTTGCCCAGAGCGGCGCCGGCATCATCAGCGGCCGCGTAACCGATATTGATGGCACGCCATTGCCCGGGGCTTCCGTCCAACTGAAAGGGACCAGCACAGGCGTGGCTTCCAATCAGACGGGTAACTATTCCTTTTTCGGGCTCAATGCCGGAAAGCACAACATTGTTGTGAGCTATATGGGCTTTGATACAAAGGATACAACGGTTGACTTGGCTGCGGGCCAGTCGCTGGTCCTTAACTTCCTCCTGAGTACCGGGAAAACCGGTCTCCGCACCGTACTGGTGACCGCCTCCCGGGAAGGCCAGGCCAAGGCCCTGAACCAGCAACGTATTGCCGATAATATCAAACAGGTGATCTCTGCCGACCTGATGGGCCGCTTCCCGGACCTCAACGTGGCCGAGGCCCTGCAGCGTTTGCCGGGTGTGACCATCGGTCGCAACAAAGGCGAAGGCGCTACCATCCAGCTGCGGGGTACCCCCGGCGGCTTCACCAATATCAACGTGAATGGTGAGCAGATCATGGGTACTTCTGAGTCCGGTGAGCGGAACGCTTCCCTGGACGGCTATTCCGTGGATGTGCTTTCTTCTATGGAAGTGGTGAAAACACTCACGCCCGACCTGGATGGCGATGCCATTGCCGGTGTAGTGAACCTCAAAACACCTGTGGCCGCCGGCCTCAAGCCCCGCATCTCTGCGGATGGCGGTCTGGGTTATAACGGCCTGCGCGAAAAGCTCAATGGCATCGGCAACTTCAGCTATGGCCAGCGCTTTTTTGCCAACGCAAAGAACCAGAACGGCGCCCTGGGCCTGATCCTGAATGGCAGCTACTACCAGACAAAAAATGGTTATGACGCCCTCCAGGCAGAAGTATGGGAACTGGTAAAATGGAATGGTGGCGCAGACTCCACCTATTTCCCAACCGATACCCGTTTTATCTACTATGACGCTACCCGTATCCGCAAAGGCGCTTCTGCCACCCTGGACTACACATTTGGCCCCAATGCCAATATCGTGGCCAACGTCATGTACAATAACCTCAATGATGAAAATACCCGTTTCCGCAAGCGTTCCCGGATGCGTGCGGACAGCAGGCTGATCCGTGAAGACGACGGCACCTGGACCCATTCCCGCGGCACTGCCTACAGTGAAGCCAAGGACCAGGTAGAGAATACAGACAATATCAACTACAGCCTGGAAGGGGAGGTGAGGACCGGCAAATGGAAGATAGATGGCGGCGCTTTCTATACGCAGTCTAAATTCACCAATGAGGCCCAATCGTATAACTTCATCACCGGTCGTGTCCCCCTGGAACTGACAGATTGGAATACGGATTATATTATGATGACCGGGGCCGACTGGAAAAATGACGCTTCCCTTTACTCCTTTAATACTGCCAATGGCATGGAAGCGGATTACTTCAATACCAAGGGCAGCAATGTGACCGGCAGGATGAACTTTACCCTGGACTATGGTCAGAGTGGAAGCGGTCAGCTGAAATTCGGCGCCAAATACAAAAGGATGAAGAACCAGCGCTGGCGCCCGAATGAGTATGCTTCCTGGGATTATACCGGCGCCGCAGCTGATGGCGCGCTGAGCAATTTCATCGGCAGTTCCAACCTGTCTTCCGACATGCTGGACGGTAATTTTGATTTTGGCTATCCTGTAGACCGTGATAAGGCCAAAGCCTTCTTTGAAGCCAACAGGGGCACCAACTTCGCTATGAACACCAATACCGTTCGCGTGAGTACCGATACGTATTTCTATGATGCCATGGAAGAAGTGACCTCGGCCTATGTCATGAACAGGGTTCAGCTGGACAAGCTGATGTTCCTGGCCGGTGTACGCGCTGAATGGACTTCTGTGAACTATGATGGCAATATCGTGGAAATAGATGCAGCCGGGCTGCACACCGCCACGTCTCCCATCAACAAGACCAATACCTACGTGAATATCCTGCCCAACGTGCAGGTGAAATATGATCTTACCAGCAGCTCCCTGGTACGTGCCGCCCTCACGTATGGCTATTCCCGTCCCACTTTCACTCAGCTGGTTCCCGGCCGTATCATCAATATTGCCGGTATGACCATTGAGGATGGTAACCCTGATCTGAAGCCGGCCTTCTCTACCAACTTCGACCTGATGTTTGAAAAATACCTGAAGAACCTGGGTATCCTTTCTGCCGGGGTGTTCTACAAGAAGATCGATGAGTTCCAGTACCGGAACGTGATCACCCTCACCGGTGATGAGTTTGAAGGCGCTACCGCCTACCAGGGTTATCGCTGGGGCCGGACCCTGAACGGGGATGTGGCCAATGTGTACGGCGTAGAGCTGAATGCACAGTCTAACCTCACCTTCCTGCCCGGTGTCCTGAAAGGCATCACTGTTATGGCCAACTATACCTGGGCCTATTCCAATGCCGACGCTCAGGAACGTAAGGACCTGCGCCTGCCCGGTCAGGCCGTGAACACTGCCAACGGCTCTTTATCCTGGGCCTACAAAGGCTTTACTATCCAGGGTAACCTGAACTTCAACGACAAATATACCATGCTGCTGGGCGCTAATGATGATACCGATCCTATCCGCGACAGCCGCGTACAGATTGACGCCAACAGCAGCTACCGCATCAACAAACATTTCACTGTTTACGTGGAAGCTGTGAACCTGACCAACGCCCCGCAAAGGACCTTCCTGGGAGTGGAGAACAGGATCTATGGCAAACAGTACTATGGCACCTGGGGCCGTATGGGTGTCAAATTCAGGTTATAAGCGATCCGGACTGACAGACGACAAACAACACAAAACATACAACCAATGAAGGAGACCACGGTGGACAGCTTACGCGTTAGTATATATGATACCAGGCAGCAGATGGGGGAGGCGGCAGCAGCTCAGGCGGCTGACCAGATCCGGCAGCTGCTGACAACAAAAGAGGAAGTGAATATCATCTTTGCCGCTGCCCCTTCGCAGAATGAATTCCTGGAAGCGTTGCTACATGAGAAAATCGACTGGCAAAAGGTCAATGCCTTTCACATGGATGAATACCTGGGCCTGGAAAAAGGCGCCTCGCAGCATTTCGGCTACTGGCTGAAGGAAATGATCTTCGGTAAGCTGCCTTTTAAGGAAGTGTTTTACCTGGACGGTCAGACCGACCGCCCTGAAGAAGAATGCGCCCGCTACCGCGCCCTGCTGGAACAGCATCCTATTGACCTGGTGGCCATGGGCATTGGCGAGAATACGCACCTGGCCTTCAATGACCCGCATGTGGCGGATTTCAGCGATCCCTACCTGGTAAAAGTGGTGGACCTGGACGATGCCTGCAAACAGCAGCAGGTCAATGACGGCTGTTTCGGCAGGCCGGAAGAAGTGCCCACCTATGCATTTACCCTTACCATCCCAGCCCTTCTCAGCGCTACTTACGTATATTGTATGGTGCCGGGACGGAACAAGGCTACAGCGGTGCGGCATACCTTAACGGACGCCATCTCCGAACTGTACCCTTCCACTATCCTCCGTAAACACCCGAATGCCCTGCTGTTCCTGGACAAGGACAGTGCAGCGCAGATAGTGACGGCGGAAGCGGATGTACAATAAGTAAATAGTAATATATGGCCTTTGATAAGATCACTGAACAGCCCTCTCCGTACAGGCACCTGGAAAAAATGCCGGTGGAAGAGCTATTGCAGCATATCAATGCAGAAGACCAGACGGTGGCCATAGCCGTTAAAAAAGTGCTGCCACAGGTGGCGTTGCTGGCGGAAGCGATAGCCGCCCGTATGCGTGCCGGTGGCAGACTTTTTTATATTGGCGCAGGCACCAGCGGCCGGCTGGGTGTGCTGGATGCCAGCGAATGCCCGCCAACCTATGGGGTGCCCGAAGGGCTGGTGACCGGTGTCATGGCCGGTGGCGATGCCGCCCTCCGCTATGGCATAGAGGATGCGGAGGATAACCCGGACCAGGGCTGGCCGGATCTGGAGCAGTATGGTATCAGTGCGGCAGATAGTGTCATCGGCATTGCCGCCAGTGGTACTACTCCCTACGTGGTGGGAGCCCTGCGCGAAAGCCGGAAAAGAGCCATCCTGACCGGCTGCATTGTTTGTAACCCGGGCAGTCCCGTGGCGGCACAGGCTGATCATCCCATTGAAGTGATCGTAGGGCCGGAGTTTGTAACCGGCAGTACCCGTATGAAAAGCGGCACCGCCCAGAAAATGATCCTGAATATGATCTCGACTACCGTCATGATCCGGCTGGGCCGGGTCCTGGACAACCGGATGCTGCATATGCAGCTCAGCAATGAAAAATTGCTGGACCGTGGCGCCAGGATGCTGATGGAGCAGTCAGGCACGGTGGATTATACAACCGCCAGGGCATTGCTGCTGCAATACGGCAGTGTGCAGGCGGCCCTGGAAAACCTTTAAACGCGTAGGATATGCCGGCATCAACCAGTACTATGGATCCACCTCCCGGTGGACCACAATATGGAAAGAAGCTCCTGCTGATAGGTGTCTTCTTTTTCCTGTTCGGCTTTATCAGCTGGATCAACGGTACGCTGATCCCTTACCTGCGTATTGCCTGCGAGCTGGAAGAATGGCAGGCCTACCTGGTGACCTTTGCCTTTTATATCTCCTACACCGTGATGGCCATTCCCGCCAGCGGCCTCCTGCAAAGGACCGGCATGGTGAAGGGCATGAGCCTGGGACTGGTGGTCATGGCGGCCGGCTGCGCCCTGTTCATACCGGCGGCCATTATGCGCTTTTATCCGCTGTTCCTGCTGGGCCTGTTTGTGGTAGGGATGGGACTCACCATTCTGCAAACAGCGGTCAACCCCTATGTTACGCTGCTGGGACCTGCGGAATCCGCTGCCCGGCGCATGAGTATGATGGGTGTCTGCAATAAAGTAGCCGGCATCCTGGCGCCGCTGGTGATGGGCAGTATCATCCTGAATAATTCGGATGGACTGATCCAGGAACTGGCGGGCATGAATGCCGCAGAAAGAGCGGTGAGACTGGATGGGTTGTCGCGCATGGTGATCCTGCCTTATTGCTGCCTGACCGGCCTGCTGCTGCTGGTAGCCTGGGGACTGCGCTATGCACATCTGCCAGACGTACAGCCTCCCGATACCGGCTCAGCATCAGGCAACAATCCCTCCCTGTCCCCACAGGTCCGCTGGCAGTTTGCACTGGGCTTCCTGGCTATCTTCTGTTGCGTGGGCACGGAAGTGCTGGCCGGTGATACCATCGGTAATTATGGGTTGTATCATGGCCTGCGACTGGATGTTGCCAAAACCCTCACAGCCTATCCGCTGGCCGGTATGCTGATCGGGTACCTGCTGGGTATCTGGGCTATCCCGAAGTATATCTCCCAGCAAACCATCTTTTTGTATTCCAGCTGGCTGGGACTGCTGTTCGCTGTGCTGGCTATCACGCTATCCGGTATGGCTTCTATAGTCTGCATTGCCCTGCTGGGTTTATCCAATGCGGTATTATGGCCTGCTATCTGGCCGCAGGCATTAAAAGGGGTGTCGGGCAAACTGCTGAATACCGGCGGGGCCGTGCTGATCATGGGGATTGCCGGTGGCGCACTGCTGCCGCTGCTCTATGGCTGGCTGGCCAGATCCGCCAATAACCAGTGGGCTTATTGTATATTGATCCCTGTTTATGGGTTTCTCGTATATTATTCCTGGTCAGGCAGGCGCAGCCGGTTGACCAATCACTGAACCTATACTTAATTATGCAACTACAACAACAACGCTCAGGAAATTTCCGGTGGAGCATCTGCGCCCTCCTGTTCTTTGCCACAACCATCAATTACCTGGACCGGCAGGTGCTGGGCCTGCTGAAACCCACACTGGAAGGGGAGTTTGGCTGGACCGAGTCACAATACAGCTATATTGTGATGGCCTTCACCGCCTCTTATGCGGTGGGACTGGTAGTGTTTGGCCGCTTCATTGACAAAATTGGCACCCGCCTCGGTTATACTATTTCCATCACCGTCTGGAGCATTGCCGCTATGGCGCATGCCGCGGTGAAAAGTACTTTTGGTTTTGGGATCGCCCGTACCGCCCTGGGCCTCGGTGAATCCGGTAATTTCCCTGCCGCTATCAAAACCGTGGCAGAATGGTTCCCCAAAAAAGAAAGGGCCCTGGCCACCGGTATCCTGGATTCCGGTTCCAATATCGGCGCCTGCGTGGCGCCTATCCTCATTCCCTGGTTGCTGGGCTGGTATGGCTGGCAGGAAGCTTTCCTCATTACCGGCGCCCTGGGTTTTATCTGGCTGGTAGCCTGGCGACTTTTGTACCAGACGCCCGGCAAACACAAGAAATTATCCAAACCGGAATACGATTATATCCACAGCGATAATGAAGCTGCTGATGGCGATACCGGCAAACTCAACTGGGGCCGGCTCTTCAAACACAAACCTACCTGGGTGTTCATTGTCGGCAAATTCTTTACTGATCCCATCTGGTATTTTTTCATGTACTGGCTGCCCTCTTATTTCAGTACTACTTTTCACCTGGACCTTAAAAAGCCCAGTCTCCCCCTGGTCATCGTCTATACCGGCGCTACCATCGGCGCTATCGGCGGTGGCTGGTTATCCAGCTGGCTGATCAAAAAAGGCTGGCTGGTTCATCGCTCGCGCAAGTTCACCATGCTGCTTTCCGCACTTTGCGTGGTGCCCATCATCCTGGCCCGATTCACAGATAATATCTGGATGGTCGTGGCCCTGATCACTTTGGCCATTGTGGGCAATGCGGCCTGGAGCGCTAATGTGTATACGCTGGTCTCTGATATGCTGCCCAAAAAAGCGGTCAGCTCGGTGATCGGTATTGGTGGTATGGCCGGCGCTATCGGCGGCGTGCTGTTCCCGCTGGCCATTGGCATCATCCTGGATTACTACAAGGGCCTGGACAATATACTGGCCGGGTACAATATCATTTTTGCATTCTGCGCCGTCTCCTTCCTCATTGCCTGGGGACTGATGCACTGGATCTCGCCCAAGATGGACCCGGTGGCGGCCAATAAATTATAAACAATGCGGGGGCATTGCCTGACCATAGGATTGTTGCTGTGGCTGGTTTCCAGCCCTGGCAGCCTGCTGGCGCAGCAGGCGCTGCCAGCTGTGGCGCGTTCCGGAACGGGCCTGCTGCCGGAAAAGAAGCTGAGTAAAGAGTCTCCACTATTGGCTGAGCAGGTTACCCTGAAGCAGGAATATGCCCATACTCTCCTTCAACTCTCGGATGCGTTACTGGCCCGGCAGCTGACTGATCCAAAAGTCACTGACTGCGGCGCTATTCAATGCCAGCACTGCAATGTCCTGCATACCCGTGCTGCGGAAGCGGTGTATCCCTTTGCCGTGGCTTATACCATCACCGGCCATAAAAAATATCTACAAGGGGCAAAGCAGGCTGCCGCCTGGTTACTACGCCAGCAGCAGCCTGATGGCAGCTGGAAAGAAACGCCGGAGGAATGGACAGGCACTACTACGGATCAATTGCTGATGTTACTGCTGACCAGCAAAGAACTGTCGGGTCAGCTGACAGCCACAGAAAAACGCAGCTGGACCAGCGCCATGCAAAAAGCGGCGGACTATCTTAATAAAGTCATGACGCCCGAGTTTGCCAGCATCAACTATGTAGCCACTACTACTGCTACACTGGCGCTGGCAGGAGAGGTATTGCAACAGCCCGTTTACAGCCGCAAAGCACGGGTGCTGGCACACCGCACTATCGGCAAAATGGATGAGCAAGGTTTTTTGCAGGGAGAGGGGGGACGAACCCATCGCAACAAGCTGGGGGTTGACCTGGGTTATAATATGGAGATGTCCCTCTGGGGGCTGGGTCTGTATGCAAAAACCACCGGCGACAGCCTGGTCTGGAATACGGTGAAAAAGGCTATGGCCAGTCATCTCCCGTTTATTTACCCAGACGGTTCACTGGATGCCAGCTGGGGTATCCGCTCCAACAAATGGACCCTCTACGGGAGCGCTACTTCTGATGGCAGCAATGTGATCTTGTCCCTGCTGGCGGATACAGATAAACGATATGCCAGCGCTTCCTGGAAACTATTGCAGTTCCTGCGCAGCAATATCCTGCCGGAGGGACTGATCGGATACGGGCCGCAGCATGCGGAAGTACTGAAAGGCCCTCCCTGCGTTTATCCCACCTTTACCAAGGCCAAGAACCTGGCGCTGGCCTATGTGCTGGAGCAGGCCGCTACACGGGAAATAGTACCATTACCCACTGAGCAGACTGGCTGGATGCAGTATTACCCAACGCTGGATGTTGTGCAGGTGCGTACAACGAATTTCATGGCCACCATCACCGGTTATAGATACAAGGATTATGCGGCCGGCGCCAAAAGTAAGTATATGCACCGGCCCAATGGCGGCGCCCAATCTTATTTATGGGTAAAGGATCATGGCGTATTGCAGGCTTCCAGCCCTACGGAATATTCAAGGCCCGAGCCCATGAGCTTTCCCGAAGCGCCGGGTGTGCTGTCGCTGACGCCAAGGATAGAGTACCGGGATACGGCAGGTTATTTTACCAACCTGTATGAATTTGACAGCCGGATAAGCACAGCCAGTGAAGTAAAAAAATGGGGGACGAACCAGGGGCAGGCCGGCACAGGTGTAACTGGACGCGATTCAGGCTTCGTGATCAACGTAGCCGGAGAGCTGAAAGACAAACACTGGATGGCGGGCGGCGTGGGCTATGGCATCACTTACCGGTACAGTGATGAGGCCATTGAAAAAACGGTTTCACTGACCTGGCATGATGCCTGGCCAATGGTTCGTATCATAGAACCTTTTGTGCAGCGCAAAGGCATGACCATCCAGCAAATGGATCCCAGGACAGTGCTGATCACCGGCGGCGGGAGGAATTTCCGGGTGAAGATCGTTTCAGGAAATGCTGAGCTGCGTTGCGGAGAAGATGCCGGTCATTTCTGGGCGCCGTATCCTGCATTGAAGGCATATCCTATCAGTATACAATTGCAGCCACCGGCTGAGGGAGCGCAGGCGTCAATTAGCTATCGTATCGAAATTATACCGTAACGTTGGCGCTTCGGAAGTAATTGACCAGTTATACCTTTACGCTGGTGCCTTGAATTTGTACAATAATACTGCCGATCCCTGTTGTTGGAGCTTGGAACTGGTCAGGATTTTAGTTCTCAGTGATTGCAATTAACATTGGTATAGCCTCCGGCTTTTTTGTGAACCAGGTCGTTGGCCTTTCAACGTTTACTATTCCTGTCCGGCTTTTGTCCCATCTTCCCAAATTATTCCCTGGATCCAAATGCTGTCAGCCTGTTTTCCGCTCAGGGTGTGCTCCAGACAAATGCAGTTTGTTCCCTTTCTCCCCCGAATCATTTTTCTGCATTCAACTGCTGTCTGCTTGTCATCCGCTCAAGGTTTGCTGCAAACAAATTCGGTTTGTGTCTTTTCTCCCCAAATCATTTTTCTGCATCCAAATACTGTCTGCTTGTCATCCGCTCAAGGTTTGCTGCAAACAAATTCGATTTGTGTCCTTTCTCCCCAAATCATTTCTTCAACTCATTATTGAAGGAGGTGATCTCTTTCTCCACGCAGGAAACTTTGACCTGGATCTTTTCTTCTCCTGCAATACTGTATTTGAACTGGATGGCCTGCTGGCTGGGTTGCAGGTTACGCGGTGCATGTAACAGGGCAGGTTGCTGTTCTTCTACCATTTTCCCATCTATCCATAATTGTATCCGGATGCCCGTAGCTGCAATATTCCCAATATTATGCAGCTGGCACTGGACTTTGTAGCTGCCGGAAAACAGGCCGCCTTTGTATAATGTCAGACTGCTGAGGGCCAGGTCGGGCGCGGAGACGGGCAGTTCGGCCCCCTGTTGCAGCTGCCGGATATTGACCACTACGGTCTTTCCTTCCGGGATATGCAAGGGAATGCGGTTCACTCTTTCGGCGAGGGTCTGCCGGGTTTCGGCAATAGGCTGGTCTATCTGTCCGTCATCATTGGTATCATAGCCAGTCTGTATGCTGTAGAGGCCGGGCGACAGCTGCCAGCTTTGCAGCTGTACAGTGCGGGCGGCGCCAAAATTAAAAAAGGAGATGCTGGCGGAACGGGTATTGCCGTCCTGCACCAGGATGGCCATGTCCTTCCCGGTATGCTGCCAGGTGGCAGTTAGTCCCGGGTATTCATAGCCGTTACCAAAATGCCCGGTGTACATACCGGTGAGCAGCTGGCTGCCGGGCACATAGACCCTGTCCGTGAATTTCACTTCACTGGTCAGCAGGGGCCAGTTGTACCGCAGGCTTTCCAGTACCTGCTCCAGCCCGGCCATCAATTCCTGCCGGTTTCCGTGCAGGCGGAATTTATTATAAGGCTGGCCATGCTGCGCTATCAGCGCATCATATTGCGTACTGCCGGTCAGCTGTTTTGCCAGGCTGAATAATTTGCCGTTGGCGCTGCTTCCCGGGCCTGCCAGCAATTGACGGACCCATTCCGTACTGCCGGCCGGGGCCTGCTGATCGGACATTGTATGCCTGCGCAGGTAGGCTGCAACTGTATCCAAGGGTTGCAGGTAAAAAGGATCCTGTGTATGGGCGTAGAGTGCCAGCAGCTGGTATTGCAGTTCGCTGATATGACCAATACTGCTGAATGAATAATAATCGTAAGGCAGCTGCGGATCATACCAGTGTGTGCCGTAGCCACCGAGTGTTTCCTTATGGAAGCTGACGGCAGCCGGAAGTATACCGGCGGGTTTCTGGTTATCCGTGCGGGCGGCATCCTGTACCCAGGAGCGGCCCCATTCTTCCAGGAGGCGGAGCAGGGAGCTGTCGCGGTTATACCAGCTGGCCCAGATACCGGCCCTGGCTGCACGTGCATTCAGCGGGACATCCACGCCATAGGGCGCTTCCGCACGCACCCTTGATGCGGAGAGATAAGCAGATTTAAAGTGCCGGTGACCTGAAGCTGTTATGGCTGTCCAGGTATCCCGGAAATTCTGCATGCTGATCAGGCAGCGTTCCACCCATCGGGGATCGCCATAGTTGATCAGCAGGGCGGCGGGATGGGTATCACTGAAGAGTTCGGCGGAATGCTCTACATCGTCAACGTCTTTGGCAAAACCCCGTTCCAGCAGGCCGCTGTTCCAGACGCCGTCGGCCAGTTTTGTATAACCCAGGGCGGCGAGGCTATCGCCCGCGCCAAGGATGGCGGGCATCCACCAGCGCAGCATTTCCACATCATCCCCATATTTACCGCCCAGTTCCCCGTTGGGTAATTGTTTTTCCTGCACCCACCAATGGATCAGTTCCAGCATGCGGCCCATGGCTTCGCGCTGGTACTGTGCCCATAGCGGCGCATGGGGTACGGTGTTGGGAATATCGGCGGGGTGAATGATCTTTTCGCCCTGGTACATCCGGAGAATGGGCTGGTCGGGATATTTTGGGGTCAGTTGTGCAAACAGGTCCTGCGCCCGTTGCCGGTGTGCAGGTACGCCCATTTCCTTGTCCAGCCAGTAATAGGTGCGGGCCAGCAGGTAGCGGGATTTGTCCAGCAAGGGATGGGTAGTGTCTACTATAATACTTTCCAGTATATCTGCGGTTATGTATAAGCGATAAATGAGGCTGAGCCGGGTAGCTTTGCTGGCCGATAGCCAGCCACCCATTTCATAATAACGGCAGGCCTGGAGGTATTGCTGCACGGAATTGATCTTGTCCCACAGGGACGCATTGTCCGGAGATAGACTGGCAGTGACTTCCATATCCTGTACCCACTCAAGCAGGGTCGTGGTATCTGTTTCCAGCCCGGTACTGACCGGCAGTTTAGGCCAGCCCTTAACGGGACTGAAGCTTACGGCATGCAGGAGGGGAAACCCTTTGCCCGACACCTGTATTACGGCCTTGCCGTCCCGGACAGGCACCAGCCGCCGTATATGGCGATAAGGAAGGCGATACCAGGGGAAGAATAGAGAATCACCCAAAGACTCCTCGTTGATCTGGAGGCTGATGGAAGTAGGTACGGAATCTTTAGCGCCTGCCAGCAGGCTCATCCAGTAATCTCCATTGGGCAGATCAACCCGGAACTGCATTGGTTGATCCTGCGTGGCGCCGGAATGCAGGAGGAGGGGTAATTTATTGTTCACCGGCATGGCTACTATAGGTGGTGGGTTGTTCAGCCAGCCGTAACCGAAACTCTTGTTGTACTGGCTTTTTTGCGATACCGCTGTATAGCCTTCTTTTTCCAGCTGCTTATTCCGCCCCATCTGGAAGGAATTGCGGCCTGTGGGCTGCTGCCCGCAGGCCATGGCCAGCAGCAGGAAGCTGATCCAGCTCAGCAGCCTGTTCATGGCTGCTGGTTTAATAAGCTGATCTCAATACCGGCCGTGATCACGGCGCCCAGGCCGCGGGGATCATGGTCTACCGTTGGGCGGTCCAGGTAGTATTGCTCGTTGGCGCCTATTTCGGTACCGCGACAAATACCCTTCACCGTTCCATCTGCCTGTATGGTGGAGGCCACTGCTTTCCAGCCATTCAACGCAGCTTCCCTGCAGGAAGCGGGCAGCCAGCCTTTACGGACGCCGCGGGCCAGTACCAGGCTGAACATAGCAGTGCAGCTGGTTTCCTCATAGGCATCGCTACGCTCCGGCAGCTGTTTCCAGAAGCCGTCCGGCTGCTGGTAGCTGACCAGGCTGGCGGCATGTTCCTGGAATGCTTTCAATATCTTTTTATACGACGGATGTTTGGGAGGCAGCCAGGTCAGCAATTCCGCGGTGGCCCAGGCCATCCATCCATTGGCGCGGCCCCAGCGGGCTACGGCCTGCTGCCGGGTTTGCTGATACCAGCCATGCTGGTACAGTCCGGTGCGGGGATCATGAAGATGCTTATAGAAAAGTAAGAACTGCTTTGCTGCTTCATTGGCATATTTAGGCTGGGCATTGGCTTTGGCCATGCGCAGCAGGTAGGGCACGCTCATGAAAAGGTCGTCCGCCCAGACGGTAGAGTCCACGGGTTCAGGGCGGCAGAAAGTACCATCCTTCAGCCGCATCTGCCGGTTGATGATATAGTCTGTGATCGGTGTCAGGAGGTCGGCCAGCTGCGGGGTCTGCTGCTGGCTGTATTGTTCGGCTGCCGCCAGGGCCGGGGCGCCGGCGTCATCCAGCATACTGAGGCGGAACAGGCGGTGGTAGCTGCCGCGGAAAGCATACTGCGACTGGTACTGCCATTCAAAATAATCTTTGTGCTTCAGCAGGAAGGTCAGCCAGTTCTGCACGTGTTTGCTATAACTGCTATCCTGCGTGGCGGCGCTCAGCGCCTGCAGGCTCCAGAGGGTTATGCCGTTGGCATAGTGCCAGTCTGCATAGGCATCCCGCCGGTAGGTGCTGGCAGGATCAATGACCAGCTCCGACAAGGTCTTCTGCGGGGGCGATTGCCAGACCAGCTGTTTACCCATGCTTTCAAAATGGCGCTGGAACTCCCTGCCCGGTACTACGGCAATAGCGCCTTCAGGAAAAGGACCCAGTACCCACCAGGGAGATAGGCTATTATCTGCCACAGGCAATTGTGCAAAAAACGTAGTATCAGGATGACCGGGACGGCGGTCAATGGGTTCTTTGATAACAGGGACAGTGGCCAGGAACTGGCGGACGGCGGTGGGCGATAAGAACTGCACAGTGGATTGCAGATCGCCAGTGGCCTGCACCGGCCGGCAATACACTACGGGCGCTACCTCACTGGCCTCATAGCGGAGCAGGAGGTCGTTGAAGCCTTTCTTTAAAGTCAGTGTACAGTTATTGTTGAACTGGAAGCGACCATAGGAATATTCTACGGGCTGGCCGGCGCCACGGGGCTCCTGGGAAAACTGGTGCTGGCGGTTGCACCAGAGCTGTAGGGCGCCGGTGCTGTTGATGCCGAGGGTGATGGTGGTATCAGCAGGGACAAACAGGTAGGTGTAGGCATAAGCTACCTCTTTCTCGTGAATGGCCAGGGAGCTGAAGTCGATCACCTGCATGCCCAGCTCTGTTTTCTGAAGGACAGGTTGCAGCTGGAACCGGGTGTCACGGATCATTTTATCGGCTACCTGTTTAACCAGCGTCAGCGGGTCCTTATCCTGTGCCCGGAGCGGGGCGGTGGGTAGGGTGAAGAGCCAGAAAAAGGGTAGGGAGCAGGCAGCTATCTTCCAAAACATACGCAAGCGTTTATTCAACTTCCAAATAAAGCGGAATATACAACATTCCCCCGGAATGCCCGATGGGTGCGTACACGAAAAAGGATGACCGGTACCGTGCCGGTGGGATGGCGCTATCAGTTCCTGTGATCCCAGTGCCAGGACACACCCGCCAGGATCATTCTTCCCGGCTGCGACGGAAGCAGGTAATTGGTGAAATGGGTGATATTATCCACCGCCAGACGGAGGGTAAGCTGCTGGTGGCGCAGCAGGCTTTTCTGGATAGCGGCATTGAGCAGGATATAGTCTTCCACGAATACATCATACTGGTCAATGTACCCGTTGTTGTCCATGTCCATGAAACCGAATTTGCCGCGGTAATTGCCACGGACGGAGAGGCCAAGTCCCCAGGGTTTGTATTCATAAAATGCCTGCAGGTTGGCCATATGCTTGCTGCGGTTAGGCAAACCAAAATAATCACTGGTGCTGGCGGCGCGGATACCATCCGGGCTGCGTACGGTGTTGTAGGGCGACTGACCCGCTTTGATCCCATCTATCACGGCCCTGCTCTTGGCGGTCAGCAACTGGTAGCCCCCCGAGATCAGCAGACCTTTCACCGGGCGGTACTGGATGCTGGTCTCCAGCCCGCAGGTAAAGCTGCGGGCAATATTGAGGTAAGAGAATAATTGCTGTCCATTCCGCATGATGCCCACCTGTTCCGTGTTGATCAGGTTGCGGATCTCATTGTAATAGGCGTTCACCGAGATCTCTGTCCTGCTGCCGGGCGTCAGGATCAGGCCGGCATTGTAGCTGGTGCTGGTCTCCGGTTTCAGCTGGTGGATGCCCGCTGCATTGGACCAGAGCTGCTGCACCAGGCCTGCTTCTTTCATCTCCGCGGCTTTCTGCTGGAAATCGTTGGCGCCGATCACGGTATACCCCTGTGTGATATTGGTGAACACCTGGTATAGCTGGGCAAAAGTGGGTGCTTTGAAACCATTGCCCACAGACCCTTTCAGGGTGGCCCAGCGCAGGGGCGTCCAGGTAAAGCCGCCACTGAAATTGAGGCGGCCGCCATAGGTGCTGTTGCCATCATAGCGGGCGCCGGCCACCAGTTTCCAGTCGGCCGCCGGGCTGTAGTTCAATTGCGCATAGCCAAAGTAGTTATGCATGTCCTCGTTGGAATTGGCCGACTGGTTCCGCATCAATTGCATATCGCCGCCAAATCCGCCGGTGATGGAACCTTTTTTACGCCAGAGATCGCGGGCGCCCTGCAGTTCCAGGCGGTGGATGGTCTGGTTGAAGACATGCTCCTGCAATAATTTGCCGGTGCTTTCTACCGTAACGGCCTGCTCGGTCTCGTAATGGGTCAGGTAATAGCGGCCCAGCAGCCGCCAGCCGTTGCGCAAAGAATGATTGTAGGTAAGCGCTGTATTAAGGTCCTGCTCATCCAGCCGGTCGGCAAAAGGCTGCGCACCGTAGGAGCGCTGCATAGTGGACTGCCGGTTGGTGAAGCGGCTGCTGACCTGGAGGCCGCTGGAATCTGTCAGCGCGTAGCGCAGCTTGCCCTGTACCTGCGTACTGTGGTAGGGTGGGGAGGTCTTCCCTTCCTTGAGGTATTCTGTATTGACGTTGAAGCCGTCAGTGCTGTAATAATTTCCGGAGATCCACGCGGCGCCGCGCTGCTTGTTAAAGGGGGTGGCGCCGGATACTGAGGCATCCAGGGTATTGTAGGTGCCGCCGGTGAGGTCGGCATTGAGTTCGGGGTTACTGAACACCTGTTTGGTGATGATATTGACCACGCCGCCCAGCGCTTCGCTGCCGTAGAGACTGCTGCTGGCGCCTTTGATCACTTCAATGCGTTCAATATTGGCAATGCTGATCCTTGACAGGTCAAAGTTACCGCTGAAGCGGCCGGTCATAGGCTGCCCATCTATCAGGATCAGGATATAGTCGGAGCTGAAACCCTGCATCTGCAGGCCAACACTGCGGTTACCGGCGCCGAGATCATTGACAATGGTCATACCGGTCTGTTCCCTTAGCACCTCATCCAGGCGGCGACTGCCCATCATCCGGATGGCTTTTTCCGTGATAATGGTAGTGGGCTGCGCTACTTTCCGGATATCTATCAGGTCGTCCGTTTTCTGGAAACGCGAATGGGTAACCGTGATGCTTTCCAATGACGCTTCATTGGCAAGCAGGGGGCAGTCTATCTTTTTCTGCTCCTGCTCGCGCAGCACCATTCCTGACTGGAAAGGCAGGTAGCCGATGCAGGTGATCCGGAGGTTATAGTGGCCTGCCGGGATATTGACAATGCGGAAACGGCCGCTGGTATCAGCATGAACGGAGAAGGAGTCTTGTTGACTGGTCAGTAATACAGAGGCCAATGGAACTGTAAGGCCCTGTACTGCTGCCTGTTGAGCCTGCATATCGGAGAAGGCTGCTCCTGTCAGCAGGAGGAGCATGAGATATTTGAACATAGAGGCTGCAAAATTGCTTTTTCCTTGTTGATCATGCATAGCCATATGGGGAGAAAAACTTACCCTAAAAGGAGATTTTAAGCCTCCTGCTCAGATCCTATCCGGAAAAAAACTTACCATATGCGGAAAATGTACCGGGTATAGGGTAGCTGCCACTGGGTTTCAGTGGCACTGGCGCTGGCACAGGCGCCGGGCCTGGCCATATATGAGCCCGATCAAGTAATTTAGCGCCTTAAATCATTGGTTGTTATTGTGCGTTACAAAATCTGATTGGCATTGGCAATTCCGCAACCCGATACAAAAAAATCATTCCCAACCTGTACGTTCGACATCAACGCTTCTACTGACCTGAAGGAGCGCAGGAAATCTTTGTCGGGCCAGGGACATGCCGGCAACCTGTATGAAATGTACAGCCCTGACGGCATCAAGTTCGGTTACTACAATCTCCGCTCCCAGCAAGGCGGCGAGATTGTTTTCAGGAACCTGCATCCTTTTCTGCAGATGAGCTATACGCTCAGCGGCAACAAGAGCTATTCTACAGGCGATAAACACCAGCTGGCTTCTTTCGAAAAACATCAATACAATTACCTGTTCTTCCCCAAGGAAGATATTCATCTCAACTGGCAGCCCGACGAGCAGCTGGAAATATTTGAATTGGGGGTGAGCCCTGAGCTGGTGCTCAATGTGCTGCCGGAAGAGCATCCGCTGTTCCCGGTATTCACACGCAGCATTGAGGTCAATGCACCGGCTATGCTGAGTGCGGTGAACCTGCCCATGCAGACCACCATCAGCACTATCCTGTATGATATGCTGAACTGTCCGCTGGAAGGGCGTTACAAGCAATTATTCATTAAGGCCAAGACCATTGAACTGCTGGCCATTCAGTTGGCCCAGTACGAGCAGATGGCGGGCATCAGCAAGCAGTCGTCCTCTGCCCGCACGCTCAAGAAAGAGGATGTGGACAGGATGCATATGGCCCGGGATATCATTGTACAGAATCTCAACAGTCCCTGTACGCTTATTGACCTGGCGCACCAGGTAGGCACTAATGATGCTTACCTGAAGAGCCAGTTCAAACAGGTCTTTGGCACTACGGTATATGGTTACCTGCAAAGCATCAAGATGGCGCATGCCCGCGAGTTGCTGGACCAGGGGAAAAGTGTATCGGAAGTGGCTTACCTGACAGGGTATAAGCATACGGCCCATTTCACCAGGGCCTTCAAGAAGTATTACGGCTTTGCACCGGGAAAAATGAAACGGTAACAGGAAGTCAGCTTAATAATACTATGGAATATTATATATGAGCTTTAGGTTTTCGCCTAAAGCTTTTTTATTGATCTATAATACTCCCTTAAAATCGGACCACGGGCTTAGTTAAAAATATTCAGTAATTTAACAAGCTCGAATGAAAAAGCAAACACGAAGAAAATTCAGTCCTTCCTTCAAAGCCAAAGTGGCTCTGGAAGCAATTAAGGGGCAGGTTACGCTCGCAGAGCTGGCCACAAAATACGAGGTGAACCAGGTTATTATCGCACGCTGGAAGGCCGAATTCTTGGCTAATATGAGTGCGGCCTTTGAAAAGCCTGATAAGACAGAGGAGCCCTCCGTAGATACCCAGGAGTTATATGCCCAAATCGGGCAGCTCAAGGTAGAGAATGAGTTCTTAAAAAAAAGCTTCAAGAAACTTGGGGGGTAGCCGATCGGGCCAGCCTTGTCAATCCACGTACCAAGCAAATATCTGTTCGCCGGCAGTGTGAATTGCTTACAGTAAACCGCAGTACACTGTATTATAAACCTATTGGAGAGAAGCCGGAGAACATTAAGATGATGGAGATCATGGATAAGCACCTGACTATGCATCCAACGGAAGGTGTAGTATCGCTGGTTTACTATTTTCGCAACAAAGGCTACCAGGTTGGCCCCAAGCGGATCAGGCGCTTGTTGAAAATAATGGGACGCCAGACTATTTACCGCCGAAAGAATCTGACGAAGCAAGGATTGAAGCAGTTTATAAAACCGTATTTGCTCAAAGGGATGAAGATTACCCGTGCCAATCAAGTTTGGTCGACCGACATCACTTATATCCCAATGCGTACAGGATTTATGTATCTGACGGCGATCATGGATATATACAGCCGCCGGATTGTTGGATGGGGCATCAGTAACTCTTTAGCAGCCACCTGGTGTAAAGAAGTACTGCAAGACGCAATACTCCAACATGGCAAGCCAGAGATCATCAATTCTGATCAGGGTTGTCAATATACCAGTGCCGTATGGACACAGTATCTCGAGGGGGAACAAATACTTGCATCTATGGATGGGAAAGGGAGAGCCCTCGATAATGTGTGGATTGAACGTTTCTGGAAATCCTTGAAATACGATTATGTCTACTTAAATCCCGCCGAAGATGGTTTTGAACTGTTAGAAGGAGTTCAAAACCATATCGGCTACTATCATGACAAAATTCATCATACCACCTGTGAAACACCCAATGAACGATATCAAAGATCTTTGCAGCAAGCTGCTTGATTTATAACTTAAATATCCAGCCTGGTGGTCTTAAATCAGGGGAGTATTATAATCCGCCCTTTCATTTTCTTCTGTAAGTAATTTGATTTAAGGGGATGAGGGGAGATAAATATTTTCATGAAAAGGCTAACTAATGTTAGTTTAGCGCCCTAATTATCTTATCATGGCCAAGGAAAATGGTGATTTTGATCCAAGGAAATACATGGAGCTGGCAATAAATGTCATGAACCAATCTATTCAGGAACCTCGACAAGATAAAACAAGCCCAAAAGTTGGGGCTGTTTTGATCAAATCAAATGGCCAGGAAGAAACAGCTTTTCGTGGTGAATTACGTCACGGAGATCACGCCGAATTTACTTTGCTGGAAAGAAAGAATAGAAGTGTTTCTTTAGAAGGTGCTATTTTGTTTGCCACATTAGAGCCTTGTGCTCCGGGAGCCAGGAAACATCCCAAATTAGGTTGTGCTGAACGAATTGTCAATGCGCGTATCAAAAAAGTTTGGATTGGAATAGAAGATCCAGATCCTACTGTAGATAGAAAAGGAATTAAATATTTGCTTGACCATGGCATTGAAGTAAATCTGTTTGATGCTGACCTGCAGGAACAAATCAGGCAAGCAAATAAGCAATTTATCGAAGAAGCGGAAGAAAGAGCGAAAAAGGCCAAAATTGAAACGCAGCCTTTGTTTTTATCTGAAAAGGAAAAGGTTGAAACCAAGGCAGATACCGAAGATTTATCAAAAGACGTTATTGAGGATTTTATTAGTAAAGCCAACCTTAATGTGAAGATCGATACACTTGAGTATTATCGGATTCTGGCACAGATTGGCATTTTGGAGCTTAAAAACGATGGATACATTCCAACAGGCTTAGGACTATTATTATTTGGGAAAAGGCCTCAACTGGTATATCAAAATGCCCTAATAAGAGCAACCTTTAAAACTAGTGGAAGAGGGGAGGATATTGAAACTATTGAAGGACCGTTAGTTTCACAAGCAGACAAAGTGCAAAGTTGGTATGAAAATCACATTGGCAAACAAATAGACAGAACTAGTGTAGAACGCAGAGTTATTCATGATTATCCTTTGGTTGTTTTTCGTGAAGCCATTATCAATGCAATAGTTCATCGTGATTATGATATAGATGGTGCACCGATTTATTTTGAGATTAATGATGAGGCAATTGTTATCAAGAGCCCGGGTAAGCCTGTTGAGCCGCTTACATTAGAACAAATTAAAAAATTTAATGCTCCCTCATTAAGTCGTAATCCTAAAATCATGTATGTTTTTGATCAAATGGAACTAGTGGAACAACGCGGTTTGGGATTTCAAACCATCAAAGATTTACCTCAAAAGCATAATTTGCCTCTTCCTTTGGTTACTTATGAAGCTCCTTATATGGTATTTAGTTTTCCCAGAAATATTGAGGCTGTAAAAAAAGTAAGTACCAATCCTAATATTGCTCAGTTGACCGATGCACAAATTCAAGGCTACGAATGGCTAAAATTGGTTGGGCAGGCAAGTACAAGGGAATATTCTTCTCATTTTAATATTAGCTATAAAACTGCGCAAAGACATCTTGCCGCTATGAAGGCTCTTGATCTACTGGGAGATAATGGTGAAGAAAGCAATTCCCCTAATTATGAATATATTGTAAATGAATAAGTTAAATACTTGGACAATAACTTGGACAACATGTCCAAGTAAAGGCTAATTACAGTTAAATAAAAAAGGAGCTTGGACATGGACTTGGACACAATGTCCAAGTCCATGTCCAAGCTCATCAAAGGCAGCTAATTCTGTCATCAAGTAGATAATTTTCTTCCTTTCCGATTTGATATCTTAATCATTTGTTTCTCCAGGGGAGGTAAACTGAGGAGGCGTTTTTATTTGGCAATCCACCAGAAGATGGCCAGCCAGACCAGTCCCTTGATCAAAAAGAAGAGAAATCCCCAGAAGCCGATCCGCTTCAGCCATTTGACTGCTTTTTGTTTGCGGGTGATGGTGATTGTTTCCATTATTGACTGATGACCTTATAGGTTTTGAAATCGCTGGTCATGGGAGCGGGCTTACCTTCTGCCTTGGCGCGGGCGATCTCCTCAAAACCACGTTTGTGGCCTACAATGAAGGCTTCGGATTTTGTCCAGTCTTTGAAGGACTGCTCCGTTTCCCAATAGCTGACAATCAGATAAGGATCTCCTGCCTGGGCGGGACGAAGCACATGCATGTTCACAAAACCGGGCATCATATCAATGGCATGTTTGCGGGAAGCAAACAGCTCTTCAAAGCGATCCCGGAAATGGTCCTGGCAGTTGATATAGTTGATGGCTACAAAGTTTTTATCCATGGTGCGTATTTTTTCCAAAACTACAATTGTCACAGAATTGTCATGCGCCAATTCGGGAATAGGATTTACCATATCCGGAGAGATCGGGAAAGCTGCCCGGGGAGTGGTCCGGCGGCAATGGGATTGTGAAAGGCTTTTTTGGACGAACCAACTGACTTGCAAACGGTTAGCCTGCATCATAAGGTCTTGAAGAGCTTTTTTGGATTGAACCCAAAGGCATGCTGAGAAAGGAGCGGCTGGTATTTACTCAGGAAGATTTTTTGGGACGAACTAACTGACTTTCAAATGGATATCCTGCGCCATAAGTTCTTGAAGAACCTTTTGAAACGAACCCAAAAAGGGCAGGTATGGATCCCGGAGGGTTGTTTTTTGGGACGAACCAATTGGCTTACAAATGGATAGCCTGCTCGCCTGAATTTCGAGAGCTTTTTTGGGACGAACCAATGGGGAAACACGCTTTTTCCCGAGCGGGTTAGTTTTTTTCCGGTAATGGTCGTTGCATCGGGGGACATTTGCGCGCATGAAATACTTCCTGCTTATCTTATCCCTGGCCAGCCTGGTAGCCTGCAGCAAAGACGGCGATAAAGTGGAACAAGTGGATCTTGTCAGCACCACTGTCCTGGACCTGGCCCTGGATACCCTGGCTTCCATGAGCGATGATGTGGATGGCAAGGAAAAAAGACCTTTCTATACGGTGACCTTTAACTTTAAGACCAGGCAAACCCGCTTCATCAAAACCACACAGGATAGCCTCGACTACCTGCCCACCGATGGATGGGATATCGCTTTCTCCAAGGAATACAACTCCTATGTAGTAGCTAATAATGGTAATACTGTCGGCACTCCCGGATACAAAGGCCCCGGTGTAGGCAGGATGGTGGTTATTGAGCAACCTTATGAAAAAGTGACCGAAGCTCCTTCCGAAGAAGTTTTTACCAGTGAAGGCGTAGCCGGCGTAGGCTGGGACAGTGGCAATGGATTGGGTTGGTTCTTTTATTCTCTCAGCAACCATATCTGTGTGCCTGTCAAGAACAGGACCTTTGTAGTAAAGACCGCCACCGGCAAATTTGCCAAACTGCAAATCATGAATATCTATAAAGGCAATCCGCCGGTTGTGACCGATCTCTTCTGGCCGGCTCCTTATGTCAGCTTCCGCTATTATGTACAGGAAGATGGGAGTCGCAACCTGCGCACCAACTGATTCGTTTTTGTATTGACACAGTTACACCCTTTCAATCAACCAGCATCAAGTAAATGGCCGGTCTGTAAAGACCGGCTGTTTTTATGTTAAACCTATATACAGGCTCAACAGGAATGTCATGTATCCTGTAAGCAGAACCTGTTGCGGAAAGCTCAGGCTTTTCGAAAGAAAAATAGCGACAGAAAACGGTCTGCTATCTGCCTACTACCAGTTTCTTCACCACCCTTTCTTCCCCCATTTTGATCTCCACATAATATAAACCCACCGCCAGATCCGCCACTGGTATCTCCTGTGTCCAGCTTTCGGTTTGTTTCTGGTAGACAAGTTGCTTTTTGGTTCGTCCCAAATTATCAGTTACCCTCACCTGCACGGAGCCCGTGTATGGATGCGTGATGACAAGTCTGGTGAAATAGCGTGCAGGAACCGGATACAGCCTGATTCCCGGCGCAGGGGGATCAGGCGGTGGTGGCAGTACGATATCACTGTTGACGGTAATGCTGAATAATTTCTCTTCGCCATATACTTCCTGTGCTGAACCGGTCAGCAATAATTGCCTGCTAATGAGGGGAAAGATATTGGTGATAGTACTCAACTGACCGGGGATCCCATAATAAGTGACGCCCAGCTGTTTCCCCGATTCGTCAATGCTCATCAGGAAAACGAATTTCTCTCGCCGGCCAGCTACCGGCTCACCGGCAGTGCCGGTTACCATATATCGCCCATTGCCGGTGGATACAAGGCTGACGGCGCCATCCAGCTCATGCAGGTTGTACTGTTGTTCCCATAGCAGGTTCCCATTCTTATCGGTGCGCATGAGCAGCAGGTCGCGGCGGGGGCCATAGGCCGCTGCGCTGAAACCGGCGAGCAGATAATCACCGTTAGGGGTGATGAGCATCCCATAAGGTGCATTGGTGGCCATGGCGGCGGGGTAGGTCCTGCTCCAGCGTTGCTGGCCGTTGGCATCTACTTTCAGAAGGTATACGGTGCTGAGGATATCCTGCGATTGCTGTGAGAAACCCGCAATGATATATTCCTTCTCCGGCGTTTCCAGGATGATATGCCCCCGTTCCCATAAACCCGTCTGTCCAAAAAGTTTCTTCCAGACCTGCTGTCCCCGGGCGTTTATTTTGAGCAATACCAGGTCCAGGGCAGAACTGCCGCCGGGGCCTCTTTCCTGGCCGGTGACCAGGTAACCGCCATCCCGGGTAGGCTGTACATCGCGGATAGCGCCGCTGAAAAAAGTATAGGCCCAGACGGAATCACCGGCGGGCGTAAACTTAATGAGATTATGTATCTGGCCTCCACTCAGAACAGTTTCGGTCAGTACAATGTAATGGCCGTCCGGCGTAGGTTTCAGCGATACAACAGATCCGGGGTATTCCAGCACCCGCTTGCTCCATACCGGCTGACCGCTGGCAGCTGTATGCAACAGGTAAGGATATAGTAATTCATCATCCGTATGCAATACCTGGAAGCCCGCCAGCCAGCCACCGGCAGCGTCCGGAATAGCTTTTGTCATTTTATGCACGGCAGCAGCCGGTTCAGGTTGCAGCCACTGGAATGAATCTGGTGGTTGAAGCGTATGCGGAAAAGGATCGGTTGTCAATTCACCTGTGCCGTTGAGTTGGAAAAGCGATGGCGTAACACTCAGTGTGGTGGGATCATAGATACTGCCCGCCACCAGTATGGTCCGGGGATTGATGACCAGCAGGCCGCGGGGATTGTCCTGGTTATTACTGCCAAGCGCTTTTCGCCAGAGGGGTTTTCCCTGCAGGTCTGTTTTCATCAGTACTATCTCTCTTCCCCGGTTCAGCAGCCAGTCCACTTCTGTTCTGCCGCTATTGATCAGCAGCAGGTAACCGTCTGGCAGCGCCTGCAGATCGGCCAGGACATCACCCTGGAAAACATCGATCCTGGCTTCCCATTGTTGCCGGCCCTGCGCATCCACTTTGCGCAGTCCAATATCTTTTTTGTCAAGGGGCTGGTTATCGGTGCCGGCCAGCAGGTAACCACCATCCCCTGCGCGGGCAAAGCGTGGCAGGTAGAGGTAGGACTGCGGGTCCAGGCTGATGTTGAGCGCCTGTTCCCGGATAAGGCCGGTCTCATCAATGGACAGCAGCCAGGCCTGCTGTTTACTGTCTGTAAAGAACAGTTCCAGCCCGCCGTTATCATCGGACTTTACCTGGAAAGTAGACGGCAGTTCATTGGGTACCTGCATGCGCCAGATCTCCACTCCCTGTGAATTCCGGAACTGGATATGCAGCCGGGATATACCTTCCGGCGATGTGTACCGGCAGGTAATGTAAAACCGGTCCTGCGTGCCGGGCAGCAGTTGTTCATAGCTGGTCAGGGCGTCAGTACTGATCAGCCGGTCTTCCTGCACCTGGCCGCTGGCATCCATGGTAAGCAGATGGAGTTCACTATCGTTGTTATCGAGGAATACCCGCTGCGCTACCCTAAGCCTGCCGTCGGGCATTGGCAGCAGGGCGTTCAGGTAGGAACTGCGGCCGGAACGGATGGACTGATGGGCCAGTTGCTGGCCCCGGTTGTTGATGCGGTAATACTGATCGTCCGTGATAAGGGCATAATCGCCCGAGGCCAGCACCGCCATGCCGTTAATGGCATGGTAGTCGCGCTGCGGATGGGGGAAATGCCGGACAAAGGTTTCCTGGGCCCTGGCGCCGGTGGTCAGTAAACAATATAAAAGGATCAGGTAGCTCTTTCCCTGCATAATGAATAGGTTTACTTTGCGCAAAAAGACAGGGAAATCAGCGCCTTTGTTACCGCTTTGCCCGCAAGTGTCGGATTTGTTGCCTGAACCAGCGAATATGGTCACTAGGCTGAGCCATTTTAATACTTTCTCAGGTATTCGTTGATTACTGAAATTCATTTACTTACAACGTCTATTTACTTTTTCCCACAGGCTGCCCAAACCCGGGGATAACTTCTGCCGGCCCCGGCTTCCCAAACCCATTCAAATGCCCTAAATTGGCCCCCCTAATCAGGCTTTTTCATGCAGCATACCGTTCTCGCCGACTTGTTGACCACGTCGCCCGCCGTTCAGTTACTACGCATGCGCAATGCGCAATGGGTGCTGCCATTCCTGTACCGGACCTTTAAGGCCGACAATACCTTTTCCATCCCCGAGCCCCTGCTCACCAGCACCCTGGCCGAGGAACTGCGCACCCATGCCGAAGGCACCGAAGACCTGGAAGAAGCACGCATTGAATTTGGGGAAGATGAAGAAAGCCGGGCCCGCAAATACCTGCTCAACTGGGTCCAGAAACGGGTGCTCCAGGATTTCCCGGATGCGGATGCCATGACCCATTACCAGCTCAGCACCCATACTGAAAAGGTATTCCAGTGGTTGCAGAGCCTGGAGAAGCGCCAGTTTGTAGGCACCGAAAGCCGGTTCCGCTTCCTGTTCCAGACCCTTCGGGAAATGGCGGAGTATACGCAGGACAATTCCCTGAAGCGACTGGAAGAACTCAAGAACAAACGCGCCGAAATAGATAAGGAGATCAAAAAGCTGGAAATGGGCCATAAGCCTGAGGTCTTCAGCAATGCTCAGGTACAGGAGCGGCTGGACTGGTTCACCCGCCTCAGCTATGAGTTGCTCAGTGATTTCCGGGAAGTGGAAGACAATTTCAAGCAGATCCACCGCAGCATCGTGGAGCAGCATACCCGTGCCGAGGCCAGCAAAGGCGCTATTGTGGGCTTTGCCTTCGGCGCCTATGATGAACTGCGCCGCAGCGACCAGGGCAAGAGCTTCTATGCCTTCTGGGATTTCCTGATCTCCCGCAGCGGCCAGGAAGAATGGCGTAACCTGACCGAACACCTGCTGCAACTACTGGACGACAGGGCCATTGATACCAACAGACCTTTCCTGCAAAATATCAAATCCCTGCTCCTGCAGCAGGGACGCACCGTGTATGACGCCAATGATAAAATGGCGGAAAAGCTGAGCCGCATCATCACTGAAAAAGAGATTGCCCGGCACCGGCGGCTGCGGCAGCAGATCGGCAGCATCAAGGAACTGGTGTTCCAGCTGATGGATGAGGACAAAGTGCCCTGCGGCCTGCCCAATACCCTGCCGGCGGAGATCAGGCTGCCCCTGGAACGCAGGCTCAACCTGCAACCCAAACAGGCGCCCCCCGTAGCTAAACAACCCGGCAATGCCGTGGAGCAAGTGGCCGACCTGGAACGGTTCAACCGCATGCTGGGCGCCCAAAGCGTCGATAAAAAGAAATTATGGGAGAAGGTGGAGCAGGTGCTGGAAAAAAGAAAGACAGCCACCCTCCGGGAGATCATTGATGATACCGGCCTGGAATTCGGGATGAGTGAGGTGGTGACCTATTTCAGTTTCCTGAAAGAGAAAAGCACCCGTGTACAGGCCATGCCCGAGATCACCGAACTGGTGCCGCTCAATAAAGAGAAAACAAGATTTGTGGAAATACCTTACCTGCTGTTCAGCCGGTAAGTAAAAAAGCATTGACATGTTACCCTATACAGCCATATTTATCAAACTGCTGAAAGGACCGGTGGAATACTTCGAGAAATCGGCCTGGGAGCAATTGCTGCAATACCAGCTGGAGCTGACCAATTTCCTGCAACAGCTGGGACTGGTCCTGGTACTGGATAAAGAGGATGGTTATGCCTACCTGGAGCAGCTGAAGCTGGATGAGGAAGACAGTACGGCCGGCTGGATGCGCCGCACGGCCATCAACTATGAGGAAAGCGTGCTGCTGGTCCTGCTGCGGGATATGATGGCCGAATTTGAAGTGGGGGAGGTCACCAGCCGCGAGCTGATCAAGAAACGCCGGGAGATCAAGGAATACGCGGAACTGTTCTTTAAGGAGAATGCCAGTCGCGTCAGGTTCATGAAAGACCTGGACCGGCTGATAGACCGGGTGCAGGAACTGGGTTTCCTGGACCTGATGGAAAACCAGGAGATCCCTGATGAAGAAAAATTCCGGGTGAAGAAGATCATCAAGGCAAGGGTAGACAATGAAGTACTGGAAAATTTTAAACAACAACTGACAGCGCATGCAGCTAACCGTATTCAGCACGGATGATCGTAAATCGGGGTTCCGGTTGCAGTATATGGAGATCTACAACTGGGGCACTTTTGATGAACATGTGTGGAAGATCAACCCGGGCGGGGAAACCTCCCTGCTCACCGGGGCCAATGGCAGTGGTAAGACCACCTTCGTGGACGCCCTGCTGACCCTGATAGTGCCGGAGAAAAAATACAGGTTCTATAACCAGTCGAGCGGCAGTGACAAAAAGGGCGACCGCACCGAGGAGACCTACCTGCTGGGTGGTTACGGCACCGTGGCTACCGATAGTGGACAGGGTACAAAGACCCTTTACCTCCGGGAGAACAGGGAAACGGCCTACAGTATACTGCTGGCGCATTTTGCCAACGAGGCGGAGCAGCTGGTCACCCTGTTCCAGGTCCGCTATTTCAGCGGCAACGAAATGAAAAGAGTATTTGCCGTAGCGCACCGCGCCCTGCATATTGAGGATGATTTCAAACCCTTTGATTTCAATGGTGGCTGGCGTAAACGGATAGACCAGCAATACAATAAAGGCAGCCGCAAGCAGGTGGAATGGTTTGATTCCTCCAGCAGGTATGCACAGCGGCTGGTAGAAGTACTGGGCATGCAGAGCATCCAGGCCCTGGGCCTGTTCAACCAGACCGTGGGCATCAAAGTGCTGGGGGAACTGAACAGCTTTATCCGCCAGCATATGCTGGAGCCCCGCAATATGGAAGACCAGTTCCAGGATCTCAAAAAACACCTTGGCACCCTGCTGGATGCACAGCGCAATATTGAAAAGGTGGAAGAACAGATCCGCCTGCTGCAACCGCTGAAAAAAAGCTACGCCCAATACAAAGAGCAGGCGGAAAAGCTGGGCCAGACCCGCCTGGAACTGGAAACAGCCCGGGTATGGAATGTATATACCACACACCACCTGCTGGACAATGCCATTGGCCAGGGCCGCAAACAGTTGCAGGAACTGCAGCAGCAACTGGGCCTGGTGCGGACTGATATCAACCGCCTGCTGGAAGAAGAAAGGCAGACCCAGAACCAGCTGGACAAGAACAAGGCAGGCCAGCGCCTGCTGCAGCTGGAAAAAGAACAGGAAACCCTCCAGCAGCAATTAGCTGCCACAGAATCAGCCCTGGCGGCCTTTACGGAATGGTGCCAGGCCGTCCATATTGATGATACGCCGGCTACAGAAGCAGATTACATCCGTATCCGGAAGGAAACGGAGCGGATGGATAAAAAGATCAAGACTGAGATCCGCAACAATGAAGAGGAAAGATGGGAGGCGCAAGACCTGCTGAAGCGGACACAGGAACAGAAGACAAGACTGGAAGAAGAGTTCAATCTCCTGCAACAGAGCAAAAATAATATCCCGGGTCACCTGGTGCAGCTTCGCCGCGAGATCTGCCAGGCGTTGAAGCTGGATACCGGCGACCTACCCTTTGCCGGTGAGCTGATGCAGGTGCGGGCGGCAGAACAGGAATGGCAGCCTGCATTGGAAAAGCTGCTGCGTGGCTTCGGTATCCGCCTGCTGGTGCCCCATAAGCATTACCGCAAGGTGAACAAATATGTAAACCAGACCAACCTGCGGGCCAGGCTGGTGTACGAACAGGTACAGGAAGTAGCCCTGCTCAAACATGCAGAAGAAGGTACCGTATACCATAAGCTGGAATTCCACCCGGATCATCCTTTAAGCAGCTGGGTAGCCCAGCAGGTGATCCTGTACATGGATTATAACTGTGTGGACAATGAGAAAACACTGGAAAGATTTGATAAGGCCATCACGGTCCATGGGCTGATCCGCAACCGTGGGCGTCATGAAAAAGACGACCGGCCCGAGCGTAATGATCCCGGCAAATATGTCATGGGCTGGAACAATGAACAGAAGCGGGAAGCGCTTCAGAACCAGCGGCTCCGCCTGCTGGCCGCGCTGGAGCAGGGAGAAGAGGCTTTGCAAAGGGCTGAAGGCAAGGGCAAGCGCCTGCAGAAGCAGGTGTATGCCGTTACCCGGTTACAGGAGCATAGTGGCTTTCACCTGGTAGATACCAACGGCGTGCAGCGGGCCATCCATAAAATGGAGGAGCAGGCCAAAGAGCTGAAAGGCAGCAGCAACCAGCTGAAGTCTGTCACCAAACAACTGGATACCATCTTGGAACAGCGCCAGCAGCAGGAATGGCAGCGGGATGAACTGGTAGGACAGCTGAAGGTGGCGGAAACACAGCTGAAAGAGATGGAAGCGCAACAACAGCAGCTGGAACCCCTGCTGCTGGCCCTGACAGCAGAAGACAAGGAGCAGCTGCTGGTATTCCAGCAAAAGCATAGCAGTAGACTGGCGGAAGTAACGTTGTTGACTATACGCGATCTGTTTGCGCAATTGAAAGACCATACCGAAGAGCAGGCCCGCAAGCTGGAAGAGGCGGTGATCAGGGAGGGAAGGGAACTGGATAAATCGATCCACAGGATCAAAAACCCTCCCATGGAGATCCTGCAGCGCTTCACCGACTGGGCCGCAGACGTGCAGCCGCTGTCCGGCGACCGGGAATATGCCAATGAATACCTCGACTGGCTGGATAAGCTGGAAACAGATAACCTGCCCCGCTACAAAAAGGATTTTGAGCGCTACCTGCATGATACCATGGTGTACAAGATGGGAGAACTCAACGAAGAGCTGGATGGCTGGGAGCAGAAGATCCGCAACAGCATCAATACCCTGAACCAATCACTGGCCGGCATCAACTTCAACCGCCTGCCCGATACCTATATCCAGCTGGGTATCAAATCTGTGACCGATACTACCGTAAAAGAGTTCCGGAGCAAATTACTGTCGGCCCTGCCGCAGACGTCCAGCTGGCAGCAGAGTAGTTTTGAGGACAAGGCGGCGCATTTCCGCAAGCAGGTGCAGCCCCTGGTGGCCAGCCTGGAAGAGAGCGAGGCCTACCGGGCCCGTGTACTGGATGTACGCAACTGGTTTGAGTTCTGGGCCGATGAAAAATACCGCAATACCGATGAACTGAAAAAGACCTACCGGCAGATGGGGCAGCTGTCCGGCGGCGAAAAAGCACAGCTCACCTATACCATTCTGTGCAGTGCTATCGCCTACCAGTTTGGCATAACCCGGGAGGGCCGCAATGCACGCAGCCTGCGATTTATTGCCGTGGATGAGAGCTTCAGTAACCAGGATGAGGAAAAAGCTACCTATCTGATGGAACTCTGTAAACAGCTGCACCTGCAGCTGCTGGTGGTGACCCCCAGCGACAAGATCCAGATAGTGGAGGATTTTATTGCGCATGTCCACCTGGTGCAGCGGGTCAATAACCGGCACAGCATCCTGTTCAATATGACCAAGAAAGAACTCAAAGCCAGGAAAGGTAAATCCCTGACGGCCTGATCGGTATTTGCAACCTCTATCCGGTCAATGTTTGATACTAATCAAACAAATAATTGAAAATATGTATATGAGGCAAGGGGATTGAGTTATTCGGTATGATTTAGGTAACCATACGTAACAGCGCAATTGATTTGTGTTGTAACTTTAAAACCCCTTTACGCTTTGCCTGATAGCTTGCCAACGTAATATCACGGTGCCTGGTAAGTGTTTTGCATAGGGTCGGGGGCCAATACCAATCATATGCAGCAGGTTCTTGAATTCTTTGAAAAACTGTTTGACTCATCCGACTGGCCCGCCCGGTGGAATTGCGGGAAATGGTCACAGTTCCATGGCTGGTTGTATATTGTGAGCGATCTGCTGGTCTGGTCGGCTTACTTCTTTATTCCGCTGATCATTCTCCGTTATATTCTTAAAAGAAGGTCGCAGGCCCGGTTTGTGCGGCTGTATTTTTTGTTTGCGTCCTTCATCATGGCCTGTGGCACCACGCATGTTTTTGATGCCATTACTTTCTATGTTCCGCTGTACCGTGTGAATGCCCTGATCCGGTTCATTACCGGTGTGGTCAGCTGGACTACTATCTTTTTTCTTATCAGGGAACTGCCCAAAGCATTTTCTATGCGTTCGGCCCGTGAACTGGAAGCGGAGGTAGAGCAACGCAAAAAGGCCGAACAGAAATTCCGTAACCTGCTGGAAGCTGCGCCCGATTCCATGGTAATGGTGAATGAAACAGGTACTATCCAGCTGGTGAATGCCCAGACGGAACTCTTGTTCGGCTATGGCCGGACGGAAATGATCGGCAGGAATGTGGACCTGTTATTACCCGTCCGCTATGATAACACCCATCCGTTCCGTAGCTATACGGCCATGCTGATCAGTGAGTCGGATCCCAAGCCCTGGGGTATTGAAGTATTTGGCAAGGACCGCAGTGGAAGGGAGTTCCCGGCTGAGATCCGCTTCAGCCCCCTGCAATCCGAGGATGGCCTGCTGATCACCGCCGCTATCCGGGATGTAACGGAAAAGAAACGGATGGAACAGGAGATACGGGAAGCCAACAGTTCACTGGAAAAGAAAGTGCAGCAGCGGACCATCGAGCTGGAAAGAAAGAACGAGGAACTGGCGCATTTTGCCTACGTGGCCTCGCATGATCTGCAGGAGCCTCTGCGCACCACTTCCGGTTTTGTAGACCTGCTGCGCAAACAGTATTATTCGCAGCTGGATGAAAATGCCAACCGGTACCTGGATTTTATCTCCCAATCCTCCGACCGTATGAAGATCCTGATCCACGACCTGCTGGATTATTCCCGCATCGGGCGGGAGAAGCAGCTGGAGACGGTAGACTGTAACCAGCTCCTGCAGGAAGTGCAGGCCGATCTGACCCTCGGTATCCGGGAAACCAATGCCAGTATCAGCCTGGACACCCTGCCGGCTGTAACGGGCTACAGAACGGAGCTGAAGCAGCTGTTCCAGAACCTGGTCAGCAATTCACTCAAGTTCCGGCAACCAGGCGTGCCGCCGGCTATTGGCATCAGTGCGGAAAAAGAAAATGGACACTGGAAATTCTCCGTCCGGGACAACGGTATCGGTATTGAACCGGTGAACCAGGACAAGGTATTTATCATATTCAAACGATTGCACAAGAGATCGGAATACGAAGGCTCCGGCATAGGGCTGGCCCATTGCAAAAAGATTGTGGAGCTGCATGGCGGCCAGATCTGGGTTGATTCCATACCGGGGCAGGGTAGTACCTTCTCTTTTACATTGGTAGAAACGCTAAGTACATGAAACAACAATTGAACTGCATCCTATTGATCGATGATGATGAGCCCACCAACTTCCTGAACAAGATGGTCATTGAAGAGGCGGGTATTGCCAGGCATATCCTGGTAGAACAAAGCGCAGAAGATGCGCTGGACTACCTGCAGGGTAAAATGCCTCCTGACCCAGGAGTTGACTGTCCCATCCCGGACCTGATCTTCCTGGACATCAATATGCCGGCCATGGACGGCTGGGAATTCCTGGACAGGTATAAACAATTGCCTGCGGACCAGCAGGCGGCAATTATTGTGGTGATGCTGACCACCTCCTTTAATCCTGAGGATGAGGTAAAGGCGCGGAGTATCGGACTGATCTCCGAGTTCCGGAACAAGCCGCTGAACCCAAGAATGCTGCTGGATATTATACGGGAACATTTCCCTGAGCGGTTCTGATTAGCTATAACGGCATTTCGATCTTCATGAGGCAGCCTTCTCCGGGCTTGCTGAAGATCTCCATTTCGCCGTTCTGCATTTCCACCCTGCTGATGATATTGTGCAGGCCAATGCCCTTACCTTTTTTCTTTGGGTCGAACCCAATGCCGTTGTCCTTTATGTTGAGGGTGATGATATGCTGGTTTGTCTTCAGTTCGATCTCAGCCTGCGTGGCCCTGGCATGTTTCACGATATTGTTCACCTGCTCCTGTACAATGCGGTAGATGATCAGCTTCTTGTTATTGGAGAGGCTTTCAATGTGCGGGTCATTGGCCTTTATGCGGAATTTCAGACCCGGGGACATGGTCATATTCTCGATCATCTCCAGCAGGGCTTCCTTCAGGCCGATATCGCCCAGGGAGGGCGGCACCAGGCTCTTGGAGAGCGAACGGATCTCGTTGATGGCCTTTGAGATATTATCGTAGCTTTTGTATAAGAGTTCTTTGCGGATATCCTCTTCATTGATGGCCATGTCCA
This sequence comes from Candidatus Pseudobacter hemicellulosilyticus, assembly GCA_029202545.1. Taxonomy (GTDB): domain Bacteria; phylum Bacteroidota; class Bacteroidia; order Chitinophagales; family Chitinophagaceae; genus Pseudobacter; species Pseudobacter hemicellulosilyticus. The sequence goes on from CP119311.1 coordinate 4,499,685, forward strand.
CACAGAGTTTGGCCGTGGCCAGGATCTGGTTGATATTGTCATGCAGTTCCAGGCCAATATCCCTTCTTTCCTGTTCCTGTGTCTGGATAGTGATGCGTGTTATGAGCTTCTGCGTTTCTATCTGGTTGCGGATCTGCTCTTCCTGCTTGCGTTTTCTTTCGGTGATATCCAGCATGGCGCCGATCATCCGGTAGGCCTTATTGTCTGATTTGAGAATATGCGCACGGTCATATACAAAGCGGTATTCACCATTGGCGGAGCGATAACGGTATTCTTCTTCCCACTGGTCTGTGCCATCGCTGAGGCATTGGGTGATCTTGTTCAGGACACGCTCGCGATCCTCCGGGTGAATATGATCATGATGCCATTCGGGGTTTCGCTCCACTTCTTCAGGTGCAAAGCCAAAGACCAGGGAGATATTTTCATTCCAGAGTATTTCTTTCTCACGCAAATCCCAGTCCCAGATGGTATCACTGGTAGCTTTGATGAGGGTATTGTAGCGTTCATAGTTCTCCACTACTTTCTGCAGGATCTTTTTCCGTTCAATACTGTATTGAATGGACTTGACCAGCACTTTCTCGTCGTATTCACCTTTCAGGAGATAGTCCTGTGCCCCCAGGGTAATAATGTTAAGGGCTACTTCGGTATCGTCCAGTCCGGACATAACAATAATGGATATATGAGAAGCCAGTTCATGCAGGCGGGTAAATGAGTTGAGTCCTTCGGAATCGGGGAGGGTGAGGTCAAGGAAAATGAGATCAGGCTGGTGGTGTTGTACAAGTTGGAGGGCATCCGCCAGCCTTTCGGCATGCAAAACTTCACTCACAGGCAATTTGGTGAGCCGCAGATATTCACGGAAAAGGAAATAGTCGCTTGGCAGATCCTCAATGACCAGGATACTAAGCGGATGAGTGGCGGTGATCATAGTGATGGTTTGTGGTGGTGGTCTTTGCTACAAATGGACACACCACCAGTATACGGTTATTCAAAGCCTTTGGTTTTAATACGGTACAGATTTATCACGCCTTCCTCCGTTTAAAGGATAAGGGAAACTGCGTAACAATGGTTACTACTTGAAACTGAACAGGAAAAGGGCTGTTGGAAGAGTTGCTAATCGGGGGAAAAGATACTGAATAGTTCTTTTTCAGAAAAATTGTAACTGGTTTTTTTGCCCCTGAAAAGGGTGGCAATCAATTGAGTTGCAAAGCAGGCAACCTGTAATGGAGACCATCCACCACCAGTAGCTCATCGATCTCATAAGTCCAGTATTGGAATAGGGGTGATTGGGTAAGATAGTCTTCCACTATATCCCTGGTATCGCCGGAAATAGTGATCCAGACCCTTTGTGTTTCCATAGAAACCACATACTGATCCACAATCCCTTTCTCAATCAGTTTGTTGATGAATGCACGGTGGGAGGGGATCAGGGAATTGAACGTATCGTCCATTTCAAAATGTATCGTCACCTGGAATTTCTTCATACCTGTAGATTTATAACAACAATTTGTTCCAAAAGTTCGGGCTGGTTATAATGGTATTGAAGAGGAAGATCTCCGTTGAGGCTGGATGATCCAAAAGGTATAACCCAATTTACGAAAAAAATTGAATTAAAGTTTCCAATCTATAATTTGATTGGTCCATTCGGGACGGAAAGGGGTGGTAACCTTGATATAATTATCGGTATAACCTTCCATCATGCCATTTTTATCCTGCATTTCCAGCAGTATTTTACGGGTCTGCCCTGCATGCAGTTGGGTAAAATGCTGCATTTTCATGAAGGAGAGGTTACGCAGCGCTTTGTTGCGTTCATGGCGTACGGGCATGGGCACCACAGGCTTAATGTCCAGCGCCCGGGTATTGTCGCGCTCTGAATAAGTGAAAACGTGTAGATAGGAAATGTCGAGCTGGTGGAGGAAGTCGAATGTGTCTTTGAAATCTTCATCAGTTTCACCGGGGAAGCCCACAATTACATCTACCCCTATAGCGCAATGGGGCATAAGGGTCTTGATGAGCTGTACGCGGTCGGTATACAGTTCTCTCTTGTACCGCCTTCTCATAAGGCCGAGGATACGGTTGCTGCCGCTTTGCAGCGGGATATGGAAATGCGGCATGAACCGGTCGCTGTTGGCTACCAGCTCAATGATCTCATTGGTGAGCAGGTTGGGTTCAATGGAAGAGATGCGATAGCGTTCTATCCCTTTCACCTGGTCCAGCGCCTGTACCAGCTGGAAGAAATTCTCAGCGCTTCTTTTGGTAACGGGGGTCTCTTCTTCGGGAAACTGGTTCTTCCCAAAATCGCCGAGGTTAACGCCCGTGAGTACGATCTCTTTCACGCCGGCGGCAGCCAGCTCTTCTGCATTGCGTACTACATTGACAACGGTATCACTGCGGCTTTTTCCACGCGCCATAGGAATGGTGCAGAACGAACAGTTGTAATCACAGCCGTCCTGTACTTTGAGGAAGGTGCGGGTACGGTCGTTCATAGACCAGGAGGCGTTGAAACCCTGCACATCATCAATATCGCAGCTGCATATCCTGGCGGAATCACCTTTGGTAAGCTCTTTGAGGTGCTGGGTGATATTGAATTTTTCAGCGGCGCCCAGGACCAGGTCTACCCCGGGAATGGCGGCTATTTCGGCGGGTTTTAGCTGGGCATAGCAGCCGGTGATCACTACCAGGCTTTCCGGCGCTTTGCGCTGGATGCGGCGGACCAGCAGCCGGCATTCTTTATCGGCATTGTCCGTCACGGAGCAGGTATTGATCACGTATACATCGGCCAGATCGTCAAACTCTTTCTTCTCAAAGCCATCCTGTTCCAGCATGCGCGACAGGGAGGAGGTCTCCGAAAAATTGAGTTTACAGCCGAGTGTATGAAAAGCTATGGTCTTTTTTTCCGCCATTGGGCGGCAAAGATACCGAATTCCGTTATTTTGCGGAAAATCAGGCTATGCGGTTAGATCGATCCTTGTTTTGGTACCTGCTGTCAGGCTGGATATTCCTGTTATCCGCCTGCGGCCAGTCTGCTGACCCCGGCGCTCCCGGCAATACCACGGATGCGGCGGCGCAGCAGCCCGGCAGGCCCGGTACCCCGCCATCAGAGAATCCGCCCGATACCCCGGCGGGCTTTGACCGGAAAGCGGCCAGGCTGATCTTTACCAAACATGCCCGCTGCCGGATGGGCTGCCGGCATATTGACGAGCAGGAAGTCCGGGAGATCCTGGAAAAAGGAAAGGTCAATATCCGGAAGAGCGAACCCGCCGGCCGTCCCGATCCCAAATTTGCCCTGGAAGGCAAAACCCGCGACGGGCAGCAGGTGCGTATTATCTTTGCAGCATCCCAGCGGGGTATGGTAGTGATCACCGTCATTGACCTGGATACCAACTGGACCTGTGATTGCCGTTAACCCCGGTGATCTCATTATACGCAATACCCCTTTGCCCACCTTTACTGAAACTTGTCCGGTAAGGGTTTTACTGTAGATCAACTAAACGTTAAATGATCCAACAGGCGCCAATAAAATGGCAAATGTCAAGGAATCCGGGACTTAGCTGAACTTACTTCGGCAGCTCGGCCATTTCGTTTTATTTTGTTGCACCAATTATTTGATCTACCCTGATGAAGTACCTCTTATTGCCCTTACGTGGCCTGTATCTTTTATATGCGCTATTGGTCTTCCTGGCGCTGATGCTCCTGGTAATACCGTTTGTAGTGATCGCTTCCTTTTTCGGTAAGATCAGGGGTGGTAATTTTATCCAGCAATGCTGTGTTTTCTGGGCTGGCGCCTGGTTCTTCCTGATCGGCATCTGGCACCGTGATCAATTTGAATCTCCCCATGATACCGGCAGGCAGTACATATTTGTGGCCAACCATATTGCCTATATTGACATTCCCATCATCTTTTTATCCGTTAAACAGCCCCTCCGTGTACTGGGCAAGGCGGAAATGGGTAAGCTGCCCTTGTTTGGCTTTATATACCGCAATGCAGCCGTGATGGTGGACCGCAACAGCCCCGAGAACCGGGCTAAAAGTGTCCGCACCCTCAAGGCGGTGATCCGGAAAGGCATCTCCATCTTTATTTTTCCCGAAGGCACTTTCAATGAAACCCCGCAGCCATTGACCAGTTTTTATGATGGGGCGTTCCGCATTGCTATAGAAACACAAACCCCTATCAAACCACTCTTATTCCTCGATACCTTTGCAAGGCATCATTACCGGAGTATCTTCACGCTCAATCCCGGTCGCTCCCGGACCATCTTCCTCGATGAAGTGCCGGTAGAAGGCCTTACCATCAAAGATGTGCCCCTGCTCAAACAACGGGTGTACCAGCTGATGGAAGAGAAACTGCGGGCTTACCGGGCCGACTGGATCGCTGCGCAGCCGGAACCGGGGGCGGCTATTCGCCCCTGATCCTTTATATTTACAGCTTGTTATTCGCAGAAGTCATCATACCGCTGGCATTGCCCAGGAATTATACCTGGTCCGTCCCGCCACATCTGGCCAACCAGGTTCAGCCCGGCGTCCGGGTGGAAGTAATATTGGGTAAGAATAAGAAATATGCCGGCGTGGTCAAACGCCTGCATGCCGATAAACCAGAAGGATTTGAGACCAAGGATATCCTCAACGTCCTGGACGCCACACCCATCGTTTTCCCGCAGCAGCTGCAGCTCTGGGAGTGGATAAGCCGCTATTATATGTGCAGTGAGGGCGAAGTGATGGCCGCAGCCCTGCCTTCCCATTTCAAGCTCAGCAGTGAAACGGTCCTTGTGTTCAATGAAGAGTTCGGAGATAATTTTTCTTCCCTGGACCATGATGAGTACTTAGTGGCCGAAGCCCTGCTGCTCAAAAAAGAACTGCGTATCAGTGAGGTGCAGGAACTGCTGGACTCCTCCCATGTATACCCTGTGATCAAAAGGCTGATAGAGAAAACGGTCTGTTTTGTATGGGAAGCCCTGAAGGATAACTATTCGCCCCGCAAAGAAACTTTTGTCCTGCTCAATCCTGCCTATGATAATGAGGACGAGCTGAGCCGCCTGCTCAACGAGGACAGGAAACTGCAGCGCGCCGAAAAACAAATGGAGCTGCTGCTGAGCTACCTGCACCTGCAGAAAACAATTGGCGAGGTCAGCAAACCGGAGTTGCTGAAAAAAAGCGGCGCCTCTGATGCACAGCTCAAAGGACTGGTAGAGAAAAATATACTCTGGCTGGAGAAGCGACAGGTAGATCGCCTGCGTTACCTGCCCAGGGATATCCAGATAGATTTTACCCTTACGCCGGCGCAGCAGACAGCGCTGGACGGCGTAGTGCAGGGTATGCAGCAAAAAGCCGTGACCCTCCTCCATGGAGTTACCGCCAGCGGGAAAACACAGGTCTATATCCGCGTCATTGAACAGGCTATCCGGCAGGGCAAACAGGTACTGTACCTGCTGCCGGAAATTGCGCTTACCTCGCAGATCATCCGGCGACTGCAAAAACATTTTGGCGGTTATATCGGCATCTACCATAGCAAGTTCAACCAGAATGAGCGGGTGGAGATCTGGAATAAAGTAAAGACCGGTGAGCTGAAAGTGGTGCTGGGCGCCCGATCGGCCTTATTTCTTCCTTTTTCCGATCTCGGGCTGGTAGTAGTGGATGAGGAGCATGACGCTTCCTTCAAACAACAGGAGCCTGCTCCCCGTTACCATGCCCGTGATGCAGCCGTGTATTATTCATCCCTGTTTGGCGCCCGTGTGCTGCTGGGCAGCGCTACCCCTTCAGTGGAAAGCTATTTCAATGCGTTGCAGGGCAAATATGGTTTTGTTGAGTTGCAGGAACGTTTTGGCGGTGTAAAAATGCCGGTTATTGAAATTGTGGATACCAAGAAATCGAACCGGAGCAGCAAGGATAAAGTGATCCTTACACCCCTGCTGCAGGCCGCCATTGAACAATCGCTGGCCAATGGCAAACAGGTGATCCTGTTCCAGAACCGCCGTGGCTATTCGCCCTACCAGGTTTGCCAGGTCTGCGGCTGGATACCCCATTGCAAACACTGTGATGTATCACTCAATTACCATAAGAACACCAACAAACTGCATTGCCATTATTGCGGCACAGTCTATCCGCTGGTGTATACCTGCACTGCCTGTGGTAACCATAAATTCCTACAGCAGAACTTCGGTACGGAAAAGATAGAAGAACACCTGGAAGAAGTGTTCCCCACGGCTAAGATCGCCAGGATGGATATTGACAGTGTCCGGGGCAAGAGCGCCCATGATAACCTGATCCAGCTTTTTGAGCAGGGGCGGGTAGACCTCCTGGTAGGTACGCAGATGGTGGTTAAGGGGCTCGACTTCCACAATGTCAACCTGGTGGGCGTCCTGGACGCCGATAGCCTGCTGAGCTTTGCTGATTTCCGCGTTAATGAGCGGGCCTTCCAGCTGATGGAACAGGTAAGCGGCCGGGCGGGCCGCAAGGATGGCGATGGTCATGTGATGATCCAGGTAGCACAGACCGATCACCCCGTATTACAATATTTACAGCAACACAATTACCAGGCTTTTTTCCAGCAGGAGATCTATGCGCGGCAGCAGTTCTTTTACCCGCCGTTCTCGCGGTTTATCCTGCTGACCTTTAAACATAAATTCCGGGAAGTGGTGGAAAATGCGGCCAATGGACTGGCCAATGCCCTCAAACCCCAGTTTGGTCAGTTCCTGGTAGGTCCTGCGGAGCCGGTGGTTAACCGGATCCGGAACCAGTACCTGATGGAACTGATGGTGAAACTACCCAAGGATACACCGCTGATCAAACGGTTCAAAGAGCAGGTCTTTGAGCAGATCGCTATCCTGCAACAGGATAAACAGTTCCGGAATGTGATCATCATACCGGATGTGGATCCCGTGTAGGCGGCATACCAGAATCACTATTATTTGAATGCAACATGATCAATATTCAGCAAAATAGCTCCCTTCGTCCCTACAATACCATGGGCATTGATGTACCTGCCCGTTATTTTTCCACTTTCAGCAGTACAGAGGAATTGCAGGAACTGCTGGCTATTGCCGGCGACCAGCAACCACTGATCCTGGGTGGCGGCAGCAATATCCTGCTGACGCAGCCGGTGGATGGTTATGTATTCAGGAACGCATTACGCGGCTTTGAAGTGGTAAAAGAAGATGAACAGTTTGTCTATGTCAAAGCCGGTGCGGGCGAGCAATGGCACCAGTTTGTACAATATTGCATCAGTCATAACCTGGGCGGGGTGGAAAATTTGTCGCTGATCCCCGGGCTGGTGGGCGCCAGTCCTATGCAGAATATCGGGGCCTATGGCGTGGAGATCAAAGATGTGTTTTTTGATTTGGAGGCCCTGCATATAGCTGATGGCGTGGTGCGGCGCTTTAGCCTGGAGGAATGCGCCTTTGGTTACCGGGAAAGTGTTTTCAAACGGCAATACAAAGGACAATATATTATTCTGAATGTGACCTACCGGCTTTGTAAATCGCCGGTGTTCAATACGCGCTATGGGGCTATTGCCCAGGAACTGGAAGCGATGGGTGTGCAGGACCTGAGCCTCCAGGCAGTTTCACAGGCTGTGATCAATATCCGCCGTTCCAAACTGCCCGATCCGGCCGTGATCGGCAATGCCGGCAGCTTTTTCAAAAATCCATCCATTCCCGCTTCGGAGTACACAGAATTGCAGGGCAAATATCCGGCTATTGTTGGTTATGCTAACGCGGATGGTACAGTGAAAATAGCAGCCGGTTGGCTGATAGAGCAGTGCGGCTGGAAAGGCGTACGCAGGGGAGATGCCGGCTGTCATGAGCGGCAGGCGCTGGTGCTGGTGAACTACGGTAACGCTACCGGCAAAGAGATATATGCGTTGAGCGAAGAGATTGTTCAAAGCGTGAAAAGCAGGTTTGGCGTGGATCTGGAGCGGGAAGTGAATATTGTGTAGGAGAAATTTAGAGCTGAAATATTCTTTTAAAAAGAGACCGGAATTTCTGGTCTCTTTTTTATTTATTAAAAAAAAGTGTGTGTAACTGCGTTATGAAATAAAAAGAGTATACATTTGTGTTAGTAACGATTATGTATACCGCCAGAAAGATGAACACGGCCCCATTGTTGAAGATTTGAATTATTGAATTATGAAGTATGAGGTCTATCAGCTTTCCTACAGGTCGGAAAGTGGTCATCTTTTTGAATTTGTCAGTATTGGGAAACGGGGTAATATCCGCAAACGGGTAGAGTTTCAGCAAACCCAATGGAGCAATGTCTTTAACCTGGCTTTCGGGGATGTAGATGATATGGGAGCCCTGAATGATCGTCAGGTAACTGATAATGGGGATATGGTGAAAGTGCTGGCAACTATAGGTTCCGTGGTAAGGGAATATGCCAGCCGGCATCCGGAGCGGTCTATACTCATTGTAGGCAGTACTCCAGGGCGGGCCAGGTTATACAGGATGGCATTGGCATTGAATGAGGAAGAATTATCCGCAGAATTTGGGTTGTTTACTTTTGAGGGAATGGCTAAAGTCCCCTTTCAAAAGGGTACTGATATTGATACTTTTTTAATAAATCTGAAACAATAAAAATATAGTCATGAGCAAGGAAAATATATCCCATTCATTAAAAAAGGATAATAGAATAACCTTTATTGTCAGTGAAGAGCTGACCCGTCTGGAAGCAACGCTACCGGTCCTTGAAAAGACCCATTTAGCCAATAAATGGCTGCAGGAAAATTTCCCTTTGGGTTATATTCCCGAGGACGTGCTGGAGGCGCACAGGATGGGCAAACTGCGGATAACTAAAGCCAATCCTGCTTCCTGAGCAGCTGGCTGCCGGTAAGGCAGCCAGCGACAGGTTATTATTGTTTTTCGATCAATTGAAATCTTCGTTGTCAAACTCTTCGTCAGAAAAGGAAGTGGTATTGCCCAGGTTGAGCATGGAGCCCATAAGGTCTTTGAACTCGATCTTGTTCTCTACTACTTTTTTACTGATCAGGGAGAAGGCTGCCAGTCCATGCAATACAAACTCCATCAGTAAGGCAGCTTCTTTTTCATTGGCATGTTTAAAGAACCTTTTGACCAGCGCGTGCAGGCCGTCTACCTTGTAGAGCTGCTGTATTTTGTTTTCGTCCCGGATATTCAGGAAAAGGTCCAGGGCATTGCCTTTATCAAACCAGGCCTGAATGGACCGGTAGGGATTGTCTTCCTGCTGGGCCTGACTGCGTTTTTTCTTGAGTGATTCCGGGTTAGGGAAGTAGTGGATGAACTGGGTTCGAATGGATTTGTCCAGCAGGTTCATAGCCACCTGGTAGGGGCCTTCCTGTTCGCCTTCATACACCAGTTCAATTTTTCCCGTGATGCTGGGGATCACACCGGTCAGGTCGCTGACCCAGACATGGGTTTCCTTTTCTTTATTGATAATAGCCCTTCTTTCAGCGGCGCTGACAGCATTTTCATAAGCAGAAATGCTGAGCCTTGCCGATACGCCGCTTTTCTTGTCTACCAGTTCACTGGATCGGGCCTCAAAGGAGATCTGCTCTATCAGCCTTTTGATCAGATCACTGATGACCACTTTTTCTTCCTGCTCGGGCAGAACAGCGGCTTCCTGTTCGGTAATGGACAGGGCCGTATCAATATTTTTGGGATAGTGGGTAAGTATCTGGCTTTCTATCCGGTCCTTGAGTGGTGTTACAATAGCGCCCCGGTTGGTATAGTCTTCCGGGTTGGCGGTGAATACAAAGAGCATATCCAGGGGCATGCGCAGTTTGAAGCCACGGATCTGGATATCACCTTCTTCCAGGATATTGAAGAGGGCAACCTGGATACGGGCCTGGAGGTCGGGTATCTCGTTGATGACAAAGATGCCGCGATTGCTGCGCGGGATAATGCCATAATGGATCACCTGTTCATCACTGAAGCTCAGGCGCAGGTTAGCGGCCTTGATAGGGTCAATATCGCCAATCAGGTCGGCCACGCTTACGTCAGGGGTAGCCAGTTTTTCGCCATAGCGTTCACTGCGGTGTACCCAGTGAATGGGGGTTTCGTCTCCATGGGCTGCTATCTGGTCAATGGCATACCGGGAAATAGGGGCCAGGGGATCATCATTGATCTCACTGCCTGCAATAATGGGAATATATTCATCCAGCAGCTCGGTCATCTGGCGGGCCATCCTTGTTTTGGCCTGACCGCGTAAACCGAGGAAAAGTATGTTATGGCGGGAGAGCAGGGCTCTTTCCACATCAGGTATCACGCTGTCTTCATAGCCGATGATGCCGTTGAAAGTGCTGTCGTTGGCCTGCAATTTCCTGATGAGGTTCTTCCTGAGCTCTTCTTTTACTGAAACGGGGCGATACTTACTCGCTTTCAGTTCGCCGAGTGTTTGAATGTTTTTTTTCATCTTTACTGCATAACCTGTTTAGTGACCTAATAGACTGTCTTTCTTTTACCGCTTTCAAAATCCCTGAAGAGAAAGGCGCCCAGCCTGTCGAGGGTAGCGAAGAATGCCTTACCGTTATTGGTTTCGGTAAACTCCTGTACAAAGCGCTGCAGGTAAGGGTCTGTAGCGATCATGAAGGTGGTGATGGGGATCTTCAGTTTTTTGCACTGGGCGGCCAGGTTGAGACACCGGCTGGTGATTTTCCTGTCGAGGCCGAAACTATTCTTATAATATCGTTTTCCGATCTTGAGGCAGGTTGGTTTGCCATCCGTGATCATAAAGATCTGCTTATTGGGATTCTTCCGCCTGCGCAGCAGGTCCATGGCCATTTCCAGGCCGGCTACCGTATTGGTATGGTAGGGGCCTACCTGCAGGTAAGGCAGGTCTTTGATCTCTACCGGCCAGGCGTCATTCCCGAAGACCACAATATCCAGGGTATCCTTGGGATAACGGGTTGTGATCAGCTCACTCAGGGCCATAGCCACTTTTTTAGCGGGTGTGATCCGGTCTTCCCCGTAGAGGATCATGGAATGGGAAATATCTATCATCAGGACCGTAGAGGTCTGTGCTTTAAAATCGGTTTCGCGGATGGCCAGGTCATCCTCCTGCATCCGGAAGCTGTCAATACCATGATTGATCTGGGCATTGAGGATGGAGGTGGTAAAATCAATCTGCTCCAGCATATCCCCGAACCGGAAAGGCCTTGTTTCCGGATTGAGCTCATCGCCCTGCCCGGGTTTGAAGGTCCGGTGATTGCCTTCTCTGGTCTTTTTCAGTTTACCGAAGATCTCTTCCAATGATCTTTTGCGGATGCCCTGTTCTGTGCGGGGAGTGATGGTGATCTCGCCATTGGCGGTATTTTCCTGGATATATCCTTTGTCTTTCAGCTCGTCAATGAAATCACCCATCCCGTATTCGTTATTGGTGAGATCATATTCTTTATCCAGCTGGTTCATCCAGCTGAGTGCTTCCCCTACATCTCCATTGGTGTAGGTGAGTAATTGCATGAAGATGTCCAGCAACTGGTCAAACTTACTTTTGCCCTGCTGCCCCGGATCAAACTTCGAAAAATGGTGACCGATCAATGCTGTATCTTTTTAGTGTATATTCAGAAGTGCTGTTCTCTCAATTTAAGGATAAATTTCATGTCAGCGCGGATTTTCCCGCATGCTGCTGCTGACAGATAACTACAATTTAATACTCAATTTGTTGGGTAGAGGCGCTGTTGGCCAGTGAAAATGGCGCAAGGACCTGATCACTAAAATGCTCCCGGTTTGTTACTTCCAGGTAGCTGTTTTGTGCAGGTCGTAGGCGGGAAAGCTGCCAGGATCCCCGGCAACATGGATGTTCTGACAGGATTATTGCCTGTTGCAGCATAGATGTTCCTTGCGGTAATTATTCCACATTGTTTGAGATATGTCAAAATCCTGGTCAAAGTTGACAATTTTTATCAATTTTGCATATCTAAGTAAATAATACCCTGCGATTTGGGTTTAAAAGACTTAGTTGTAATTATCCAAACCTACTGATAACATAATTGTTGACCCCATGCGTAAACTGACTGGCTGCCTGCATCCATTGGATGCTATTATCTCCCCTCATTTACTGTCTTCCCTGCGTGTATTTCACCATCGGTGAGCACTCTTTTATTATTAGTCTGCAAGCGCATGCCAGGTCCCAACCTGCATATAACCCTCATTCCAATAAAAAACCGTCACTATGTTAAGATCGCTACTCCTGTTGCTAACATTGCTTGTTGTTCAATTTTCTCTAAAGGCCCAGAACGGGCAGACTTCCAACACGGTAAATACGCCGGACTGTACAGATACGCTCCGGTACGCCCAGGTAAAGGAGCAGGTGCTGGGCACCAACAAGTTCTTTACCATGCCCATCTGGCAGGCCGATAATGAAGGGCTTAGCCAGACCTTCCTGATGGGCCCAGGTGCTTCGGTGACTGTTAAAGGTATAGAGATCTTAGGGAACAATTACAGATCCGGCGGGGAAGGAAAGGCATCCATTGAACTCAATGCCGCCCTTTACCAGGTGAATAGTAACTATGTCCCTACCAGCAAATTGGCCGAGGGAAATGTTACCATCAATTCAACGAATGCCGATTATCATTATGTCAGCTTCCCCAGCCCGGTGGTGGTGAACCACAATTATGCGCTGGTGATCACAGTCACTACAGCCGGTGGCATATTTCATGCCTATGTTACGGATGTCGCACCGGATCAGTCCTACGATGAAAACCTCTGCCGTTATAAATCCAGCTATTATCCTAAATCCAATGGCAACTGGGTATCCATTCCCGCCCTGACCACCGGGGATGCCGCCAATTGGGGCAGTACGCTCCAGTTTGAGCCGCTGCTGGCGCCAATTGTCAGTTATAACCTGGATGCGCCTGCAGTTGATGCTACGCCGGAAGCTGTTTGCGTTAACAGTCCTATTTTCTTTTCTGCCACTGCCGGCCCCAATGAGCTGTTGGGGAACCGGATGATCAACTACCAGGCTTTCAGGAAATATTTTGGTCAGTCGGTCAAGGATTCTACCACTTTGTGGGTCATGGAAGGAGAAACCGTTGCCGGCACCGGTCTGAGCATTAATCATACCTATACTACTCCGGGCACGCCTACAGCCACCTTCTATGTAAACACTGGTTTCTGGGCCGGCTGTCTGAAATCCGGCACCAAAACAGTGACCATCAACCCGCCGGTTCCGCCAACTATTACCACACAGCCTGAAGCCAAGGAAGTGCTGAATGGTCAGCAGACCAGCTTTACGGTAGCCAGTTCCAATGCCACGGGTTATCGCTGGCAGGTAGCCAGCGGCAGTGGTTTTACAGACCTGGGTGATAATGCTACTTATTCAGGAACCGGCACCGCCACGCTCACTATTGTTGGCGCCCCGGAACTGGAAGGCAACAAGTACCGTTGTATGGTAAGCGGAGGTTCCTGTAATGGCCAGCAGGCCAGTGAGACCGCCAAATTAACCATTACCCTGAAATTGCCGCAGACCATCAGCTTTGCTGCTACCGCCACTGCTACCTATGGCGATGCTGATTTTGTTCCGGTGGCCAGCAGTGATGCCGGTTTACCCATTCAATTCAGCAGCAACAATGAAAATATTGCCGCTTTTGTGAATGGCAAGCTACAGATCCGGAAAGCCGGCCTGGTGCAGCTCACCGCCACTCAGCCGGGCAATGAGGAATATCAGGCTGCCACTGCAAAAGTGCAGGAGCTGACCATCCAGCCCAAATCCCTCACGCTGACCCTGTCCGCCAGTCCTGCCATTGAAAAGACCTATGATGGCAATACCGGCATCAGCCTGGCTGCCGGAAATTATCAACTCAACGGTATTGTGGGAGATGATGAAGTGAAAGTTGCCGGTACGGCCAGCTTTGCCAGCGCCTCCGCAGGCAATGACAAGACCATTACGGTAGAACAGCTGAAGCTAAGCGGCGTCAACAATAAAAACTACTCACTGACCACTGTTTCTGAAGAAACCACCGGTACCATCCATCCTAAAGGACTGACGGTATCCCTGAAGGCCAGCCCTGCCATCAGCAAGGAATTCAACGGCAATGCCAAGGCCAGCCTGCTTGCCGGCAATACCAGCATCCTGGGTATTGTTGACAACGATGAGGTGGGTATCAGTGGCACAGCCAGCTATGATAATGCCAATGCCGGCGCCGATAAAACGGTTTCTTTCTCGGGCATCAGCCTGACCGGTTCCGCAAAGGACAATTATTATTATGCGGGCGATGCCGAACTGACCACTACCGGCGCTATCAGTGCCAGGCCGCTGACGGTAACGCCCGATGCACAGACAAAGGTCTATGGCGAAAATGATCCTACGCTCAGCTACCAGGTAAGCGGCCTGTTGGGTAATGACCAGCTCAGCGGTTCGCTGACCCGCGAATCCGGAACATCGGTTGGCAAGTATGCTATCCTGCAGGGCAGTCTCTCAGGTGGCGCCAACTACCGGATAGATCAGTTCTCTGCTGCCTACCTGACCATTCAGTCCAAATCCCTCACGCTGACGCTATCCACCAGCCCTGTTATTGAAAAGACCTATGATGGCAATGCCGGCATCAGCCTGGCTGCCGGAAATTATCAACTCAACGGCATTGTAGGAGAAGATGACGTGAAAGCCAGCGGTGTGGCCAGCTTTGCCAATGAGGCCGCGGGCAATAACAAGACCATAACGGTAGCGCAACTGAAGCTGAGTGGCGCCAACCATAAAAATTACAAACTGACCACGGTTTCTGAACAGACCACCGGTACTATCAACCAGAAAGGCCTGACAGTATCGTTGAAGGCCAGCCCTGCCATCAGCAAGGAATTCAACGGTAATGCCAGCGCCAGCCTGCTTGCCGGCAATACCAGCGTCCTTGGTATTGTGGACAATGACGAGGTGAGTATCAGCGGCACAGCCAGTTATGATAATGCCAATGCAGGAACTGAAAAAACAGTTTCTTTCTCGGGCATCAGCCTGACCGGTTCCGCAAAAGACAATTACTATTATGCAGGCCAGGCTACACTGACCACTACGGGTGTTATTACCACCAGGCCGGTGACTGTAATCGCCAATGATCAATTGAAGGTATATGGACAAAATGATCCTGCCCTTAGCTACCAGGTAACCGGTTTGCTGGGTAATGATGCGTTGCCGGGAGCGTTGACACGCGAGGCTGGCAGTGCAGCAGGTCAATACGCTATTCAGCAGGGAAGCCTGGCTGGCGGTACAAATTACCGGATAGATCATTTCACCAGCGCCACGCTCACGATCAATAAAGCCAACCTGCTGATCAGGGCGGAGGACCAGACCAAAAAACAAGGTACTGTCAACCCGGTATTCACCCTGGCATATGAAGGGTTGGCCAATGGCGATCGCCCCGAATCCCTGACCACCCCTGCGGTAGCGCAATGTGCAGCCGTTTCCGGTTCGCCCATTGGTTATTATATCATCAATGTAGCCGGCGCCAGCTCGCCCAACTATATTATTACCCATGAGAATGGAAAGCTTAGCATCCTGCCTGCGGGCGACAGCAAAGTAAAAGCCTGGTCCAATGGCAGGGGAGTGCTGGAAGTACGCATCTATGCAGAGAAAGCACAGCGTTCCGAGATACAGCTCTATACCAATAGCGGCAACAGGGTGCGGGTGCAGGCTAAACAACTGGTAGCGGGTGTCAACAGCGTCCAGCTGTCTATCGGCAACCTGACCAAAGGCATCTATGTACTGCACCTGGGTGCAGAGCAGTGGAAGGAATCCGTCAGGATCCTGATCCCCTGATCAGCACGCTGACGCAGCTGAACAAAAATAGTGCACTATGTTCATGCGGGTACCGGAACCGGGAACCTGGGGTAAGGACTGCTGAACAATCGAATTGTACTATGATCGCTCTACAAAGGGGCGGAGGGCTGCTCAGTCTTCCGCCCCTTTTGTTTTGGTACGAACCAAAGGGCTCGCTGAAAGGAATGCAAACACAGCCTTTTTGTTTCCGTGTAGCTGGTTCCCGCCCACCAGTTTGCTAAATAGTAAAACGACAGCGAAAATTTCTTTTTGTTAAAGGAGCAAGCAATCATTTACAGAAGGACAAAAGGATCTCAGTCAAGCAACCGTATACCTGCCAGCTTTGTTAGCACAAGAAGCCATTGCCATTCGGGCGCTGGGTTTTTTTGGACGAACCAAAGGGCTTGCAGTCAAGCGGGAACAGGCAGGAGACCTGGCCTGTTAAACCCTTATGCCAACAGTGCAGCACTGGTTGACTTCGTCCCAAAAACTGTTTTCATTCATGTAGTCCTGCATAGCCGCCATGCCGCCAATAAAAAACGGGCGTACCTGCTTGGGTACGCCCGTTTGTATAGCTAAATAAAATTTCGCTTAAGGCTTGGCGGTATCCGTAGACACTGCAGGCTGGGAGTCGCCGGGAGCGTTCAGCTCACCAGTGGACAGTTCCAGCGGGTTGCCGCCTTTACCGCTGAATTGTTTTTCCCATTCGTTGAGCTGCATGATCATCTGGTAAGTGGAATAGATATCATGCAGGAAGCTCATCTGGCGGGGCGCCATATCAGCAGCACGTCCATTCAGGATCTGTACGGCTGCCATGGCCAGTGACTCATCCGTCTGGTTAGGATCACCCAGGGAGCGGTAGTAACGCATTTGCTGGGTAAGATCCGATTTCATGGACTTGTTCACTTTTTTAGCCAGGACAGATTCTTCAGACTGGTAAGCTGCCAGCAGGAAGGTCATGGATACGCGGTTGTGGAAATTACCCCTGTTGGAGGTCATACCATAAGGCACGTTGCTTTCCAGCACCATCTGGTCGTATTTCTGCAGCACCTTACGGGCGGAGTCCTTACGGTTTTCTTCTGAGAGGTGCAGACCCAGCAGGGCATGCGCCTGGCGGATGGTATTGATATGACGGCGGTTTTCCTCATCATAATAAACACCTTGCTTATTGGCATTGCCGTAGGCAAATTTCTCCATGATATTCTTGTAGCTCTGGTCGGCGCCGATATTGGCATTCTCGATAGGCACCAGCCTGTACGACATACCTTCCATGCGCACATATTTATCCAGGCCCAATCCTTCCAGCTCCTGGGTGGAGGTAAAGTAAATGGGGCGGTCCCATTTGTTGGCGGCAATCAGCGCCAGCACGGCCAGGTCATTTTTCTGGTAGTAGCCACGTTTCAGTTCCAGCTTCAGCTCGCTGACGATGGTATCACCGGGGTTGAGCTGGATGGCTTTGCGTGCTGCTTCCACATCTACCGGAACGGTCAGTTTGGTAGCGGGGAGGATGTTGGCGGTTTCGTCTTCGCTTACGCGGGTGGCCAGGAATTTAGGATCGTCGCTGGCGGTCACATCCTTCAGTACGGTATAGAGATCATAGTACTTGTTCTGGTCATAGGCCAGTACACCCGGGGGAACGGTATAGCCGTAGCGACTGAGTGTAGGCACGGTAAACACCACTTCCCGGTTGCTGCCCTGGATCTGCTCGGCAGAGAAGATCACATCGGCGGGGGCGCTGTTGTTGACCTTATAGCGGAGCTGGTTCACGTACCAGTCGGTACCCAGCAGGCTGTAGTTGATCACGCGGAGGTCTTTGCGGATGCCTTCCACTTCCTGGGAGTACCAGAGGGGGTAGGTATCGTTATCGCCAAAGGAAATGAGGATACCATTTTCTGCGCAGCTTTCCAGGTAGTCCTTACCGAGATCGCGGGCCAGGGTCTTCTGACTGCGGTCATGGTCGTCCCATTCCTGGGAGGCCATCAGCACCGGCACGGCCAGGAGGCAGACGCCAAAGGAGGCGTAGTTGGCCAGCTGGTTGCTGAGCACTTTATTGAACTGTTCTTTTATCCAGATCACACCCAGGCCGATCCAGACCGCAAAGGCATAGAAAGAGCCTACGTAGGCATAGTCCCGTTCACGGGGCTGGTAACCTGACTGGTTCAGGTAGATCACAATGGCAAAGCCAGTGAAGAAGAACAGCAGGAAATTGATCAGGAAATCCCTTTTGTTGCGCGAGAGATGGAAGAAGAAGCCGATCACGCCCAGCGCAAAGGGCAGGAAATATAAATTGTTATTGGCTTTGTTGTTCTTGCCGGCAGTGTCCGGTAATACTTCCGGCGTACTGTGCCCAAACATACGGTCTACAAAGCTGATACCACTGTTCCAGTTACCATCCCGCACGTTGCCGAAGCCTTGCAGGTCATTCTGTTTACCGGTGAAATTCCACATGAAATAACGCCAGTACATCCAGCGGAACTGGTAGTCGTAGAAGTAGCGGATATTATTCCCGAAATTCGGTTGGTCGCCCTCATCCAGTCCGCCGAAGGAGCGGTATACCTGGTCCTGGCTTCGTTCAGTGCCATAGTCGTACATCCTCGGGAAGATATGCGGTCCAATTTTGCTCACGTCCCAGTCAGGATGCTGGCGCTGGATAGCGTCCAGTTCTTCAGCGCTTGGTTTGGCGCTGTAATCCTGTTTGCGGATCTTACCGGCCACTTCATAGGTCTTTTCACCTTTTACATACAGATCGCCGCTGGTAGCATAAGGCGGACGATAAATATAGTCAGGTCCGTAGAGGATGGGCCAGTCGCCATACTGATCACGGCTCAGGTAACCTACCAGGCTCACGGGATTGTCCACATTATACATATCCACGGAGGGATTGGCAGAAGAGCGGACCAGGGTAGTGAAATAGGTGGAATAGCCGAGGATCACGAAGATGATAGACCATACGCCGATCCGGAGGAAGGCGGAGATATTGTTCTTGAAATAATAACAGACAATAACAACTACGCCAATTCCCAGCAGCAGGAGCACAAAAGTGCCGCCTGATTTGATGAAGGGGAAGCAGAACAGCAGGAAGATGGCGGAAAGCCATACGGGGAACAGCGTGAACTTGCGGATGCTGGTATCGTTGAAACCAAGACCCGCCACCAGCAGGCCTGCCAGTAAAATAAAGTAGACCACAAAGCCTACAAAGAAAGGCATGCCCAGGCTGTTCACGAAGAAGATATCGAAGGAACCGGCGCCGCGGATAGACCATTGGATAACGGCCACCTGCACAAGGCCGGTGATCACGCAACCGATCACGAAGGCCCAGAAGGCGCCCCAGCGGGTTACTTTATAACGTTTGAAATAATACACCATCACAATGGCGGGGATGGTGAGCAGGTTCAGTAAGTGAACGCCGATAGACAGACCCATCATGAAAAAGATGAATATGATCCAGCGGTCGGCCCGGGAAAACCTATGACCATCGGTCTTGCTTTCCAGGTCCACTTCATGTTCCCATTTAAGGATGGCCCAGAATACGAGGGCGGTGAAGAAAGAGGAGAGGGCGTATACTTCTCCTTCCACGGCGCTGTACCAGAAGGAATCAGAGAAAGTATAGGCCAGGGCGCCTACTACGCCGGCAGCCATCACGGTGAAGAGCTGCTGGCCGCTCAGGACTTCCTGTCCTTTCTGGAGCAGCTTACGCGCAAAGTGCGTGATGGTCCAGAAAAGGAACAATATGGTAAAGCCGCTGGCAATGGCGTTCATGAAGTTTACGCCACGGGCGGCATTCATCGGATCATCGCCAAAAAGAATGATAAAGAAGCGTCCCAGGAGAACAAAGAGGGGGGCGCCGGGCGGGTGAGGGATCTGTAACTTATATGCACTGGAGACGAACTCGCCGCAGTCCCAGAAGCTGCCGGTGGGTTCCATGGTCATCACATACACTGTACAGGCGATCAGGCAGACGATCCAGCCGACAATGTTGTTTACCCGGGTAAAATTCATATTGAATTGATTTTTTAAAACTTGGCAAATATAGGGTTCTACACCAAATACAGGAAGTTTTTGCGTGTACACTTAAATTAAAGTGCTTTATTGGAAGAAGATACGCACTGTTTGGTAGAAAAGCCGGTTCTGGACCATCTGTGATTGCTCCGTAAATCCCTGCAAGCCAAAGAGGCCGGCGGCATTGCCTTTGTTGATGGCAATTTCCAGGTAGCCGGCGGAATTGAAGATGGCCAGTTTCTCGCCTTCGGGTACATCAGCATAGCTTTCACTGATCTGGCTGATGACCTCATCCCGCCGGAAAGTGATGCTGAAGCCCCGGCCGCGACGCTGGGATTCAAATTCCTGGCGGGTGATATTGACCACGATGTTCTCGAAATTATCAATAAAGATGATCTGTCCTTCTATCCAGTTATCGCCCAGCATGGGGCGGAGATGGTTCTTTTCCACGAAGGAGATATCAGGCTGGCCGATCTGCTGGATACCCTTACCGCTCTGGAGGGCCTGGACGGCTTCCCCCATGACCCGGGTGCAGTAGAGCGTGTTCTTGATGGTGGTTGGATCCAATGGCAGGCCCATTACCATTTCGGGTTTGTCCTCCAGGATCATGGTGAGCAGGCCGTTGTCCGCACAAAGGATATATTGTTCCTGGTGAAAGGCCAGCAGCAGCTGCTCCGGTCTTTTCTCAAACAGGTTGACCATCACCAGGTGGAAGCTGTAAGGGGGGAAATTACGGATGGCGTTCCGGCAGATATAGGCCGCCTGCGGGTAGTTGAAAGGGGAGAGGCTATGGGAAATATCCACCAGCCGGAAATCCGGGTTGATCTGCAGCAACTGCCCTTTTACTGCCCCCACGAGGTAATCCTGCTGACCAATATCAGATGTGAGGGTAAGTAATGCCATGTAATAGTGGTGGTTTATTTGATCAGTTCACCATTCTTGTAGAAGAATTTATAGACCAGCTTATCGGCCCATGCCGGGAAGAAGCGGTTCATGAACACGGTACTTTTTCCTGTGCCGGTGAGTACCAGCGTGCGTTTGCGCTGTTCCACGGCTTTGAGGATATGCAGGCTTACATCATGAGCAGACATCAGCTTGCCTTCTTCCAGCGGTGTTTCGCCCTGGGGCTCACCCTGGCTGTTGAGGGCTACCTGCCTGATATTGGAGGTGGTGAAACCGGGGGACACCCACATCACATGCACCCCGCTGTGCAGCAGTTCGGTGCGCAGCGCTTCCATCCAGCCCTGGAGGGCAAATTTGGAAGCGGAATAACCCGTACGTCCGGGAAGTCCCCTGTACCCGGCCACGGAAGAGATACCTACAATAACGCCCTGGCGCTCCATGATGGAAGGCAGGGCAAACTTGGTGCAGTAGAGGGCGCCAAAGAAATTCACGTCCATCACCCGCCGGATCACGTCCACATCGGTGTCCTTGAACAGGCCCCGCATGCTGATACCCGCATTGTTGATCAGGATATCAATACCCCCGAATGTTTTGATGGTGGATTCTATAAAGCGCCTGCAATCGCTTTCCTTGCTGATATCGCAGGTCATGGTATGCAGCATCACATTGGTGTGCCGCACTATCAGCGTATATAATTTATCGTAATTCCTGCCACAGGTGGCTACTTTGGCGCCGGCTTCAATAAAAGTATCTACCAGCGCCCTGCCAATCCCATCGCTGCCTCCCGTAATGACTACAACCTTGTCTTTAAAAAACGACATGACCAATATTTAAGTACAAAAGTAATATTTTCTGTGAAGCAGACTACTGGAACTGCCCCCTAAGTTTATGGTTTATCCCCGGTTAAACAGCCCTTTAGCGTAGAACAGCGGGCTGTCCGGTCAGGAAAGGGATTGGGAGGGGAAAGTTAGGTAAAAAGCGGTTTGCCCGATACCCGAAAAAGGAACTGCCCCGTTACCGGGGCAGCCCTTGCTTTTGCGGAAGCGACGTTTTCCGTTTAGCTATTTCACATCCGGCCAGCCGGGAATGGTCCACTAATAGTAGATGGTCTCATGGAATAGCTGGTCTTTGTCAGGAAGGAAATACCCTTTACGGTAAATTTCTTTGCGGGCACAAAAATGCCGGCCCACAAAAATACGGTATAATCGATTTCGTGGGCCGGCAAGGTATCGCAAACTTGTTAATTAATAGCCATCGTTCTGCTGCAGTCCGTTAATGGTGACTTCCCGGAGCGGAATGGCGTAAATGAGCTTCTGCGGCGTCACGGTATAGGAGCCGGGCAACAGGTAGCTGTACTGTTGTTTCAGTTCCTGTCCGTGTGCGTTCATCACCTGCTCGGCCTTGCCGGTGCGCACCAGGTCCAGCCAGCGGTAGTTCTCGAAGGCCAGCTCAAGGCGCTGCTCATTGGCAATGATCTCCCGCAGGCCGGCGGGGTCCGCCAGGTCCACCGGATCCAGGCCGGCCCGCTGCCGTACTTTGTTGAGTGGCGCCAGCGCATCACCCGACCGGCCGCTCTCATTGTAGGCTTCCGCCAGCCAGAGCAGGGCGCCGGCATAACGGAATACCGGCCAGTTCTGATCCGTATTATAACCCGGCGCCGTATAGGGCGGGAAATAGTATTTGCTCACAAAAAACTTGGGCGTAGTGCCGGTGGGAGCGGCATATTCCCGGATATCGGTGATCACTTTGTCGGGCATCCAACCGGTATCACCACCCCTGATCCTGCCTTCCAGGATATTGACGCTGGCGGCCAGGCGTTTGTCGCTGGGCTCATAAGCCGCCAACAGGTCGCTGGTAGGCGTGTTCCAGCCACCGTTGATATTGTTATAGGAGAAACCGATCACTGTGTTGAGGTCAACCGTGATAGGGAGGAAGCGGTAAACAAAATTGCTCTGCTGTCCATCGGTACCCGATCTATACCCTACTTCAAAAATGGATTCCCGGTTCATGCCATTGCTTTCATTGGCGGGATTGAAAGCATCCCTGTATTCCGGCCAGAGATCATACCCCATGGTGCCCAGGCTTTCCAGCAGGGGAACGGCCAGGTCAAACTGCTGGCGGGTCATATAGACCAGGGCCAGCTCTGTAGAAGCGGAACCTTTGTTCATATGGCCATAGGAAGGGAAACTGGCGGGTGGTTCCAGGAGGCTGACGGCATCGGTCAGGTCAGCAATGATCTGGTTATAGATGCTGTCCAGGGTGCTGCGCGGCCGGAAAGCATCTGTATTGTTGACGGTTTCATGCAGGTGCAGGGGAACTGGTCCGTAATGGCGTACCAGGTCAAAATAATAATGGGCGCGCAGGGCTTTGGCTTCGCCGCTGATCTTCCTGCGGTCGGCATCTGCCATGTCAAATTCAATGGTCTCCAGCCTGTCGAGGATCACATTGGTCCGGGAGATGCCATTGAAGGCGGCGGCATAGCGTGTATTGATCACCGCGTTGCCGGCGTCATCCATAAAATCCGCCAGCTGCTCGTACCCCAGACCGCCACGGTCCTGTGCATTGTAATCATAGTGGGTATTGTCTGATCGCATTTCATCCATGAAGAAAGCGATATTGGAAATATCCCGCAGGGGCACATAGGCGCCGGTGAGGGCCTGGTTGAACTGTTCGGTGTTCTCAAAAAAGTTATCCGGCGGGATACTTCCTTCCGGCAGCAGGTCCAGGAAGTCCTTGGAGCAGGAGCTGAACAGGAGGCTGCCTGCCAGTAGAAGTGTAATATAATTTCGTTGCATATAAAATAAGTTAGATGGGTAGATGGAAATACTAAAAGCTGAAATTGGCGCCAATCAGGAAGGTCCTGGGAACCGGGAAAGAACCATTGTCCTGTCCGGCGGTAGTGGCCTGGTCCCTGCTGTCATTGGCTTCCGGGTTCTGGTGCTTGTATTTGGTGAATACCCAGAGCTGGTTACCGCTGATATAGAGGCGGGCCGATTTCACCCATTTCAGCTGTTCCTTCTGGAAAGTATAACCCAGTGTGATGTTCCGGACCGTGATATAATCTCCCGGTGATACCCAGTTGCTGCTGGCCAGCCGGTACAGTTCTGTAGTGCCGGTCATGGTGCGGGGAACCTGGCCATTACCCGGGTTGGCTTCGGAGCGCCAGCGGTTGGCCATGTCCTTTGTGACATTGAAGATACCATCAATGTTCAGCAGGTTCTGGTAGTTGGTATATAGTACATCGTAGCCGGCGGCGCCGGATACTACTACGGACAGGTCAAAATTCTTATAGCTCAGGTCGTTGGTCATACCATAGAGGTAACGCGGATTGGGATTGCCGATATAATCCTTGTCGCTCTGGTTGATGACCCCATCTCCATTGATATCTTTCATCCGGGTGCTGCCTACTACGGAAGTATTGTGTTTGGCCTGGCTGTTGAATTCAGCCTGGTTCATATATACGCCATCAAACACATAACCCCAGAATTCACCGATCCTTCTGCCAACAGCGGTACGGTTATAATCATTGTAGGTGTTGACACCACCAATGGGATTGCCGTTCTGCAGGCTAAGTACGCGGTTATCATTGAAAGCAACATTGAAGCTGGTATTCCATTTCAGCGTGCCGGTGAGGTTGCGGGAGCTGACGGCAATTTCATGACCCCACATCCGGAAGGAGCCTACGTTGGAGGTCACCTGGGTATAACCTGAAGAAGATGGCAGGTCTATGCGGTAGAGCAGGTCTTCCGTTTCTTTCTTATAGTAATCGTAGGTCAGCTGGATCCTGTCGCCAAACAGCGAGGCTTCCAGGCCCAGGTCCAGTTGTTTGGATGTTTCCCAGCTCAGGCGCGGATTACCCAGGGAGGTAATGGCGTAGCCGGGGGAAGTGGTAGCGCCTTCAAAGGTATAAGGCGTGGGGCTCATGAGAGATACCTGTGTATAATCACCGATATTATTGTTCCCGGTGAGACCGTAGCTGCCACGGAACTTCAGGAAGGACAGTGCGTTGATCTTGGGGAAAAAATGCTCATCGCTGATTACCCAGCCTGCGGATACTGATGGGAAATATCCCCATCTTTCTTCCGTGCCGAAGCGGGAGGAGGCGTCGCGACGGATATTGGCGGTCAGGAAGTACTTATTCTGGAAATCATAGTTCAGCCGGCCGAACCAGCTCACCATATCCCAGGCGGTATTATTGGTGGTGCCGCTGTTGACGCCGGAGCCCTGGATGATCCAGGGGATCAGGTCGTTCGGGAAATTGGTGCCGTTGATGCCGCGGAAATTGCGGCTGTATTTCTGGGCGGCATAACCGGCCAGCAGGTCGAAGTTGTGACTGGCGCCGATATCGAATTTATAGGCCAGTGTATTCTCTGCCAGCCAGGATGTATAGTTATAGGAACTATGCACCGCATTGATATTGGTATTGGGCGGCGGCGTACCAAAAGTTCCGTAGTTGCCATTATAGAAGGCATTGTAATCAATATAACCCAGGTCCACATTGATGCTGCTGCGGAAATTCAGGTTCTTCAGGATTTCCAGGTCGGCATAGGCATTACCCAGGCCACGGAAAGTTTTCTGGTTGACGTTGGCATTCAGCAATTGCTGGTAAGGATTGGGCATGGCGTACATGCCGGTGGAGCTGCCACGCAGCGGGTAACTGCCATCGGCATTGATATGCGGCACCAGGGGAGAAGCGATCATGCCCAGTACCAGGATCTGGCGGTTGCCGTCCAGCGGGGCGCGGGTGTTCTTATCGTTCTGGAAAGAGGGCGCAAAGTTGAAGCCCAGCTTAACCCTTTTGTGCGGCCTGAACTCATTATTGGCGCGGAAGGAGAAACGTTCCATGCCGGTGTTGAGCATGACGCCTTCCTGGTTGAAATAGGAGGCGGTGATAGCGCTCAGGAGTTTGTCGGTCCCGGTGCTGATCTGGATAGTATGGTTCTGGATCATGGCGGTGCGCAGCATCAGGTCGTACCAGTCAGTGCCGGCGCCATACTGTGCAGGGTTGCGGTATTCTTCCGGCACATCTTCCAGTGTTGGTTCCCGCGGGGGATCGCCGGCGGTGCCTTCATATCTTCTCTTGTCTTCGTAATAGCCTTTCATGAAGCCGGCGAATTCCTGTGCGTTCATCATATCGGGCCTGCCGCGTTCCCCCACGCTTTGCCAGCCTACATAGCTGTTCAGGTTGATGCTGGTCTTATTGGGTTTGGCCGTACGGGTAGTGATCATCACTACGCCGTTAGCGGCGCGGGAGCCGTATAAGGCGGTGGAGGAGGCGTCCTTCAGGATACTGAAGCTTTCAATGTCATCGGGGTTCAGCTGGTTGATATCCAGTACCGGCTGGCCATCCACTACAAACAGCGGCTGGTTGCCGGAATTGAGCGAGGAGGCGCCGCGGAGCCGGAAGGTCATGGCCTGACCGGGCCGGCCGGTCACCTGGTTGATCTGGAGACCAGGCACTTTACCATTCAGTTTCTGTCCAAATTCAGCGGCGGGGATGTCTTTGATATCGGTGCTTTCCACTACAGCAATGGAACCGGTGATATTGCGCTGCCGCTGTTTACCATAGCTCACTACCACTACCTGGTCCAGCTCATCACTGGCGGCCGTCTGCATGTTGACGTTGACCATCTTCTGACCGGTGAGCCGCACCTCTCGATTGCGGAAGCCCACCCGGCTGAAGACCAGTGTCTGCCCGGGCCGGGCGCTGATGGCAAACTTACCGGTACTATCAGTGATGATCACGGCAGGCTGTCCCTTTACCTGGACGGAAGTGCCGGACAGATCGCCGGTTTCAGCAGGCAGCAGCACAGTCCCTATTACCAGGGTAGTGTCTGCATTCCTGGACAGCGTATCTGCGCCGGGACGGGGTAAGGTATCCGTCAAGGCTTCGGCTGAATCCAAACTGGCTGCCGGTATCGTATCTCTTCTTTGCTGGGGAACAGTATCTGCCTTTGGTGCGGGCAGCGAATCAGTTTGTGGAAGAGAATCCTTTTTTGGTAGCGTATCCGTTCTGACAGGGATACTATCCTGTTTAGGTTTCGTGGTGTCCTGTGCGTTGGCGACAGCCACAGTCAGTAATAATAAGGAAAGTACAGCTAATAATCGGACAGGCCGCAACCAATGCAGCCGGGTAGACCGGGTAAAAACACTCATAAGAACGATGTTTCGTTTACGTAAAAATGAATTCTCAGTGTAAGGCTTACTTCAGGATCATTTGGTTTTTTCAGTGGCTGTAAGCGATCATTTGAATGACGGTCTAACAAAAGTCATGCCCATTAAATTCGGCTTAAAATACAGCGGCAGCAATTGGTTCGTCCCAAAAGAAAACATCAGGACACCCGGCGAAGCAGTAAAACGAAATATATTTGCGTACTTCACGTTTAGACAGGCAAATAAACCAACCATTCTCATGAAAAAATTTGTTGTTGCAGCACTGGTTTCTCTTTCCTTCCTCACCGGTTGTGGCGGGGGATCAGCTTTCAATTTTAATCAGACTATAATCCAGAAGGAAGAGAGCCTGGTAAAAGACCTGGAGTCTACAGAAGCCAAGGTGCTGGAATACGTCAAGAATGATCACTATGATAGTATTGCCATTGCCGGGGGACGCATGGAAAAACTGATAGAAGAAAAGCTGCAGGAGATCCGCGAGCTTCCTGCGCCTGATGCCAAAGGCGCCGAAGCCTTTAAAACATCGGCGATCAATTATTTTGTTTTCATCAAGCAGGTGTATACCGGCTACCGGCAGGTAGGGGAGGCCAAAGATGAGGACCAGCGGGCTGAAGAGTGGGCCGCCCTGATGGAACTGGTAGGTAAAAGGCAGGAGGTGCTGGACAAGATGCAGCGTTCCCAGAAAGCTTTTGCGTCTGCTAACGGGTTCCGCGTGCAATAGTATTGAGCGTTCCCCGCCTCCGGCGGGTGACGGATATTCATAATAAAAAGTAAAGCGGAATGAGATCGGTCTCATTCCGCTTTACTTTTTAAAGCCTGTTCAATTACTAATGCCTTCCTGTTGGTTCGTCCAAATATTCCTTCACTATTTATTTCCAGCCACCACCCAGCGACCGGTACAGTTCTACTACTGTGGCCAGCTGGTTGCGGCGGATATTGACCAGTTCCAGTTCTGCCTGTAAGGCGTTGCTCTGTGCAGTGATCACTTCCAGGTAATTGGCCATATCGCTTTTGAAAAGCAGCTGTGCATGCTGTACGGCCACCTGCAGGGTATCCGCCCGCTGGCTGGCGATGGCATGCTGGGCCTGGAGCTTATCGGTCTGCACCAGGGCATTGCTCACTTCGGTAGCAGCGGTCAGGACCGACTGCCGGAAACGGATCACCGCTTCCTCTCTTTCTTTCTGCGCTATCTCAAAACGTGTCCGCAGCATGCGCTGCTGGAACACGGGCTGCAGTACGGTACCTGCGGCCAGCCCAAACAGGGAGCCGGGGATATTGAACCAGTTACTGGATTTAAAAGATTCCAGGCCACCGCCGGCGGTGATGGTCAGCCCCGGGTACATACTGGCCTGCGCCACACCCACCTGGGCATTGGCGGCCACCAGCGCCATTTCAGTAGCACGCACATCCGGGCGGCGGCTCACCATGGCTACCGGGATGCCGGTTGATAAACCCGTTTGCAGCGGAATGTCCGATAGGTCGCCGGCGCGGGTTATGCTGCCGGGCAGCTGCCCCGTGAGCAATTGCAGGTTATTTTCCTGGAGGGCTATCTGCTCTTCCAGCTGTGGCACCAGCAGGGCGGTGGTGGACCGCTGTGCTTCCGCCTGCTGTACGGCCAGGTTGCTGACCATACCGCCATCCAGCAGGAAGCGGGTAACATTCACAAAAGTATCATTGAGCTGGAGGTTGCGGCGGGCGATGCCCAGTTGCTGGTCCAGCATCAGCAGGTTATAGTAACCCTGTGCAATACCGGCTACCAGCTGTGTCTGCACGGCTTTGGCAGCTTCCTGCGTTTGCAGGTACTGCGCCAGGGTGGTTTCCTGCTGGCGCCGGATCTTTCCCCAGATATCCGCTTCCCAGGAAAGGTTCAGGAAAGCCTGGTAGTTCTCAATATGGCTCTTCCCTAAAAAGCTGCTGGCGCTGAGGCCGTTCAGGCTGTTGTCGGAAGGGCGGTTATACTGACCCGTTACATTCAGGTTGAGCGTGGGCAACTGCGACAGCCTTGCCTGCTTTACCTGCGACTGCGCCATTTCTATTCTTTTAATGGCGGCCAGGAGGTCGTGGTTATAGGTAAGGCCATTGCGGATCAGCCTCTGCAGGGTGGTATCTGTAAAGAGCTGCTCCCAGGGCAGATCGGCTATACTGCTGGTATCTGCAAAGGAAGTAGTGCTGAATTGCTGCGGCAGCAGGAGTTCCGGTTGCTGGTAATTCCTGCCTACGCGGCAGCCGGCCAGGATAAGCAGGACCAGGGGCAACCCGATCCATCGTTTACCGGTTATCATTGTTTGCATAATTTCTTGTTTAGTCATTTGGTCAAATGGGATCATTCCGCCACAAAGATTTCTTTGGGAGCGCCTTTGCGGCCAAAGCGTTCGGTCAGTGTCTGGAACAGGATGAACAATACCGGGATAATGAATACCCCCAGCAATACGCCTGACAGCATACCGCCGGCGGCGCCAAAGCTGATAGAGCGGTTACCCATAGCGGAAGAGCCGGTGGCACGCATCAGCGGCGTGATGCCCACAATAAAGGCAAAGGAAGTCATCAGGATGGGACGGATCCGCAGCCTGGCCGCTTCCAGTGCGGCATCCAGCAGGGTCATACCGGCACGCCGGCGCTGTACGGCATACTCTACTATCAGGATGGCGTTCTTGGCCAGCAGCCCGATCAGCATGATCAGGCCCACCTGAACATAGATATTGTTATCGATCCCGAAGAGGCGGATGAAGGCAAAGACCCCGAAGATCCCGAAGGGGATGGAGAGGATCACGGCAAAAGGCAGCATATAACTTTCATACTGCGCCGCCAGCAGGAAATAGACGAACAGTACGCAGAGCAGGAAAATGATGCCCTGCTGACCGCCCGCGGCGATCTCTTCCTTACTGAGGCCGGTCCAGGTATGCGCATAACCCCTTGGCAGGAATTTGGCGGCGGTTTCATCCACGGCGCGGATAGCGTCACCCGAACTGAAACCTGGTTTGGGGAACCCGTTCATGGTGACTGCATTGAACAGGTTATTGCGGGTAACTGTTTCCGGCCCGTAGGTCTTATCCAGTTTCACCAGCCCGTTGATGGGCACCATCTCCCCATAACTGTTCTTGATATGAATGCCGTTCAGTGATTCCGGGTTGGCGCGATAAGGTGCATCGGCCTGCACAATAACGCGGTAGAATTTCCCGAAGCGGTTGAAGTCGGACGCGAAGGTGCTGCCGTAATACACCTGCAGGGTTTGCAGGATATCATCAACGCCTACACCCAATTGTTTGGCCTTGGCCTCGTCAATATTCACCATATACTGCGGGTTATTGGCGCTGAAGGTGGTGAAGGCGAAACCGATCTCGGGCCGCTTCATCAGCTCCATAGCGAAGGCATTGGCTGTTTCGCCGAGTTTGGTCAGGGAGCCGTTGGAACGGTCCTGCAGCATGAACTCAAAACCATCCACGTTACCGAAACCCTGAACGGTGGGGAAGGAGAAGGTAAAGATGCTGGCTTCAGAGATGCCGGCATAACGGGCATTCATCTGGCCCATGATCTCCTGGAGCGAGTGTACTTCGCCTCTTTCCCTGACCGGTTTCAGTCGCACAAAACCGATGGCGTAGTTGGAGCTGCTGGAATTGGACAGCAGGTTAAAACCGGTAACCGTGAAATAGGCCTGGATAGAAGGCAGGTCCTTAGTAGCGGCCTCTACTTTCTTCACCACATCACGGGTGCGCTCCAGTGAGCTGCCGGGCGGTAAGGTGATATTATAGAGGATGAAGCCCTGGTCTTCCGCCGGGATAAAACCGGTAGGAGTGGTGCGGGCCAGCCAGAAAGTGGCCAGTGACACTATCAGCAGACCGCCGATAGCGATCCATTTTGTTTTGGCCAGGAAACGGACGGTACCGGTATAGCGGTCGGTGATGGCGTTGAAACCTTTATTGAAACCACGGAAGAAGCGGGGGCCGAAGCCTTTCTTTTGCGGGATCTCTCCGTGTTCACCGGTATGCGGGTTCTTCAGGATAAGCGCCGAGAGCGCGGGGCTCAGCGTCAGGGCGTTCACAGCAGAGATCAGGATGGCGATGGCCAGCGTGAAAGAGAACTGCCGGTAGAACACCCCTGCGGGGCCCTGCATGAAACCTACGGGGATGAACACCGCGGCCATCACGAGGGTGATGGAGATGATAGCGCCGGAGATCTCCTGCATGGATTTAATGGTGGCTTCACGGGCCGGCAGCCGGGTATGTTCCATCTTGGTATGCACGGCCTCCACCACCACAATGGCGTCATCCACCACGATACCGATGGCCAGTACCAGGGCGAAGAGGGTGAGCACGTTGATACTGAAACCAAAGAGCTGCATGAAGAAGAACGTACCGATAATGGCCACGGGTACGGCAATGGCCGGGATCAGTGTGGAACGGAAGTCCTGTAAGAAGATATACACCACAATGAACACCAGGATAAAAGCTTCTATCAGGGTGCTTTTCACCTGGGAGATAGATTCGTCCAGGTATTCCTTGGTGCTGTACATATTCATGTAGTGCAGCCCCTTGGGGAAATTGGCGGAATTCTTTTTCAGCACTTCATTGATAGCTATCTGGATCTCGTTGGCGTTGGAGCCGGCGGTCTGGAAGATAGCGATACCGATACCGGGATTACCGCCCCAGGCATTGTCAACGGAATAGTTGACGGTGCCAAATTCCACCCGGGCAAGGTCTTTCAGCTTAAGCACCGAACCATCCGGATTAGCCTTGATGATCATATTCTCGTATTGCTCGCCTTCAAAGGATTTGCCTTTGTATTTGAGGATATACTCAAAAGATTCGTTGGAGCTTTGTCCAAAGCGACCGGGTGCTGCTTCCAGGTTCTGGCCCTGGATAGCGGCCAGCACTTCCTGCGGCGAAACATTATTGGCGGTGAGGCGGTCGGGCCGGAGCCAGATGCGCATGGAATAATCCTTGACGCCAAAGCTCATGGCCTGGCCTACGCCGGGCACGCGCTGGATCTCGGGGATCAGGTTAATGCGGGCGTAGTTCTGCAGGAAGGTCTCGTCGAACAGGGAATCGGTGCTGTACAGGGCGGGCACCATGATCATACTGTTCTGTACTTTCTGGGTGCTGATACCGGCCTGGTTCACTTCGGGCGGCAGGAGGCTGATGGCCTTGGCCACCCGGTTCTGCACGTTCACGGCGGCGAGATCGGGATCAGTGCCCAGCTTAAAGAAAACGGTGAGCACCATAGAGCCGTCATTGTTGGAGTTGGAGGTCATGTAGGTCATGTTCTCCACTCCGTTCACGGACTCTTCAATGGGTGTGGCCACGGCGCGTGCTACTACTTCGGCATTGGCGCCGGGGTAGGAGGCGGTTACCTGCACGCTGGGTGGTGCAATATCCGGGAACTGGGTCACCGGGATGGTGGTGAGGGCAATGATGCCCAGCAAAACCAGTATGATGGAGACAACCGTAGAGAGTACCGGTCGCTCAATAAATCGTTTAAACATGCGTATAAGATTTTGGTCCGGCTGCCGGTTATGGGCAGGCGAATACAATAGCCGCGTGGGCGTTTGAAATGTTGGATGTGAACAGGAGCCTGGGGGAAAGCACCCGGTTATTCATGGCTGTCAGAATAGGGCACTTTCCACCGGGCTGTTATGGATCAGAGCGGTTTTACCTGTAGCAGGCTGTCTACCCGTATCGGCATGGGGGCTATCACCATTTCATCCCGCAGGTTACCGAGGCCGGAGAACACGATGCGCTCGCCGGCTTTGAGTCCACCCTGGACAAAATAATAGTTGGCGGTCTTACCCGAGATGCTGATAGGCCGGCCTACCACCTTATTGCTGTCGCTGACTACATAGACAAAGATCTTGTCCTGTATCTCGTAGGTGGCTTCCTGAGGCACCACCAGTGCTTCATTGAAGAGCTGGGGGATGCGGACCCTGCCTGTATTGCCGGAGCGCAGCAGGCCGCCGCTGTTGGGGAAGGTAGCGCGGAAACTGATGGCGCCGGTGGTACGGTCAAACTGCCCGTCGATAGTCCCTATTTTACCGGTCTGGGGGTAGAGGCTGTTATCGGCCAGCACCAGCTGTACAGCGGGTACTTTCCGGACCTTTTCTTCCAGGGTATTGCCGGCAAACTGGTTACGGAAAGCGATGAAATCAGCCTCGCTGAGCGAGAAATACGCATATACTTCGCTTACATCAGAGAGCACGGTAAGCGGTGTGGTTTCACCTTTGCCTACCAGGCTGCCGGTCTTGAAGGGGATGCGGCCGATATAACCGCTTACCGGTGCTGACACCAGGGTATAACCGACATTTATCTTTGCATTGGCTACCAGGGCCCGGGTCTGTTCAGCGCTGGCCAGGGCGGCGTCATAAGTGGCGCGGGCGGTCTTCAGCTGCACTTCAGAGATCACTTTATTTTCTACCAGTGGCAGCAGGCGATCCACTTCCACGCGGGCTCTGGCGGCATTGGCTTCGGCGGCCTGAAGGGAAGATTCGCTGTTGTGCAGTGCTTCGCGGTAGATGCGGTCGTTGATCCTGAAGAGGGGCTGGCCTGCTTTGACGTAGGCGCCTTCATCTACATAGATCTTATCCAGGTACCCTTCTACCTGTGGGCGTATCTCCACGTTGACCTTACCTTCCAGGGCAGCGGTATACTCCCGGTAAGTAGTACCCGGTGTGGCACTAACGGCCAGTACGGGTAAGGATGGGGGTGGCATGGCATTGATGGGCTGTTCCGCCCTGCCGGCGCCGCAGGCATACAGCAGCGCAGTGATAGAAATAAACCCGGTGAGCAGCAATAAGTGCCTGCGGGTGATGTTCAGACGTAGTGGTTGCATAGCATGGTTGTTGGGGAAAGCGCAAAGGCTCTCCGGTTTGAGATTCTGTTGAGTTGATGTTTGTTGGTACGAAAAAAGACATACGGATCCTGTATCCGGCTGGAGGCCTATGGCGGCAAGGGGGATCTTGCTGCACAGTATGCATCAGGAGACCGGAACAAAGGTACTAAAAATGACGGCTACATTGCTAAAAAAATTAGTATTAATTTATTGGTCATGACAGGTTGCCTACAGCCTTAGCTATGTAAACCGGCCACGGGACAGGATTTCAGGGATTGTTCAATTATAACGCGATTATTTTTCCTAACACTGTTAGATTTTTGCCGAAAAAAAAGCTCAACGGGACAGGTTTTTGATGAAACCGTTGATGGCATCATCGAGGACCATTTTGTTGAGTTGCTCACACATGTCTGAGGTACGCATCATTTTGATGGATATCAGTCCATGGATGACCGACCAGAAGGTATGTCCCTTCAGGCAGGGATCTATATCAGTGCGGTTATGTTTTTCCAGTATGGCGGCAATGGGTTCCAGCATCAGTTCCCGGAAATGGGTCTTTTCGGGGAGGCAGCCGGCTTCTTCACAGCAGGGGATACCGAGGTTGAACATCACCTGGTAGTACTCCTTATTGCGGAAGGCGAAATTCCAGTAGGCATCCGCTACGGCCCGGATCTGGTCGGCGGGATCTTCATGCTTATGCCGGGCCTGCTCCATCTTTTTAGCGAGCTGATTGAATCCGTCCCGGGCAAACTCCATCAGTATACTTTCCTTGTTCTCAAAATGATCATAGATCACGGGTACACTGTATTCAATGGCGTCTGCTATTTTCCTGATCGACAGGGCCTGCCAGCCTTCCGTCGTGACTATCTGCCACGCCGTTGCGAGAATGCTGGACCTCACTTCGTCCTTTTGCCGCAACCGTCTTTCAGTTATTCCCATATCGTTATTTTTCCTAACACCGTTAGCAAAAGTAGGGATGTTTTTGAAACCACCGAAATTTTTTTATTCTTACTACTTTTGCTGCCTTATGCAGATCACAAGGCAGGGATTACAACAGGAAGCTTCGGCTACTATCAGACTGGCGGTGCCCATTATTATTGGAGAACTGGCGCAGATGTCGCTCCATATCATAGATGCGGCCATGGTAGGGGCTTTGGGCTATAAACAGCTGGCCGCAGTGTCACTGGTATTGAACAGTATCAATATCCCCTTCATCTTTGGTATCGGTCTCACCATTGCGGTTTCCCAGATGGTGAGCATGGCCAATGGCCGGCGGGACGGGCGGCAGGTATCCCATTACCTGTTCAACGGTTTCTGGCTCTGTACCGCCGTGGCGCTCCTGATCTCCGTTGGCATCCTGGTAGGGATCAATACCCTGTATCACTTGGGGCAGGACCCGGAAGTGGTGGAGCTGGCCATTCCTTTCGGCCGCATGATCGCCCTGTCGCTCATTCCCAGTCTGCTCTTCATGACCCTGAAACAGTTTGCCGACGGACTGGAACATACTGCCATTGCCATGGTGCTGTCCCTGGTCTGCGTGCCTGTTAATATATTACTCAACTGGCTGCTGATCTATGGGCACTGGGGCTTTCCGCGACTGGAACTGATCGGCGCGGGCTGGGCCACGCTGATCACCCGCACCCTGATCTTTTTTATGCTGTTGTTTGTAGTGCTGTACCACCACAAATTCCGCCGCTATATGATGGTGCGGAGAAGCCAGTGGAAACTGTCCTGGAAAACACAGCGCGAATTATTGCATATCGGTGTGGCCAGCAGCCTGCAGATGGGACTGGAAGCCGGCGCCTTTGCCGTGTCCGGTATCATCATTGGCACCATGGGCGCTATTCCGCAGGCCGCACACCAGATAGCCCTCAGTATGGCCTCCCTCACTTTCATGGTGTCCATCGGCCTGGCCCAGGCAGGATCTATCCGTGTGAGCAATGCTTATGGGCGGGGCGACTGGCACCATATCAACCGTATCGGTCGCAGTACCCTGTTCACCGCATTGGTCTATGGCGGTATTTGCGTGATCGGCATTACGGCCTTCCGCTTCCATCTGCCTTATTTATTTAATGACAATGACCAGGTGGTGCAAATGGCCGCGTTGTTATTGTTGTTTGCCGCTATCTTCCAGATATCCGACAGCACCCAGGCCGTAGGAGCGGGGCTGAACCGTGGTATCAAAGACGTGAAGGTTCCAACCTTGCTGGTGGCCATCGCTTACTGGGTCATCGGCATCCCTGTGGGCTACCTGCTGGCCTTCCATTGGGGTATGGGCGCTACCGGTATATGGTTAGGCTTTATTGTCGGCCTGAGTTTTGCTTCCATTTTCATGTTTACCCGATTCCTCCGTTCCGTAAAGAAAAAAATCAGCCATTAATCTCGATGTTCAAACAACAAAATACCTGTATGTTTGTACTATATTCCGGTAATGCCAGCCGGGTTGATGGTTTGATCACCAACGGTATGGAGCATTGCTATTAACAAATTAAACAAAATCAACAAGCATGAAAAAACTTCTCTTTGTTCTGTTAGGCAGCACCCTCTTGTATAGCTGTGTAGACAACCCGGAAGGAGCAAAAGCGGACACAAAAGATTCTGTAAGCGCCAACGGTTCTGCCGCCGGTACTGAACTGAAAGTAGATCCCTCCGCCAGCAGCATTGCCTGGCTGGGTAACAAGATCTCTGGTAGCCACAATGGTACCGTGAACATCACTGGTGGCAGCCTGTTTGTACAGGACAGCAAACTCACCGGTGGTAATTTCACTATTGACATGACCTCCATCAAAGACCTGGACATCACTGATACTACTTACAAAGCAAAGCTGGAAGGACATCTGAAAGCCGCTGATTTCTTTGATGTGGCCAACCATCCCACCGCTACTTTCGAGATCACTTCTGTAAGTGATTCTGCTTCTACCCTGAAAATATCCGGTAACCTGACCCTGCGCGGCACCAGCAAGAACATCACTTTCAACGCCAACGTAACAGAGAACACCGGCACAAGCTTAAAAGCGAAAGCCGATTTCAATATCAATCGTCACGACTGGGGTATCACTTATCCCGGCCAGAAAGATGATGCTATCAGCCAGGAGATCAACCTGAAAGTTGACCTGTCTGCAAAGCAATAATCAGTACGCGCTAAAAACGCCTGAATATATTAAGGCGGTGGCTGTTGAGGCCGCCGCTTTTTTTATTGGGGACGAACCAATATACTCCCGGTTCCTTTGGTTCGTCCCAAAATATTTTTTGCCCGTTTCCCAAATCTTCCTACTTTAGTATGTACATACATACAAACAAATAAGCATGGACATATTGGAGATCGATCATCAGAGTGCAATGCCGTTACATGCCCAGGTAGAAGAGCTGCTCCGGAAAATTATCGGGATGCCTGAGTACCAGAACGGCAAGCTGCTGCCCAATGAGATCGATATTGCCAAACAGCTCGGTGTGTCCAGGAGTACGGTCAGGCAGGCTACCAATAAGCTGGTGTATGAGCAGCTGCTGGTGCGTAAGAAAGGAGTGGGCACTACCGTTGCCCGCAACAATATCACCACCAAGCTGGACAAATGGGATTCCTTCACCCATGAGATGGACGAGAAGGGCATGCCTTTCCGCAATTACAGCGTCAAGGTCTCTATGGTAGAACCTGACAAAGACCTGCAGCAACTGTTCCGTATCGGACCCGAGGCCACTGTCCTGAAAATGGAGCGGGTAAAGGGTTTGGACGGAGAGCCCATTGTGCATTTCATTTCTTATTTCCATCCGCGCACCGGGCTCAGCATTGATGATGATTTCTCCAGGCCACTCTATGAAATGCTGGAAAAAGAGCACCATATTGTAGCCACCGTATCCAAAGAAGGGATCAGCGCTATCCTGGCCGACAAGAAGCTGGGTAAACTGCTGGACATAGAAATTGGAGCGGCCATTCTGTTCCGGAAAAGGGTGGTCTGTGATGCGGGCGACCGTCCCATTGAATTCAACCTCGGCTATTATAGGGCCGACAGGTTCACCTACAGTATAGATATCGCAAGAAAATAATAGTGCAACGCGCCGGTTGTCCCCGGTAAAACGGGACTAACCACCATGTGAAAATTTTTGACCATTAATATGTACGAACATTCGGACATGTAATGACCACTAACGCTTCAATTTTTAGTATGAAAAAATCTAACGAAACGCTTGCAGCCCTGGCGACGGCCTTACTCTTTCTCCTGCTGTCTTTCCAGGGCCTTGCCCAGCAGTCGGCCCGCACCATTACGGGCAAAGTGACCAGCCCCGACGGTAAACCGGTAGAAGACGCTACCGTTACTGTGAAAGGCAGCAGCCAGTCGGTCGTCACCAATGCCACCGGCTCTTTTACCATTTCTTTACCCGCCGGAAAGGATACCCTGACCATCACGCATGTGGGGTACCTGCTACAGGACATCGCCGTAGGCGCACGCACCCAGCTGAGCATCCAGCTCAGCAGCAACAATGCCGCCCTGGAAGAAGTGGTGGTCATTGCCTATGGCACCGCCCGCAAAGTGGACCTCACCGGCTCCGTCATCTCCGTTAAATCCGATGAGCTGAAAGCAGTGCCCACGGCGTCCTTCGACCAGGCCCTGCAAGGCCGCGCCGCTGGCGTTCAGGTGACCCAGAACTCCGGTAAACCTGGCGCTGAGCCCAGTATCCGCATCCGCGGCATCAGCTCCATCACCGCCAATAATGAACCGCTTTATGTCATTGACGGGATGCTGGTCAACAGCGATGGCGGCGATTTCTCCGGTGGCGTTACCCGCGGCCCCCGCATCGGTCCGCTGGCATCTATCAGTCCGGGCGATATTGAATCTATTGAAATACTAAAGGACGCTTCCGCTACCGCCATGTACGGCTCCCGCGGCGCCAACGGGGTAGTGCTGATCACTACCAAACGCGGTAAATCCGGTAAAGGCAGGGTAGACCTGGAAGCCTACCATGGCTACCAGGAAGTGGCCAATAAGCTCAACCTGCTGGATGCAGAAGGTTTTGCCAACCTGGTGAATGACGCCAAGCTCAACGCCGGCCAGACGCCCATTTACGTTAATCCCAAGAACCTGGGCAAGGGGACCGACTGGCAGGATGAACTTTTCCGCGTAGCGCCGCTCTCCAGCTACCAGGCTACCGTATCCGGTGCGGACGATAAGACCAAATACGCACTCTCCGGTTCTTTCTTCACCCAGGACGGTATTATCCTGAACTCTGATTTCAAACGCTATTCTTTCCGCGCCAACCTGGACCGCACTATCACCGATAAACTGACCGTAGGGACCAACCTGGCCTATTCCCGGCTCAGCAGCCAGGGCGTTCTCACCAACGACGGCAATATTGTGCCGGGCGTGGTGTCCAGCGCCATGCTCTTCAATCCCGTACTGCCGGTGAAGGACGCTTCCGTGAAAGGGGGCTATACGTTTGAGAACGATCGCGGTAAAATACTGGGCAATCCCATTGCTGAAGCAAATGAATATGTTTCCAATACGATCCTCTCCCGGATCCTCGGTTCTGTCTATGCCCGCTATGCGTTCAGCAAACAGCTGGAGTTCAAAAGCAGCTTCGGTATTGATGCCTTCAATAACCAGGAGAACAGCTTTGGCCCCAATTTCCTGAAACGTACCCAGGCCAGTAAAGGGGAAGCCTCGCTGGCGGAATCACAGGGGATGACCTGGCTCAACGAGAACACGCTTTCCTATAACAATACCTTCAACGGCAAACACCGGATCAATGCCGTAGCAGGTTTTACGGTACAGCAGTTCAACAGCGACCGCCTCCTGGTCTATGCCTTTGATTTCCCGGATAACCGGACCGGTTACCACAATATTGCTTCAGCGCTCAACCCGCAGAAGCCCGCCAATTCGGAATCCAGCTGGAGCATGCTCTCTTACCTGGGCCGCGTGAATTACACGCTGAGCGATAAATACCTGTTCACCCTGACCGGCCGGGTGGATGGTTCCTCTAAATTCGGCGCCAATAACAAATATGCTTTCTTCCCCTCCGCCGCATTTGCCTGGCGCGTATCACAGGAAGATTTCATGCAGGATATAGAAGCCATCTCCGACCTGAAATTCCGTGCCAGCTATGGCGTGATCGGCAACCAGGCCATCCTGCCTTACCAGTCGCTGGCCCTGATAGGTCCTTATGGCGAAGGGGTGTTCAACAGCCCTTCAGGCAGCGAAGTATATACCGGGCAGGAGCCGCTGACCTATGTCAATTCCGATCTGCGCTGGGAAACCACCCGCCAGCTGGATATCGGGTTCGACCTGGCCCTCTTCAATAACCGGGTCCAGTTCACCGCGGATTATTACAACAAGAAAACATTTGATCTGCTGCTGACCACGCCTATCCCGTCCACTTCCGGTTTTGGCACTACCGTACTCAACGTGGGCAATATCCGGAACCATGGTTTTGATTTTGACCTGCGCACCCAGAACCTGCGTGGTGGCGAGCTGACCTGGAACAGCGCCATCAATTTCAGCATCAACCGCAACGAGATCACCAACCTCAATTCGGAAACAGATATCCCGCTTTCCTATGGCATCCTGCTGCGCCGCGGCATTCCCATCTCTTCTTTCTATGGCTATATTTTTGACGGTATCTTCCAGACCGATGCAGAAGCAGCTTCCAGTCCTGTCCTGATTGGACAGGAGCCCACGGGCGCCAATCCTGCTTCCCATGCCAAGGCTGGCGACCGCCGCTACCGGGATATCAACAATGATGGCAAGATTGATGCGGACGACCGCGTGATCCTCGGCAACGCCCAGCCCAAATTCACCTGGGGCTTCAACAATGATTTCAGCTATCGCCAGTTTACCCTCAGCTTTTTCTGGCAGGGTTCGCAGGGCAATAAGATGGCCAATCTCAACAACCTGGACCTCCTGAATTTTACCGGTCAGAATAATGTGCTGGCTGATGCGGCGCTCAATCGCTGGACGCCCGCCAATCCCGGTAATAAATATCCCCGTGCCCTGGCGGCAGGCGGTCTGGATGCCGGTGTATATTCTTCTGCCATTGTAGAAGATGCTTCTTACGTTCGGTTGAAAAATGTGACCCTCAGCTATAACCTGCCTGCCAAAGTCCTGAACAGGCTTAAAGCGCGTAACCTGCGGATCTATGCCAGCGCTACTAACCTGTTCACCATTACCGATTATTCCGGTTACGATCCGGAAGCCAATACGGCCGGGCAAAGCACTACGCTCAATGGGGTTGACCTGGGCGGATATCCGCAATCGAAAGTGTATTTACTGGGTGTAAACATTGGTCTCTAATCAACGAAAAGCTGTCAAAATGAAAACAACAAATATCTTTCTCTCCACCATCACCGCCGGCAGCTTGCTGCTGGGCGCCGGTTGCTCCAAATTCCTGGAAGAAGATCCAAAGCACCTGGTGGCGGTGACCAATTATTACCAGACAGAGCAGGACGCCATTTCAGCTGTCAACTCTGTGTATGCTTACCTGAATTCTACCAGCACCGGCTCTACTGCCGGTGTATACCATAGTTCTTTCTGGGTGGCCATTGGCCTTGCCTCTGATGAGTTGCAGAACCAGCAGCTGGCATCGCCGGCCCTGGACCAGCTGGCTACTTTCACCTACAGCCCGCAAAATAGCACGCTGCAGGAAGTATGGACCATGCATTATAAGACCATTACCCTGGCCAATATTGCCATTGAGCGCATCCCGCTCATTGATATGACTGCCAGTCTGCGCAGCCGGCTGATCGGCGAAGCCAGTTTTCTCCGCGGCCTGATGTATTTCAATATGGTGCGGATGTTTGGCAAAGTGCCGCTGGTATTGAAGGAAAAAGAACCGCTGACCCCGGAAGTGGCTACGGTGGAAGCTATCTACCAGCAGATCCATGCGGACCTGGCGGTGGCTGAAAATGCGCTGCCCCCTGAATATGCGGCAGGTAGCGGTCGCGGCAGGGCCACCAGCGGCGCGGCGCTGGCTTTGCAGGCCAAGGTATACCTGACGGAAAAGAATTACCCGATGGCGGCAGAAAAAGCAAAGGCAGTCATTGACTCACACGAGTACGAACTCTGGCAGGATTTTGCGGATGTGTTCAAGCTGTCCAGTCGCGGTGGAAAAGAAGCTGTCTTCTCTGTTGGCTTTGGTGATGCCGGCGGCGCCATCATCTTCTGGGAAGTAGGGCAATTCCAGGTTCGTCTCCTGCCCACACTCCTTAGTGAAGAAGGCGTGCAGAACGCCCAGGGCTGGCAGGTGCCCACGCAGCAGCTCTATAACCAGTATGATGCGGATGACAGGCGGCGGTCCGTGACCTTTATCACC
This sequence comes from Candidatus Pseudobacter hemicellulosilyticus, assembly GCA_029202545.1. GTDB lineage: Bacteria > Bacteroidota > Bacteroidia > Chitinophagales > Chitinophagaceae > Pseudobacter > Pseudobacter hemicellulosilyticus. The sequence continues at coordinate 4,541,580 of CP119311.1, forward strand.
CAGGTGCATAAACAGGATGGCAGTACCGAGACCATCAGACCCTATATCCAGAAATACTGGGACCGCGTAGCCGAGCCAACAGGCAATGGCAGCGCCAATGATTTTCCCGTGATCCGTTATGCCGATGTGCTGCTGATGTATGCCGAAGCGGAGAATGAGAACAACCATCCCGATGAAGCGCATACCGCCATTAATGAGGTCCGCAAACGCGCCCGTTACAACGGCAGCACTTATGGGAACACCGTACCGGATTATGTGAACCTTAGCAAAGAGTCTTTCCGCACGGCGGTACTGAAAGAACGCCGGCTGGAGCTGGTCTGCGAAGGCCATCGCTGGTTCGATCTGGTGCGTACCAGTACCCTGGAAACACTGGTGCCCCAGGCAAAGACAGGCGTAACGCCGGCTGCCAGGAACTACCTGTTCCCTGTACCGCAGTATGAGCGCGACCTCAATCCCAACCTTACACAAAACGATTATTAACGCATAAAACAGACCCTATCGTGGCACAATCAAATTTTGATAAGTATCCTGCCGTAAAGATCGAAGGCACAGGATGGAATGGATGGAAGGAGATCAGTAATACATTAGCGCAGCGGGTACAAAGTCTGAACAGCAATAAGCTGGTGCTGGCCCTGGAATGTTACCAGGGCGTAGACCAGCAGGAACTACTGAAAGGGCTGCAGGCGGAGCTGCCGCAGGCGCAGTTCCTGCATGCGGAAACAGCATTCCTGCCAGCGGAAAAATTGAATGAGCTGGTCTATCCCTTTGTAACGGATGATCCGGTATTTGGTTATATGAGTCCGCTGAACCTGGAACAGTTCTTTGATGGTTCCCAATTACCCGCCCTGCAACAGCAGGTAACTGACTCAAAGGCTTCACTGCTGATCGTCTACGGCGTTGGCGCCAGCCTGGTAGCTCCTGCTGCCGATATCCTGGTCTATGCCGATATGCCGCGCTGGGAGATACAGCTGCGTTTTCGTCGCAAGACAGTAGGCAACCTGGGCGTCAGCAATACCGAAGATGCTTTCTCCTATAAATACAAACGCTCCTTCTTCGTGGACTGGCGGGTGCTGGACCGGCAGAAGAATGCGCTGATGGAAAAATGGGATTACGTGCTGGATACTACGGCGCCCGGTCAACCCAACATGATTGAAGGCAGCTTGCTGCTGAGTGCGCTGAAGCAGGTGGTAAAGCAACCTTTCCGTGTAGTGCCTTATTTTGATCCGGGTCCCTGGGGCGGTCAATGGCTCAAAGAGACCTTTGAGATGAGGCAGGATGAAAAGAACCTGGCCTGGGGCTTCGATTGTGTCCCGGAGGAGAACAGTCTTTTATTACAGTTCGATAATCTCCGTTTTGAAACGCCCAGCATTAATGCGGTCTTCTTCCAGCCGGAACAATTGCTGGGAAAGAAAGTATATGCTGCTTTCGGTGCGGAGTTTCCTATCCGCTTTGATTTTCTGGATACCATGGATGGCGGCAACCTCAGCCTCCAGGTGCATCCCCTCAAAGCCTATATCCGTGAGCATTTCGGCATGGCCTATACCCAGGACGAAAGCTATTATTTCCTGGAAGCCCGCGAAGGCGCGTTTGTATACCTGGGATTGAAAGAAAATGTAGTGCCGGAAAAAATGATGAATGCCTTACAGGATGCACAGGACAAGGGCGGTCATTTTGAAGCGGACAATTTTGTGCAGAAATGGCCTGTCAAAAAACACGATCATGTGCTGATCCCTTCGGGCACGGTGCATTGCTCCGGCGCCAACAGCGTAGTGCTGGAGATCAGCGCCACGCCGTATATATTCACTTTCAAACTCTGGGATTGGGGTCGTATGGGACTGGATGGTAAACCCCGTCCTATTTCCCTGGCGCATGGAAAGAACGTGATCCAGTGGGACCGTACTACAGAATGGACCCGGGAGCATATCCTGCAACAGGTAAAACCCATCACTGAAGGACCGGGCTGGCGCGAAGAAAGCACGGGGCTGGAAGATGGCTCGTTCATTGAAACCCGCAGGCATTGGTTCACCGGTACGGTACAGCACCATACCAACGGGCAGTTCAATGTGCTGAACCTGATAGAGGGCCGGGAAGCCATTGTGGAGAGCCCGGACAACAGCTTTGCGCCCTTTGTAGTGCATTATGCGGAAACCTTTATTGTCCCTGCTGATGCCGGCGCCTATACCATCCGGCCCTATGGGGAAAGTGAAGGAAAGCAGATGGCCACTATCAAAGCCTATGTACGGACTGAAAACCTGATTGACTACCGGATAAACTGATCATCATGCAACAAGGATTGAAATTTGTTTATAAATACACGTATGTGGCGGCGGTGGGTGGTTTGCTGTTTGGTTACGATACAGCGGTGGTAGCGGGCGCCATTGGTTTTATTCAGACCAAATATAGTTTGTCGCCCGCCATGATGGGCTGGGTGGCCAGCTGCGCCCTGGTGGGCTGCGTCATCGGCGCCATGTTCGCTGGTGGGCTGAGTGATAAGATCGGCCGGAAGAAAGTGCTGATGATCTCTGCACTGGCCTTCGCTGTTTCTTCGCTGGGCATTATGCTGCCTATGGGCCTCAACGCCTTTGTGCTATTCCGGCTGATAGGCGGTATCGGCATCGGTATTGCCTCTACCTTATCGCCCCTGTATATATCCGAGATAGCCCCGGCCAATATCCGCGGGCGGCTGATCTCCATTTACCAGATGGGCATTGTGCTGGGTATCCTGCTGATCTATTTCGTGAATGCCTGGATAGCGGGCATGCATGATGAGGCCTGGAATATTGACAGCGGCTGGCGCTGGATGTTCGGCTCCGGCCTGGCGCCCTCCATCCTGTTCATCATCCTGTTGTTTGGCGTACCCGAAAGCCCGCGCTGGCTGGCGCAGCAGCAACGCATGCAGGAAGCTGAAGTCATCCTGGCAAGGGTCAACGGACCGGAGAAAGCAAGGGAGGAATTAGCGTCCATCCGTGCTTCCATGAACCAGGAGAACGCCAGTTTCAGCAGCCTGCTGAAACCGGGGCTTCGCTTCATGCTGGTGATTGGCATTATCCTGGCTATTCTCTCGCAGGTAACAGGCATCAATGCCATCATGTACTATGCGCCTGAGATCTTTAAATCCACCGGTGATGGTTCTTCCAGCGCCCTGATGCAGACCGTGCTGGTAGGCGTGATCAATATGCTCTTCACCATTGTAGCCATCCGCTACGTGGACAAATGGGGCCGAAAGACCCTGCTGCTGATCGGTTCGGCGGGTATGGCCATCTGCCTGGCGCTGGTAGGCGCTGCCTTTCATTTTCAATGGCAGGGCACGCTGGTGCTGTTAGCCATCCTGGCCTATATCTCTTTCTTTGCCATTTCCCTGGGACCGCTCACGTTTGTGGTGGTGGCGGAGATATTCCCCACAGCCATTCGTGGCCGGGCCATGTCGGTGGCTATCTTCTTCCTCTGGGTAGCTGTATTTGTTGTGTCGCAGACATTTCCTATGCTGCAGTCCTCGGTAGGTGAGGCTATCACTTTCTGGATCTATATGCTGATGTCCGTGATCGCTTTCTTCTTTGTCTGGCGCATGGTGCCGGAGACAAAGGAAAAGACCCTGGAAGAGATAGAAAGATTCTGGAAGAACAAAGAAGTTGGTTCCTGATGAACGGTTCCGGCATTGGCTGTGACTACCGTCGCTCGCCTCCGGCGAGTAACAACTATTCCGTCGCCTGTGGCGACCAGCAGCAACCTGCCTGTCCCGAATGGTTAACCGGAGGCTAACAAATAACTGTCACTCGCCGGAGGCGAGCGACAGTACGCGCTGATGCCGCAACAGACCAGTAGCGGTGGTTAGCAATAGTCCTTAACGATTTTACAAATTCGATTGCTTAACTTTTAAACAGTTAAAACGATGAAGCGGCCATATGCTCTCCTGAACATCGTCCTGCTGGCCGGCCTGGTTTGGCTGACCGGCTGCAAAAAAGACGAGGACGATCCCAATCAACCCGTTATGCAGCTCTCTACCGATAAGGTAGCCGGTAAATCCGGGCAGGATATTGCCGTCACCGTCAGCATGACCATGCCCGGTGGCTTCAAAGACCTGGTGATCACCAAAGGCATCAACCTGCAGCCGGACACTGATTTCGGTTCGCAATCGGTGACTGCCAGTTCCACCGGCAGCAATACCTACGAGTATCTTTTCAACTACACCCTCAGCCCGGATGAAACGGACAAACTGGTGGGCTTTAATTTCCGGCTTACCGATAACCAGGGGCGTGCCGTGGAAAAGGACCTGACCGTTAATACCACGCCGGGACCTGCGCAGATCATGTTCACCCGCACCTGGCTGCTGACCTCCAAGTTCTGGGAAAGCGTCGGGGCGGAAGATATCAAAGACTGCGAAAAGGATGACGTGTATACCTTCAAAAGGGACAGCACCATGAGCTATGGTTATGGTAGTTCCGCCTGCTCGCTGGATGGACTGAATATCTATGATCACTGGGAGATCAGTGAAGATGAAAAGACCGTGACCCTGGAATATTACAATATATTCAACCCGGCCCAGCGCACTATTGAGCAGTACAATGTGCGCAGCATCACTACCGAAAAGATCGTGATGGATATTACTGTGGACTTGTCCTGGCTGGGCTTTTCTGATAAGGAGAAATTTATTTATACGCTGGAAGCGCGGTAAGCAGTCTTTACCGGGGAAAATATGGTCCTGCCGCCATCCTGCAGGACGCCGGTAGCACATGGTGTATGGGATGCCCCCGGAAAATAAGACTACAAAAACCTGATAAAATCTTTATTGACCAAATTGTCTGTTATGAATAGTACCAGGTTATTCTTTTATACTTCCTGTCTCAGTGCGTCAGTAGCTTTGGGCAGTTGTCAGCAGGGGGGACCTGCTAAACAGGCCGCCGTACAGCAACTGGATTCTTTACGCTATACGGTGGCAGCTGCGCCCGAATGGGATGCACTTTTCACCCGCAATACCGGCTGGTTTGGCGGCGATGGCATCTTTGCCGTTACCCGTGATGGACAGGAAACACCCGATGCAGCGGCCGGCAGTGAAACCCTGATCTGGTTCAGCGATACCATGCTGGGTGAAATTATCCAGGACTCGCTCAAGCCGGGTTTTGAGATGATCAATAATTCCATCGCCACGCTACAGGGCGGTGCGCCGGATAGTAACCGGATCCGCTTTCACTGGAACAAGGAGAAGGGGAAGAACAGTTCTTTGTTCGTCCCCAAAACACCTGCTACCGGCAAGGATGATTATTACTGGCTGGGCGATGGTTTTGTGAACCATGCCCGTAACAACGACCTGTATATATTCGGCTATCGCATCAAAAATATTTCCAACCAGGCTTTCGGCTTCAAGGAAGTGGGCAATACCCTGGTCATTGTACCGGCCGGCAGCCAACCGCCGTTTGCCAGCTACCGGCAGCTGGATATTCCTTTCTTCCTGGGACAGGAGACCGATAGCACCGGCTCATTCGGCGCCGGTATTTTTGTGAATACAGCAGCTGCTGGAGCAAAAGACCCGGATGGTTATGTATACATTTATGGCGTACGGGGTAAGACCAAGGCGCTGATGGTGGCCCGGGTCCAACCTGAGTCCATCGAATCCTTTGACCAGTGGCGTTTCTGGGACGGACAGGAATGGACGGCTGATGCCGGCAAAATTGCTACTGTCACTGACCGGCTTTCCAATGAGCTGGGGGTAATGCAACTGGCTGACGGCCGCTATGCCCTGACCTTCCAGGCGGACGGACTGGGTAAATACGTGGCCCTGCGTCTGGGCGCTTCACCCGTTGGCCCCTGGGGCCGCGTGATTGAGTTGTTTGATGTGAGCGCTTCCGTATCGGAAGACAAAGACCTGTTCCCCTACAATGCCAAAGCACACCCGGTATTATCCGGGCCCAATGAACTGCTGATAAGCTACAATGTGAACTCCTTTGATTTTTTCAATGATATAAAACATATGCCGCACCTGTATCGCCCGCGGTTTGTGCGGGTGACTGTACAGCCATGAAAAAGCACCCATCCCAACTGAGCGCCATAGAAGGGCGCTCAGTTGGGATGCTGTATCTTTAATTGAACAGCCTGTAAACGATAAATGCCTTTTATGAAAAAGAATCTTTCGATTGTTTTGTCTGCTGTTACCCTGACCGGATGGATGGCCTGCCAGGAGCAGCCTGGCGTTCCTTCCTCCACAGCGCCTGCAAAAACAACGCAGGGTACCGCAAAGATAGTAGCTACCGCTGCACCGGCCTGGTCGGACATGTTGCTACAGGACAGTGGCTGGATAGGCGCTGACGGGATCTATTGCGTGCCTATGGACGGTGTGGAAACAGCCGGCAGTGCTGCTGGCAAACAAACACTTTTCTGGTTCAGCGATAATATAGTAGGGAAGGTGCAAGGGGATACGCTCCACCATGAATGGGGCATGGCGCATAACAGTATCGCTTTTATGGATGGGGACGAACCAGGGAAAGGCAAAATGAATTTCTACCTGCATACCGATGCGCAGGGGCAGCCGCTCTCCATTTTTGAACCGAATACTCCGCAGACAAAACCGGGCGATTACTACTGGCTCGGTGATGGCTTTTTCAATCATGCACTCGACAGCACCATCTATATATTCGGCTACCGGATCATGAATATCCCGGATGGGGGTATTTATCCTTTTGATGATGTTGGTCTAACCCTGATTGCCCTTCCCAAAGGCAGTAAGCCGCCTTTCAAAGAGCAGCGTCAGCTGGACTGTCCTTTCTTTGCCAAAGACAGCAGGGGAAGGGGTAAGCTGGTATTTGGCAGCTGTGTGCTGGCCAATACCAGAGCTGCCGGTGCGCCAAAGCCGGATGGTTTTATTTATGTCTATGGCGTGCGTGGTCCCTTTAAAGAACTGGTGGTAGCCCGTGTGGCTGATTCGCTGTTTGAGAAATTTGGGGAATGGCGTTTCTGGGATGGTAAGAACTGGCAGCCTGATATGCACAATTGCGCAGCACTGGCCAACCGCGTCAGCAATGAAATGAGTGTGAGTTTTATGGAAGACGGGCGGGTGATTGCAGCCTACCAGCTGGATGGCGATTCACCAGATATCGTGATCCGTGCAGGCAGAACGCCGGCTGGCCCTTTTGAACCGGTGCGCAAAGTGTGGTCTACCCCCGAGATCTATGAAGACATTGATTACTACACCTACAATGCCAAGGCGCATCCGCATCTTTCCAGACCGGGCGAGTTGCTGATCAGCTACAATGTGAACTCTTTTGATTTTGCCGCTGATATTGTGCAGCACCCGCATCACCTGCGGCCCCGATTTTTCACCGTTACCTACCGTTAACCCGCTATAATTTTTCTTGATGAAATACCTGATCGTCTCCTGCTTACTGGTACTGTTGGCTGGTTGGACAAACAAGACCCTGGCCGGTCCCGGCAATATAGCCCCGCAGGCCACAGTCACTGCTTCTACAGAATTGAACAGCCGGTATGCAGCGGCCAATGTCATTGATGGGATCATTGGCATTCCCGGCAAAGGGGAATGGGCCTGTGAAGGGGTTACCACCGACTGGGGTTATATCCGTTTCCCCTGGATACAGCTGCAATGGGCCACTCCACAGGTCATCAACCGGGTTGTACTGTATGACCGGCCCAACCTGCAGGACAATATTGCCGGCGGGCGACTGGAATTCAGCGACGGCTCCATCCTCTACGTGAATGAGCTGCCGAAAGACGGTCTGGGAAAATCCATCTGCTTCCCGGACAAGACAGTCAGCTGGGTGAAATGGGTGACTACGGATGGTACGGGCAGCGACCTGGGCTTTTCAGAAATAGAAGTATTTGCTTCACCGGTGCAGGCCAATGACCCGGTGGCCTGGGTAGATCCCTATATTGAAACCAACCGCGGCCGTTATTTTTTCTTTATCACCGGCAACCGCCCCTTTGGAATGGTAGGGGCTGCGCCGCATACGCGCAGTAAGAACCAGAATGGCGGTGGCTACAACTATAATGAAAAAGAGATCCTGGGTTTTGGACAGATCCATTGCTGGATGCTGAGCGGCCTGGAGATCATGCCTGCTGCTCCTGCTGTGGATCCACGTCAGGGGGAAGCTGGCTGGAAATCCCGTTTCAGTCATGATGACGAAATTGTGCAGCCGGGCTACCAGCGCGTATACCTGCAGGATGCCCGCTCCTGGGTGGAGCTGACGTCAACCGATCGGGTCAGCTTTTACCGCTTTACCTGGACACAGGATATGCGGGCGCGTATCCTGGCCAATGTGGGTGGCTACCTGGTGGAAGCCAGCATGACCAATGCGGAAGTGCAGCAGACCAGTGATCATTCCTTTGAAGGCTCTTTCAGTACCGTGAACCGGTACTGGGGCGGGCCTAAGGATGTGAAAGTATTTTTTGCCATGGAGTTTGATAAAGCTTTTGATCAGCTGGATGGCTGGAAGGGTAGCCAGCTGCTGGAAAAGATCAGCGGGGTGAAAGGAGATAGTGCGGGTTTATCACCCGCCTTCAACGTAAAAGCGGGCGATCAGGTCCAGCTGAAAATAGGTATCTCCTATACCAGTGTGGCCAATGCACGCAGGAACCTGGAAACAGAATGTCCCGGCTGGGATTTCAACCAGGTGAAAAATGAATCACAGGCTATCTGGAACCAGTGGCTGGGGAAGATGGAAGTCAAAGGTGGCAGTACGGCGCAGAAAATAAAATTCTATACTGATCTCTGGCATGTGTTGCTGGGAAGGCATAAGATCAATGATGTGTCCGGGGATTATCCTGATCGCACCACCGGCAAACGGGATGGCAATTTTACCGATGCTGACTTCAAAATAAAAACAGTGCCGAAGAATCCTGATGGCAGTCTCCGTTTCCATATGTATAACTCGGACGCCTGGTGGCTGAGCCAATGGAACCTGAATGTACTCTGGGGACTGGGCTGGCCGGAAATGCAGGATGAGCTGTCGGCCTCCATGCTGGAATATGCCAGGAACGGCTACCTGCTGCCGCGAGGTCCCTCGGGTGGCGGCTACTCTTATATCATGACAAGTTGCCCGGCGGTGAACCTGGTGGTGAGTACCTATATGAAAGGTTTGCTCAGCAAAGCCGATCCGCAGCAGGCTTTTACAATTGTCAAACAGAACCTGCTACCTGGTGGCATGCTGGGCAGTGCAGCAGATATTAACTTCTATACAAAAAATGGCTGGTGGCCGGAAAATGCGGGCATCACCATTGAAGCCGGCTTCCAGGACTGGGGGGCGGCGCAGATGGCATTGAAGCTGGGGAAGAAAAAAGACTACCAGTTCTTTTCCAAAAGAGCGCAGGGTTGGAAACACTGTTTCAACACCGAGCATAAACTGCTGTTCCCCAAAGACCGCAATGGCAATTTCATGCATAGTGATCCGCTGAGTGGCGCAGGTTGGGTGGAAGCCAATGCCTGGCAGGGCACCTGGGGTGTATCCCACGCCATTCCTGAGCTCGCGCAGCTGATGGGTGGCAATGATAGTTTTTGTACAAAGCTGAATTATGCTTTTGAAAAAGCAGCGCCTACCGATTTTGTGTACGAGTACAGTGGTGGCTACGTGAGCTATGCCAACCAGCCAGGCTGCTCCAATGCGCATGTGTTCAGTTATGCCGGCAAGCCCTGGTTAACGCAGTACTGGGTACGCCGGGTGCAGGAGCAGGCTTATGGTGGCACTACGCCTGACCTTGGTTATGGTGGTCATGATGAGGACCAGGGGCAAATGGGAGCGGTGAGCGCCCTCATGTCCATTGGCCTGTTCAATATTAAAGGCAACGAGTCTGTATCTCCGGAATATGAAATAACTTCGCCCGTTTTTGATGAAATAACGATTCATCTTGACAACCGGTATTATAAAGGCAATACCTTTGTGATCAGGACCTATAATAATTCAAAAACCAATTGTTATATCCAATCGGCCAAACTGAACGGGCAGCCGCTGAATGATTTCCGTTTTTCCCACCAGACCTTTACCAACGGAGGTACGCTGGAATTATGGATGGGCAGTGAACCGAACAAGCAGTGGGGATTGGGCAAATAAGTAGCCAATGAAGGATATTTTTGTACTGGGCGTGGATATTGGCGGCTCGCATATCAGTGCTGCCCTCGTGAACCTGGAAAATGCCGCTGTTATCCCGACATCGGCAGTAAGGCTTAAAACAGATCCGGCCGGCAGTGCCCGGTACCTTATTGATGTGTGGGCCAGGGCTATTGAGGCCAGTTATGAGCATACCGGCATCACAGAAAAGCGCATTGGCATTGCTATGCCGGGTCCTTTCGACTATGAAGAAGGCATCAGCAGGATCATTGGCCTGGCTAAGTTTGAATCCTTGTACGGTCTCAATGTAAAGGAGCTGCTGGCGGAAAGGCTGGAGATCAGTCCGGCCAACATTGAAATGATCAATGATGCCAGTGCCTTCCTCCTGGGAGAAGTAAAGGCCGGCGCTGCCCGTGGCTTTCGTGATGCTGCAGGCATTACGCTGGGTACGGGCCTTGGCTCTGCTGGTTATTTCAATGGTGTTCTTCATGAAGGTGATTGCTGGTGTACGCCTTACCGGGAGGGCAGGGCTGAAGACTATCTCTGTTCCCGCTGGTTTGTGCAGGAATATGAGAAGGCTACCGGTAACAAAGTGGCCGGTGTCCGGGAACTGATAGACCTGGCGCCCAATAACCCGGTGGTCATTGAGCTGTTCAATACTTTTGGCAGCCAGCTGGCGGAGGTACTGCTGATGAAATACCCGCCTTCCCTACAGCAGGTAATAGTGGTGGGCGGCAATATTGCCAAAGCCTGGAAACTGTTCATGCCGGCTGCGGAGACTTATTTCTGGTCTAAAGGCAAGCGCATGAACCTGCAGCCGGCCCAGCTGGGGGAACAGGCTGCCATTATTGGTGCGGCTTTCCTGCATGCGGATTAACACAACGATTCGATTTTACTTTTCAATAGAGCTGATAGCCCGGTTACCATGGTAGCCGGGTTATTTTTTGGTACGAACCTAAAGATCGTGGCAAAAAGGGCTGCTTCGTTTTTGAAGTACTATTTTGGGTTCGCCCAGAAAATCAAAAAAGCAGATGTGGGTTTTCTGTTTGATGTTTTGGGTTCGTCCCCCAAAAAAAGCAGATGTGGGGGTTTCTGTTTGATGTTTTAGAGTGAGCGCATTGGTTCGTCCAAAAAAATAAAAACGTTGATGGGTTAGTGCTTTCGCTTAGCCCGGTTACCATGTTAGCCGGGTTATTTTTTGGTACGAACCTAAGGATCGTGGCAAAAGGGCTGCTTCGTTTTTGAAGTAATATTTTAGGTTCGCCCAGAAAATCAAAAAAGCAGATGTGGGGGTTTCTGTTTGATGTTTTGGGTTCGTCTCCCCAAAAAAGCAGCTGTGGGGGGTGATGTTTTACAGTGAGCGCATTATTTCGTCCCCAAAATAAAAACGTTGATGGGTTAGTGCTTTCGCTTAGCCCGGTTACCATGTTAGCCGGGTTATTTTTTGGTACGAACCTAAAGATCGTGGCCAAAAGAGCTGCTTCGTTTTTGAAGTAATATTTTAGGTTCCGCCCAAAAAAACAAAAAAGCAGCTGTCGGGTTTCTGTTTGATGTTTTACAGTGAGCGCATTGGTTCGTCCAAAAAAATAAAAACGTTGATGGGTTAGTGCTTTCGCTTAACCCGGTTACCATGGTAGCCGGGCTATTTTTTGGCACGAACCTAAAGATCGTGGCCAAAAGGGCTGCTTCGTTTTTGAAGTAATATTTTTGGTTCGCCCAGAAAAACAAAAAAGCAGCTGTCGGGTTTCTGTTTGATGTTTTACAGTGAGCGCATTGGTTCGTCCCCAAAATAAAAACGTTGGTGGGTTAGTGCTTTCGCTTTTGGGGAGCGTTATGCAGGTTTGATTGTTTTTTAAAGAGGGCTGATAGGTTCGTTCCAAAAAACTGTTACAAAGCGCTGCAGGAAGGCTTAGCAATAACGGTCAGGCGGTGGCAGATTCTGCCCGCTCGAAAGAGATCTTCTGCAATACTTTGGCTTCTTCTGCAGTGATGGTGCTGATGAGCTGGAACTGATCCGTGATGGCTTTCAGCTCTGATAATGTTTTGCGGATGGAGAGGGACTCGTCGTTATCGCCCTTTCCCATTTCCAGCCGGCGTTGTTCCAGCAGTTCCAGTACGCGTTGCCGGATGGGGTCTTCATGTGGCTTTTGTTCAGCCGGCGCCTGTTCCTTGTTTTCCAGTACATCTATTAATCTGCGGAACTGGGCATCCACCTGTTTGATCAGCGGCTGAAAATCCACCGAGGCGTACTGCTGACCGGAACGCTGACCGTAATAGGAGAGAGAGGCCACATGCGAGGTGAGCAGGTGGCTGGTAGCCACAAACTGGTGGTATTCTTCCAGGTGCCGCTGCTTGCTTTTGGGCTCTGACATCATCCGCTGGAAATGGTCCGACATATTAGCCAGGGCCACAAATGCTTCTTTCCGCGCGATTTTATAATTGGTGATATCAAATCCGGCGCCGCTGAAAGCTTTGGCCACGGCATGGAAATAATTGTAATTGGCGCGGATGGCATGGTCAATATAATAGCCGAGCTGTTCTTTTTCCCAGCTGGGCAATACAAAAGAAGATACAATAAAAGAGATCACGGAGCCGATGGCGGTATCCAGGATCCTGTCGTGCAACACCACCGACAGACCTGCCGGGTTCAGGAAGTGGAAACTGAGGATCACGTACACGGTGATACCTGCCGAGCTTACCAGGTAATTTACTTTCAGCAGGCTGTAGGAGATGATCATGGCCAGCAGCATGATAATGAACAGGGCAGTGGCATCCTTGGTGATATAAATAGCGGCAAAGCCCAGCAGTGCGCCCAGGATGGTGCCGGCGATCCGCTGGATATTCCGTTTTTTGGTAATGCTGTAGGCGGGTTTGAGGATGGTGGTGATGGTCAGCAGTATCCAGTAGCCATGACCCAGCGGGAAGAGCAGGGAGATGATGAAACCGGCCAGCAGGGCGATAGTGATACGGATGGCGTGCCGGAAATGGCTCGACTTCAGCGATAGGTTATCCAGCAGCAGGTGCGGGTCCAGCTCTGTATGGCTTACGAATTTATCGAGGTGCAGTTCGCGCTTTTCTTTTTTCAGCTGTCTGCTGACGGCCTTATCGTAGGTAGTATAGTGCGCCATTACCTGAAGGCGTTCGGTCAGGTCCTGGAGGCTGAAGAGAATATGGCGCAGGCGGATAAAGCCCTCAATATTCTGGGTGCTGAGCTTTTTGTTGCGCATGGAGAAGAACGCCTCTTTGGCCTCGTCGATGGCCTGTTGCGTGTCTTCCAGGTTGCGGTAGGGCAGACCGTCCTGGATGGCCAGCCCGATGCCTTCCAGGTCGTGCGCCAGGGCGATGATGGTGCGGTGGTAGACCTTCAGGATCTCTTCGTGATCAAATTCGGTGTGCAGGGATTCATAATCCTGCTGGGTGGTCATGATGCGTTCAAAGAGATCGATGCTGTCGCGGAACATCTGCATGAGCAGCCGCCCCTTGCGGGTACTTTCCCGGACCACGCTGCGGGCTTTGAACAGCATTTCGCGCAGCTCGTCCTGGTGCTTGTGGATCTGGATCTGGTACCGCATCAGGTCGCGGTACAGCAATGTATAATCCGGGTCCTTCTTATAAAAAGCTGCTTTCACCTGCAGGTAGCGGGCGGTTTCCATGAGGCATTCGCCCAGCAGCTGCTGGATAGGTTTATAGGGGCGAATTGTATGCAGCGCAAAACTGAGCAGGGCATACCATAATCCACCGGCCGTGAATAAGCCGGCATTGACCAGGATACTTTCCAGGTTACCGCCATCACCGGCCAGGTGTGCATCAATATTAAAGATAAAGACCAGCAGGGCGATAGAGCCAATGGAGTTGGCGCGATTCCCGTACACACCGGCCAGGGAGAACAGTAATCCAAAAATAACCAGCTCGATCCCGATCAGCAGGGGATGGGAGCGGCTGAGGCCGGCGGTCATGGCCACAATAAAATTGATAGCAATACTCGTGAACAGGGCATTGCGGCGGTGCTGGATGGGGCCGGGATTATCGGTGAAGCCCACGCAAAGGGCGCCCAGCGGCACGGCCATCATAGTGGCCAGCAGGCCATACTGATAGAGGATCAGCCCCGGGATAACAGCGCCCGCAGTGATGCGGACCCCGGTATAGAGGTATTGACTGCTGATGAATTTCCTGAATTCCTGCGCGTAGTCGAGCGGCTGAATGGGCAGAAGATTTGTCAAAATGCCGATTTAAGCAGGCCTCCTTCCACGCGTAAAGTGGCGCCATTGGTAGCGGCCGAGAGCGGGCTCGACAGGTAGACCACCATATTGGCAATTTCTTCCACCGCTGCAAAACGCTGGAGCAGGGAAGTGGGTCGGAACTCTTTAAAGAAGACCTTTTCCATTTCTTCTTCACTGATCTTTTGCTGGTTAGCCAGGTTCTTTATGAATGTCCCCACGCCACGGGAGCGGGTAGGGCCGGGCAGGATAGTATTGACAGTGACCTGTGTGCCTTTGGTCAGCTCGGCCAGGCCGCGACTGACACCCAGCTGTGCGGTCTTGGTCATCCCGTAATGGATCATTTCATCGGGAATGAAAACGGCCGACTCGCTGGAGACAAAGATGATCCGTCCATTGTTCTTTGCCAGCATTTTAGGGAACACCTGGCGGGAGAGGCGGATGCCGCTCATGACGTTGACCTCAAAAAAGCGGAACCAGTCTTCATCGGGTATCTCCTGGAATGGCCTGGGTTCAAAGATCCCTACATTGTTGACGAGGATATCTATATCGGGCAGCTGGCTGAGCAGGGCCTGTACTTCGGCGGCATGGGCAAAATCGGCCGGGATACCCGAGACTTTTGCACCGGGGATCTCTTCCTGCAGCTGCCGGATGGCGGTGCGGATACTTTCTTCTGTTCTCCCGTTAATGATAACGGTAGCACCCTCTTTCAGCAGACCGCTGGCAATGGCATACCCGATGCCGGCCGTAGAGCCGCTGACAAAAGCCGTTTTGTTATTGAGTTGAAGATCCATATACAAGAATGTTTGATACAAATACACTAAATCCCGGCCGGATGTTCAACTGACGGGAAGAATTGATATTGAATGGGTAGGCCCGGGCTTCGAAAATAGTAAATGCGCGGAATGTTTGCATTTTTTGTTGTGCTGAAAAAAAATATTTCAAAGACTTTGGCAGCAATGGATATGCTCACCTGTAGCGAGTTTTACCCGAATAGAGACAAGGAGAAAAATCCTATCGACTTAGTTTTTAAGAAATTAATTCAAGAAAAATTTGGTGAGATATGAAATTCTCTTATTTTTGCACTCCCAAAACACACTGATCTGCTCGCTTGAAGGTTCTAAATCAGATAGTTGCAGGTAAGTAAAAAGGGTGAGATTCCGTAGCTCAGCTGGTAGAGCAATACACTTTTAATGTATGGGTCCTGGGTTCGAGTCCCAGCGGGATCACGGAGAAGGGTCACTGAATTTTCGGTGACCCTTCTTTTTTAGTTAATTTTTTATGCATTCAGGGACTTGCTTGGAAGTTCACACACGTACAGGTTGGCTAATATTTTCTGAAAATCGACCAGTCTCGCTAAGATTTCAGCATTTTTCTCATTAAACGTTAAGTTTTGATATTAAATTTATCAAGTAACTATACTTCGTTTAATCATGGATATTAAAGAAAATATCGTAAACAAACTTCTTTCCAATATTTCAGTTCCATTGATATGCCAGAAACGTGCACCCGGAGGTATGGAATATGAGTATATTCTTGATGGGATTGAATTGCGTATAGTGCCTGTTGATAATGGAGAAGAAGGATATCCGCAAGAAGTTTATGGCAAATGGATTGCGATGTTTTTTGCGTATGATTTATATCAAATACTCTTCCCGAAGAGCAGGCAGAAGCAGCTTTCCTGACAAATGCCCAACAAAGATATTTTGCTATATTTTTAAAGGCGGATGCTGAGGGATATGAGAAATTCAATGAAAAACTTGAGGATAGAATTAGGCCCTTTCAAAATATAGATATCAGGGTCGCTTATACAATCTGGAAATTACTAAAGCAATATACCGATAAGGGAAAAGATGTACAGAATTTGGATGAAGAGCTTATGGAAATGTTAGGATATGAAAACGGAGCAATCAGAAAAATTGACTATACTCACTGATTTCGATTGTGTTTTGCTGGATAGGCGATTGAGAAAATGTGTCTGGCGAGGTAATGGCTCATGACTCTGAGTTTAATATTGTCACAAATTGAAAGCTGCTTTCATTAATAATTGCTCGCCTCTTGAAATGCCGATTTGTGTTGCCAGTTTTTGCCAGCCATAAACAGAAGAACGTACTTCTGATAGAATATCTTCCATCTGATCTATTTCTAACCTGAAATAAACACCCACGCTTTTGGCCAATTCAATGTCGAGTGAATTGTTATCCATATCGATGTTTAAAGCCAAACCATCTTTGTCAATAGAAGGATTGATGTCGTATGCGGGAGACAGCCGCCACCCATCTTTACTTAATACAAAACCATGGTTTCGCAAATGGTCATCAGTATTTGCGATAAGAATATTGAAAATAATCCTTCGCCATAACTGATGCAGATCTTCCGTTACATGTACACCTGAAAATTGAATAAATTCAACAATATCCAGGTAGGATGGTGTATTATCCCGGATTAAGTCTTCATTTTTTCCCGTCATAGTCATTGCCGAAGAAAAATGAATTCGTTTCTCTCTGTCGCGATCGAAGCGTTTGGTAAAAAAAGTATGGTGTTTGCCAGCCACTTTTTCAATGCGGCACTCGGTCATTTCAATACCAGCAGCAATGGCGAGCCGATAGGCTAAGTATTCCCAGGCACCTTTGTCAATAGTATCATTATTAGAAGGAAATTTAGCGATCCAGAGATGGCCATGTTCGTCAAGTATATTGGCCTTCGGCCGTGCACCGCCTAAAGATGAACCCGGGGCTATGAGCATGGTAAGCCATTTTCTTATCTCATTCCTATCTTCATTCGCTTCTATCAGAGATGCTCCATGTTGCAATTCTCTGACGCTTGCCCATGGAGGTGTTGGCGAAACTGGATCATTGTCCAGAAAGTCACCTTCTGGATTTATTTTAAACCGTAGGGCTCCCATACGACTTAGATCGTGAACACCCAGTAAATAATCAATGTCGTATAATGTTGGAGACTTTTCTCCCTGTTCACTGGCATTGATAGCCGCACGACGCTTCATTAAAGTTCGTCCCCAAGTATCTGGCATTGAGTCCAGGAATACGCCGAAGTTTTCTTTTGCATTAGGATACTGCCTTCCATCGTACCAAGCAATATCTGGGTCAAGTAATAATTGCTCTTCTGAGGAAATCCAATCTGTATCATAAGTAAAACTGAACGCTTTTTTTCCTTTGGCTTGCTGAGCAGACAATACTCCAATGCATTTAGGCTCTTCCATGCCTTTCCAGTGTGCGTATACCCATATATCTGTATTATTTGCCATTACTTTTTTTTCCGATCAATTTTAAATCCTGTAGTTTTCTTCCGAATGCATCATCCGCAGCCAATTTCAGGAAATCATCCTGCAATCCCAGCACACGCAGCACATTGAAATAAGCCCCCATAGACACGCTAGGATTTCCCTTTTCAATGTGATATAGGGTAGTGCGGTCAATATCTGCCCGTTCCGATACCTGTATGGTAGTCAGATTCCGGCGTTTACGAGCCAGTTTTATATTCTCTCCCATAGTTTCCAATGTCTTTTGGAATTTTGGAAGGAGTATTTGTTTCTTAGATGACAATATGTTGTTTATTATCAACAAATATACATTTTGTGTTGGTAATAACCAACATATGTTTTAGTTTCGATAAAATTCATAGGAAACTCCTATGAATTGATAATCAACTGTTTCTGTTTCAATTTGCTGTAAAATTAGTGGCAAAGCCTTTCTAAATCCTTTTTAAACCTGTTCGAGAATTGTACCATAAGGATCACGAAAAAAGTACAGGCTTCCAATTTGGAAGCCTGTACTTTTTTTTCTGCAGAAGCTGCGCCTGGCTTATGAAGCTACCCGGGCACGTTATTATTGGCCGCCTCTTTTTCATCCGCTGCCATTGCCGCCAATGATAATGCCGCCACATCTCCTATATTTTCACCCAAGCCGGCGGCTACAATCCGGCAGGCTTCAACTGAATCCTTGAACGCCTCGCGATGGATAGCTGACCACATCTTTTTTTCAATCAATGTTTTGGCTCGGCCAAATATGCTGCCCAGGATGATCAATTCAGGATTCAAGGCATCTATGAGTATCGCCAGTGCGCGCCCCAGGTATTCAGCAGAAATAGTATAGACGGCGATAGCTGTTGCGTCGCCTTTCATCGCGGCTTCCGCCACTGTTTTTGCTGTCACATATGGCAATTCATCAAGGCTTTTACAATAGGCGGTCGATTGCCCCATCTGTATACGTTCCCTGGCCTTCATCTGACCGAGCTGCGCAATGCCGCCACCACTGCAATACCCTTCAAACGATCCTGACTTGCCAAAGCCAACCGGTCCGGCATCTGCTAACCGTATATGGCCTACCTCTCCGGCCAGGTCTGTAGCGCCCGCATACAAACGGCCGTTTAATATCAGCCCGGCGCCCATTCCCGTTCCAAAAGTGAGGAAGAT
This sequence comes from Candidatus Pseudobacter hemicellulosilyticus, assembly GCA_029202545.1. Taxonomy (GTDB): domain Bacteria; phylum Bacteroidota; class Bacteroidia; order Chitinophagales; family Chitinophagaceae; genus Pseudobacter; species Pseudobacter hemicellulosilyticus. The sequence continues at coordinate 4,560,275 of CP119311.1, forward strand.
AATATTGTCAGCACCCTTGCCCGCGCCATATTTCCATTCCGCTACCGCACACGCATTGGCATCATTCTGCAACAGTACCTTTTGCTGAAAAAAATGTTCTGCCATATCCACGATCGGAATGTCATCCCAGCCCGGCAGATTCGGTGGCGACAGAATACGCCCGCGCTTACTGTTAAGTGGGCCACCACAACTAATGCCTATTCCCTGCAGCTCTTTTTTATCAAGATTGTTTTGCTGCAATAACTGTTCAGCCAAACTGAACAGCTTTGTTATCATCTCGTATACTGGCTTGTCCGTAGGGGTACTTATCTTATCCAGCACCTGCATCATTCCTTCGTCATCAGGCTTGCCGATCACCAGAGCGCATTTTGTACCACCAATATCAATTCCTAAGAACATAGTTGATCGTATTAACTATTGAAGAGTACGGATTATGATCGATTTAAAGGCCAGCTTTCCGTGCTTGCCATAAAACCATAAATGGTCGCCTTTCCATTCGGGCATGCGGTTCACGATGCAACGTTTTCCATCTATGGAAACATCGATAATATCATCATAAAGGATAACATCCACGCGAATTGCTTTGTTCAGCCCTGCTACAGCATATAGCTGTGTATTGCCCAGGCTTACAATGCCGGCGTTTGGTTCAAAATTCAACCGGTAACCAATATCTGCTTTGTTGTCGGAACGGAGCATTAAACCATATTCTTCCAGGTTGGACCCTGGCGCTATTTCAAAGCTGATCCGGCTGCGGGCTGGGATGCCAGCTACCATTGCTGCGCCCACACCATCAGCAGCATTGATCTGTGCCGTATTTCCCGTTACCGTGGAAAGCACGACGGGCTTAATCTCCGGAGATAAAGCGCCTGCACTGGCGGGTATCATCTCTGCGGGAAATCTGGTGCCCAGCGTACCATCGGGAAACTGTATCAATTCACGGAAGATTGCCTGCCCTCCAAAGATCTCCTGTTCATTATCCTTGTTATTATTCCTGGAAGGAACCCAACCTGCGGCAATGCGGCGGTCATTGGAAAATGCTGCGGTCTTCACCACGTTCGACCATGATTCGTTCAGCGCCTGCGAAGCAGGTTCCTCCCAGGGGCCATAAGGCTTTTTAGATTTCACATAAAATGTATTGCTGTTATGACTGTACACCAGGTAATACCAGCCCTTCCAGTAAAAATAGTCCGGGCACTCCGGCACACTTGGCTGGCCAGTAAGGATGGGCTCATTTACCGTCCAGCTCTTCAGGTCCTTTGAAGTCAGATGCACCAGGCAACCGCCAGCGTGCTGCATGGCAGGATTCTCCTGCCAGCTGGAAACAAAGAGATGAAATTCGCCTGTCTTTTCATCTACAATCACCTTCGGATCCCGGAAATCCCTTTTGCTGTAGCCCGGCGCTGAGGTGTAAAAAGGATTCGGTCTTTGCTTTACAAAATGAATACCGTCCCCACTCGTTGCATAGCTCAGCTGTTCATTTACTTTTCCTTCCGGAGTGATAAGCCTTGTTGCATAAAATGCGTAGAAAGTATCCTTATAAAAAACAATGGATCCGGTACAGATGGATTTCTCCCATTCTTCATCAATGCCGATCACTACAGGCTCCTGTTTCCAGGTCTTAAGATCCGTGCTGGTGCTTAAGGCCCATTGATGGCCCCCGAGTCCATTGAGACTACGGTGATGCGCCGAATCAAGCAACCAATAAAAATAGTATTTGCCGTTGTGGGAAAAAGGCATGCAGTCTCCTACAAACAGATCACCCTTCGGCCTGAAATACTGAAGATTGCCTGTAGTCTGTACCGAAGGATCATATTGTACGCCGAGCTGTGCAGAGAGCATTGCGGGAAGGGAAAGAAATAAAGCTATAAATAGTTGTTTCATATGTACAATTTCATTTAGTTAATAAGATGGTATATCATTCCGCTGTTTACCAGCCGGTATTTTGTTTGTATACACCACGACTATAGTTCATTTGCGCCAGTGGAACCGGCATATATTCATCCCGGTTCTTTTTAAATTTCGCATCTTTAAGATAAGTACGTTTTTTTGACTCTTCTGCAAAATAATTGTTGAGGTATTCGGCGGCAATACCCCATCTTACCAGGTCGAAGAAACGATTACCTTCCATCGCAAACTCCAGTCTTCTTTCCCAGATCAGCGCCTTCCAGGCAAAATCCTTTGACCAGGTACAATTGACGCCCGGCTTGTAGGTGTCCATATGATAGTTGGAATAATAGGTCCCATTGGGATATTGTAAACGGTCCGTGCTTTTTTGTGCTCTTGCTCGTATGGAATTGATGATCGGCAATGCTTCATCAGGCCGGTTCAGCTGTATCAGGACCTCGGCTTTCCACAATTGCAGGTCATCAAAGCGAAGGATGTCATAGTTCTTTGCACTTGACATAAAAGGCGGCACTTTCTGGAACCATGGGTCGTCCGGAGCAACCGTTTCTTTCAGGGTAGAGAAATAACCATAGATCTGGGGAGCCCTGGCCCATGTTTTCTGGTAAATAAAGGAACTGTATTTGTAGGGATGGCCCGGAATAGCCACTGTATGATCAAGACGTGGATCAAATGACTGGGTTTGGAAATCGGCCGGTTCCATTGCGTCTGCATCGTTATAGGTGTCAAATAATGGAAGACCTGCGTTGCTTGTCTTGAATGCGTTCACCAGATTCTGGCTTGGCAGATGAAACCCACAACAGCCAAATTCCTTGTTCATAGGGTAATTGAGCGCCACGCCCATATTGATCCTGCCTTTTGGTGTGCCATCCTCTTTTGAAAATTGTACCGCAAATATTGATTCGGGACCATTCTCTGTTTGCGCAAGGAAGTTATCTGCAAAATCATCACTGAGCGAATATGGACCGTTATCAATGACCTGGTTACACAGATCAAGCACCTGTTGCAATAACTGCGCATCAACATTGATAACGTTATTGTTCTCATCCTGCCGATAGGCTCTGTAGAGCGTTGTCTTGGCGAGATAGGCTGTTGCCGCCCATTTATTTACGCGACCGATCTGCGGCTGCTCTTCGGGCAGATTTTCTGTCCCGGACCGGAAGTCATCTGCGATCTTCCCCCACAATTCATCATTGGACAGGACGCTGTTGGAAATCTTGCCGTATTCGATCTCGGGAACTGTTTCATCGATATAGGGTACATACTTGAACAATAGCTTCAAAAGGAAATAAAAATGACCGCGGATAAAACGCATTTCCGCCTGCCGTACTTTCTTGTTGGGATATACTGATTCATCTATAGCGTTGATGCGCCTCAATGCATCATTGGCCCTGGATACGCCAATATAGAGGTAGTACCACATTCTGTCGGTAATGCCGAGTTCGGGGCGATTTCCGGAAAATATCTCATAGTTATACCAGTCGGTATTGTCACCAGGGCTGTCCCCCCCTTTGTATGCATCACCACTTCTCATACTGCCCCATGGCCACAGTGTATAGGACGTATGTATATTATCATTGCCCAGGCCCGCATAAGCGGCTATCACCATTTTGTCGATGTTTTCCGGACTATTAAGCACTTCGCCGGATATGACTCCCTGGGGCTCTTTGTCAAGCATTCTGGTACAGGCGACAAGCATAAGTACCGTAATGAAGCAGATATAATGTAAGCGTTTCATAATTATGAATTGATCTTGTTAAAGAGACAGGTTAACGCCGAGTGTATAGATCACCGGGATAGGGTAGGTGCTGTTGGGCGCTTCCGGATCGGGACCTGTATACTTTTTGTTTTTTATGGTGAGCAGGTTAGAAGCCTGTACAAAAACACGTGCCCGCTTTACATGAATGCGTTGTGTCAGGTTGCTCAGGTCATAAGCAAGTTCAACGTTCCTCAGTCGCAGGTAGGAACCAGGCTCAAGATAGTAGGTAGAGAACCGGCCTTCATCATTCCTGTCTACGAGTGTGAGTGCCGGAATGGTAGATGCCGTATTATCCGGCGTCCATGCATCGAGTGTACGGCTTCCCCAGTTTGTTCCCGGCCAGATGGAAGAAAAATCAGTATAGATCTTGGTGCCGTTGTTGACCAGCACGCCTTTTACTCCCTGGAAGAAAAGGGAAAGCGCTATGTTTTTCCAGCTGATGTTAGCATTAAATCCGTATGTGAAATCAGGATCACTGATACCTATATAATCCCTGTCGTCCCCATCTATTACCCCATCGTTATTGACATCCTTATACCGGATGCGGCCAATGCCTTTCCCGTTCTGTGCAGCATGCTCATCTACTTCACGCTGGTTCTGGAAGAGGCCATCCGCTACATAACCATAGTAACTACCAATAGAACGGTTGATAATGATCTTGTCATTGCCATTGCCTGCAAACGCGGTGAGCGAGTTCTCAGGCAGCTTTGTGATCCTGTTTCGGTAAGTAGCTATATTAAAGGACAGGGAGAAATTAAGGTCCCTGCTAACTGATCCTTCATAATTGATGATGGCTTCTATTCCTTTATTGGTCATCGAAGCGCCGTTTACAGTTGGATCTCCGCCTTCTCCGATAACGGCAAGGCTGGGTGGTGTCAGCAGGATATCACTTGTTTTCTTGATGAAATAATCCACCGAACCGGAGATCTTCTGGTTGAATAAACCAAAGTCAAGACCAAAGTTGGATTGAGTAGTAGCCTCCCATTTAAGCGTATTGTTCCCGCGTTGTGTTTTGGTAAAGCCTGAGGGCAACTGGCCTTTATTGCCTCCATTTATATCATAGGCGCTTCCCCTGTCCCGGTCTGAGGTTGGATCAGTTCCGTAGATGGCGGAATACAGATCGAAAATGGCGTTGTTATCAATAGCCTGGTTACCCGTTTGACCCCAGCCATAGCGCAGTTTCAGGTCTGAAATAAACGGCAGCCTGTCTTTTATGAAATTCTCTTCACTCAATCGCCATCCCAGTGAAAATGCCGGGAAATTGCCATACCTGTTGTCCGTACCGAACCGGGAAGATCCATCGCGGCGGATGGTGCCGGAAATCAGGTAACGATCATTGAACGTGTAGTTCACTTTTCCGAAAAACGATACCAGTGAATTCCAGGAACCTGATCCTCCATTGTCTTTGAGCGTAGAGCCAGCATCGAGATAGGCGTAATCAATATTCTCCAGTGCGTAACCTTGCCGGGAGCCAAAGAATCCCTGAGCAATAAACTGGATCAACTCGCTGCCGGCCAGCACCTGCACCTGGTGTTTGCCGAACCTTTTATTCAGCTCGGCTGTATTAGCCCATACCCAGTTGCCGCTATAGTTCTGACTTGTAGTGACCTGGTTGGCAGGATCTGATAAAAAACCGGATACATAGGATTTGCGCAGTACCCGTCCGTAGTTTCCGGTATAATCGATACCGATACTCGAACGGAGCGTCAGTCCGGGAATGAGGATGAGACTGGCATAGGCGTTGCCAAAGAGGCGGTACGTCCTGCTTTTATTTTGTTTGTTGTCTTCGATCAGCCGGACAGGATTGTGCCGGTCGGTCATCCCAGGCGCCGGTCCGCCCCAGCCACCAGTGAGGGTATAGACTGGAATGATCGGTTGGGCCAGCAGGGAAAGCCCAACTATATCTTCCGCCGGCACGCCGGTCCCCATTGCATACATGGCAGAAAAGTTCTCACCGATCACCAGCCGGTCGTTGAAGAACCGGTATTCCGAATTAAAACGTGCATTGATCCTGCTTAGCAGACTCTCGCGGATGATGCCGGCATTGTTATAATAGCCGACAGAAAAAAGGGTGCTGCCATTCTCTGTGCCATTGGACAAAGTAATACTGTTGCTGGTGATCAATGAATTTCGTGAGATCTCATCAAACCATTTGGTATCAGCTGGCCGCATAGTTTGGGCTGCATCAAGAAAATCCGGCAGTATGACCCGTCTGAGCACAGGTTTCCCATTTACGGTTTCAGTTTCAAATTTATATATCTGGCTGGCGTCATTGGGATCAACGCCGCCATTGACTGCCGCCTGCCATACGGCGCGTCCGCGTTCTTCGGTATTCAATACCGACATTTTGGTGCCATAATGTTGGGTGGAGACCGAAGAATTGAAGGTCATGCTGCTGGTTCCTTTCCGGCCTTTCTTTGTAGTGATAACGATCACGCCGTTCGCGGCCCTGGCTCCGTAGATAGTGGCCGAGGAAGCATCTTTCAACACCTGCATGGATTCAATATCATCAGGGTTAATTTCGTTAAGGCCGCGTTCTGTAGGCACTCCGTCTATCACATACAAGGGATTGTTATTTCCCAGTGTGCCGATACCCCGGATGCGTACCGTAGCATTACCGGCGGGTGAGCCATCGGAGGTAATATAAACGCCAGGCACACGTCCCTGTAAAGACTTCATCGGGTTACCGACGGGAATATTTCTGATATCATTCATTTTAACAACGGATACCGCACCGGTCAGGTCCGCTTTCTTCTGTGCTTGGTATCCGACAACGATCACCTGGTTCAGGTTGTTGTCATTGTATTCAAGGTTGATGACAAGCAGCTCCTCTTTATCAGGTACCAGCACCAGTAAGGTTTTGGCCCCAACATAAGAGATGGTCAGCGTTTCATTTGGATCCGCCAGGATGGTGAAGCGGCCGGCGGAATCTGAGATCACCGTCTGTTGTTTGGTCTGGATGGTAGCGCCGGCAAGCGGCGTCTGTTTATCCATATAGATAATCCCGGTGACGGTTCTTTTTTGTGCAAACACAAAAAGGCTGCAAAGAACCCACAAGCATGTTAGTAGAATTTTCATATTATTTGTTTTAGTGCATCGTTACAATCGTTATCAGCAAGCGACAAGGGCCGCTGAAGTTCAGGGAGGTGCTTTATTGAGTATTTGAAGCAGGGGGATGTTCATGCCTATTATAGTTAATCGATTAACTAATTTGCTACTAAAAAAGCATTTACAGTGCTTATAATTCTTTGGGAGATCCGCCTTCTTTCCAGTGACGTTCTATGGATTCAAGTGATTTACCTTTTGTTTCAGGAATAAAATAGTAGCCCCAGAACGCGCCTGCCAGACATACCGCAGCATAGATCCAGAAAGTGCCGGCGATACCGACAGCATTGATCAGCTTTAAAAAAGTGAAGGCAATGATGGCGTTGAATCCCCAATGTGCCAGTGATCCTATGCTCATGCCAATACCACGGACTGAAAACGGGAATATTTCTGAAATAAGCAACCAGCCTAATGGGGCCAGACTGATAGCAATAAAAATAATATAACACACAATACTCAGCACCGCAAAATAGGGGAGGCTGGCGCCAAGATAATCCCGGAAATGAAAACAAAGACCGAGGACCGTCAGCGAAGGGATCATGCCCCATATCCCGATCATGTACAGTTTCCGCCTGCCTACTTTATCCAGCATAAATACAGAGAAAAGACAGGCAAGCACATTTACGCTGCCTATGATGATGGCAGGCAGGATAGAGGCGGTATTGCTGACAATACCAGACATTTTAAAGATCATCGGGGAATAATAAATGATAGTATTGACCCCGGAAAACTGTTGAAAAAAGAAAATGCCGATGGTGATGATCAGGGCTGGTCTCAGCCAGGGTTTCATAATACTGGAAGCATTTTGCGGATTAAGCTTTGCGAATTGCTGATCAGATTGGATATCCGCAAGCGTCCGGTCTATAAGATCCGGATCTTCAATGGCACGCAGCACCCGATCTCCCTCGGGTAATTTTCCTTTGCTGATCAGCCAGCGTGGCGTTTCCGGCAAAAAGAACATACCGGTAAGAAGTATAACAGCAGGAACTGCTCCGACGGCAAACATCCAGCGCCAGGATTCAGGATTGCTGTCATCAGACAACCAGTAATCGGTAATATAGGAAACGAGGATCCCGATAGTGATCATAAGCTGGTTTAAGGTAACAAGCCCACCGCGATGCCTCATTGGCGAAACCTCTGCAATGTACATTGGCACTACAAAGGATGTGATACCGATAGCCAGTCCGATGATGATCCGCATAATAACAAGCCATAATAGTTCATGTGCGTACGCACAGCCAACAGCACCGATCAGAAAAATGACGGCATTGATCATGATCATTCTTTTTCGGCCGAGATAATCTGCCAGTTTCCCACTGATAACAGCTCCTGCAATTGCTCCGAGCAAAACAGTTGTTGTAACCCACTCAATACTTGAATCGGTCAGGTTCCAGTATTGTTTCAAAAAGGGAAGGGCGCCGGATATCACACCCGTATCGAAGCCAAATAACAATCCTCCGGTGGCGGCGACTATGGCAATAAGAACCACACCAGGCTTAAGTTTTTGTTTCATGCAATCGTGTTTTATATTGTAGTTAATCGTTTAACTAAAACAGCATAAGCTTACCAGCTCACCTATCTTCTCCGCAGGAAGAACCCTTTACAAAGCCTGACGGTAACAGCACCTGCCTGGTTACTTTTTCATTCGCCATTTCATTGATCAGCATTTGCACGGCCATTCGCCCCATCTCTTCCAGCGGCTGGCGTCCGTGTGTAACTGCGCAGCTGAACAGGTCAAATGCTTCTGATTCATCAAAACTGATCACAGATATATCTTCGGGGATCTTTTTCCCAAGTTGATTCAGGTAGCGGATCCCTTTTATGGCCAGGGTATCAGACGCAAAGATGATGGCCCGTTTCTTTGCTGGTTGCGTACAGATCTGACTGATCGCTTTTTGCATGTCTTCATCAAACTTTTCGCGACGTATAGCCTTATTCCATTTTGAATTTACCGGCAGCTTGTTCCGTTTCATAGCATCTGTATAACCACGCGTCCGCTCGCAGAGATGGTACATGGAAACCTCATAATTTATAAAGGCAATATGTGTATGCCCCAGCCTGACAAGATAGTCCACATGATCCTGTGCCGCCCGGTAATTGTCCAATGCGATATAACTTGTACTGATGTCCGGGAAATAGCGGTCCATCAATATAAAGGGTATGTCAGATTTTAACAGCTCCTTGATCTCCTTTTCTGAATTATCTACCGGAAGCAGGATCAGTCCATCAACATCCCGGTCAACCAGCACGTTAACAAGATCACTGAATTTTGGCAGTTCTTCATCCGAACTGCCGATCAGCACTGAATAATTGTGCTTTTTTGCTTCGGCTTCGATGGCGCTGGTAATACCTGTAGTAAAACGATAGCTGATATTGGCTACAACAAGTCCAATTGTATTTGTTCTGCGTGTTTTGAGGCTGCGGGCGATATGATGCGGGCGATAATTGAGTTTTTGGGCGAGTGTTTTGATCCGGTGCGCCATTTCCGGGCTCACACGATGCTCTTGTCCGTTCAGTACGTAAGAGACCGCTGCAGCTGAAACATTAGCCTTGGTGGCTATATCCTTCAGAGAAACTTTTCTTTTCATATAACACGCTTTCGCAGGCCAATATTAAAAATTGTTAATCGTTTAACAAAATTTTATTTTCAAAATTCTGATAGTGCTATCTCCGGCCATACCCAGGCTTCTCCTCATCCAAGAGTTACGAAAACCCATGATCCGGGGCATAAGATCCTTCCAATCCTTCTCTACCCAGATACCTGTACTGTAAATGTTCATATATTACTTTGCCCGGATGGCGTACCTTTACCATTGATTATTGTTGATAGTTGTCCGTACGTAATATAAATAATGACCCCGTACTCCTTGGCCGTATAGCAGATGGTGACCCCCAGGCTTTTGAATCCTTGTACAGGCAATTCCGCTCCACTACCTTTTCTATAGCCCTGCATTTTGTTAAATCCCCCTTTGGCGCGGAAGAAGTGACGCAGGAAGTATATGTGGGTGTATGGATCAGTCGCGCCGGTCTCAGGGATGTTGAAAACATTGAGGCCTACCTGTATACCAGCACATTTAACAAGGCTGTTCAATACCTTAAAAAGCAAAAGAACCAGGAAGAAGTAATGGTCTGGGCCGCCGACCAGGGGGAGGATCAGCACAATGTAACGGAAGAGCTGGTTACTTACCGGGAGATCAGCCGCTCCCTGCAGGCTGCCATTGAGCAGTTGCCTCCGCAGAAGAAGATCATCTACAGACTTAATAAAGAGCAGGGCCTTAGTTATAAAGACATTGCAGATAAGTTGAATATATCTCCCCATACCGTTAAGAACCACCTGGTGGAGACCATGAAGATCCTCAAGCAAAGTCTGCGTCATTTCCCCGCTTCTGCCGCCTTCATTGAAATTACCCGGATATTTTTTTCCGGCAGGTAGTCCATTCCCTTTTCGCCTTACTCTGTATTAGCATAAGCCATTGCTGACTCTTATGGAGAAAGAACGATTTTTAGTTTACTGGCAAAGTTATCTTGCTGGTACCGCCACTCCCGCTGAAGTGCAGGAATTATTGGCGTTTATCCGGACACCGGCCGCTGATCTGTTCCTGGAAGAATATTTTCAAACAAGTGGTGTCGCCGGATTTCGTGCGGCAGATCTTGCTGAGGCCGACTGGCAACTCAACTGGGCCGGTATAAACGCCAGCATCAGTCAACAGCAGGAGGTAGCCAAAGCCCTGCCAACCCGACGGTTTCCGGCTATGCTGCGTTGGGCCGCTGCCGCTGCACTGGCAGGTATTATTGCTACCGCTTTCTTTTTCTATCCTACCGGTACTAAGAAAAAAATGGCTTCGGCTGAACTGGCCCAGGCGCCGGATATTCCACCCGGAAAAGAGGGGGCTGTGCTGACGCTTGCAGATGGAAGCCAGCTTGTGCTGGATAGTCTGAAAAGCGGTGTTATTGGCGCACAGCAGAATGTAGCTATCAGTCTTGCCGATGGGCAGCTCACTTATCAACAGAAAGAGCCGGCTGCCTCAAATTCCCCGGCAGCCATCTATAATACCATTTCTACCCCGCGTGGACGGCAGTTCCGCCTGTTGCTGCCGGATGGTTCACGTGTCTGGCTCAATGCTTCATCAAGCATTCGCTATCCTGTACAGTTTACCGGCCCCAAAAGAAAGGTGGAGATCACGGGGGAGGCCTACTTTGAAATAGCCGCCAATTCGGCCAGGCCGTTTGAAGTGGTGGGAGAGGGGCAGCAGGTAGAAGTGCTGGGTACTTCCTTTAACATCAATCTCTACAGCGATGAGCCGGTAAAGAAGACCACACTGGTATCCGGAGCGGTTAAAGTCTCTGCCGGCGAATCCGCTGTCCTGCTGAAACCTGGCCAGGAGGCTGTATCTGCCGGGACTTCTCTGCAGTTGCAGCAGGCATCCGGAGGTGCAACAGACTGGAAGGATAATATCTTCAATTTTCACCATGCCAGTTTACCGGAGGTTATGCGCCAGCTGGAGCGTTGGTATGATATAGAAGTAAGCTACCCGGACGGGATCCCTGCTATTGAGTTCTGGGGCAAAACAGGGAGGGATATGAACCTCTCGCAAATGATTTCCTTCCTGGAACGATCTGATGTACACTGTCGCCTGGAGCCCGGAAATAAGCTCGTTGTACAGAATAACCCTAAGTGATCTGAAATCAGTAATAAGTAAGTCGCCAAAACTACATGATGATGAAGCGGATTGGTCTTTTAGCAACCTTGTTCTTTATAAGCGTTGCAGTTACTGCCCAGACAGTAACGCTCAATGGAAAGAATATCTCACTGGAAAAAGCTTTCCTGGAAATAGAGTCGCAGTGCGGCTACCTCGTTGTTTGTAATATTTCGCTCCTGAAGGAAGCAAAGCCTGTTACTATTGCCGCGCAGGATATGCCGTTGCAGCAATTCCTGGAGCTGATCCTGCGCAACCAGGAACTGGATTATGCTATCACCAATAAGAATATTGTTATCTCCCGGAAACCGGCAGGTCCTTCCCGGATAACGCTTACTCCTGTAGTAGAGACAAGTGATATCAGTGGCCTTATTCTTGATCCGGAAGGCAAGCCCATTCCGGGAGCTACTGTTTCCATTAAAGGCACGTCCCGCGCCATTTCTGCAACAGCAGACGGCAGGTTCTCGCTCCGTGCTATTGCTGAAACTACAGTAGTGGTGATCACGGCTGTTGGCTACCAGCCCGTTGAACTGCGTGTCAAACAAGAGAATATCATTATTGTATCCGGTCGTGCCAGCTGGCGGCGCAATACTAAAGGGGAGCTTGTATTAACGCTTGTCCGTGAAGCGCAGTCGATGAATGAAGTGGTGATCAACTCCGGTTATTCGCAGACCACCAGTCGCCGGGTGACCGGTTCTACTGCAGTGATAGCCGGGGAAGACCTGAAAGGTAAACCGCTGGCCAATATTGATAATCTATTGCAGGGAAAAGTGGCAGGATTGAATGTGAAGGCTGTATCCGGCAGGCCGGGACAATCGGCCAGTATACGGATCCGGGGGACCAATACCATTACCGGAAATGCTGAACCACTCTGGGTAGTGGATGGTGTGCCGCTTCAGAAAGATATTCCTTCTATCTCTTCCAGCCAGATCAAGGCGGGAGATTTCAACACCATCTTTACCGGGGGGATTGCAGGAATTAACCCCAACGATATTGCTACTGTTACCGTTCTGAAAGATGCTTCTGCAGCGGCCATTTATGGTTCAAGAGCGGCAGGAGGGGTGATTGTAGTGACCACCAAAAGAGGGGAGGCCGGCAAAATGAGGGTCAGTTATTCCAATAATACTTCTATTACGCTGAAGCCGCAGCGGGATGCCAATCTCATGAATTCCCAGGAAAAGATCGCCTGGGAGCAGCAGCTGTGGGATGATTTCTCCCGGCAGGGTTACAATAACAATTCCTACTATCCTGTAGTAGGGCTGGTAGGCATGGTACGTTCCGGAAAAGGGGATTTTGCGGGCATGACCGTTGAGCAGCAGGATGCCTACCTGAAAGAGGCCGCCGGCACTTCTACCAACTGGTTCAATGAGCTATTCCGCAATTCCATTTCGCAGAACCATTACCTGTCCCTTTCAGGCGGCAGTAACACAAATACCTATTATGTATCGATGGGTTACTCCACCAATAACGGTCTTGTGCAAAAAACATCCTACGAGCGGTATAATGTGAGCGCCAAGATTGAACTGAAGCCTAACAGGAATCTTTCGCTCGGGTTGCTGACCGATCTTTCCGTTCAGACATCCAAAAGTCCATCTGTAACGGAGGATCTTTTCCGGTATGCCTACTTCGCCAACCCTTATGAGAAGCCCTACAATGAGGACGGTTCCTATCGCGCAGACAAAACCTACTATAACCTGAAAGAGGTGAACGGCGGGGGCTTTGATATCTATACCCCGCCCAATGGAGTGAATATGTTCCGGGAGATCAATGAGACTTCCAATATTGGCAAGAACTTTTCCGGAACCCTGACAGGTAATATGACCTACCGGATTACCAACCAGCTGAAGTTTGTAGGGCTGGGATCCTTTTCTTATACGGATAACCGGACTGATAATATCAATGGCCGGTATACCAATACTGCCTTTAAAGACCGGCTGTATTTTGACGCTTATCCTTCTGTCAGGACCTATGGCTCTATCACACAGACCACGGCCAATATCAGCAGTTACCTGTTGCGCGGGCAGTTCCAGTATGATAAGAGGTTCAGTGGCGGGCACTATGTCAGTGCGCTTGCCGGCTCTGAGATCCGTAGTCAGAATGGGAAAACCCTATTTGCCAAGCGGTATGGCTATGATGAACTGACCGGCAATGCTGTCATGCCGGTACCGCCATCCAATCAACCAGTTGATTACAATAAAATTTTGTCCTATGCGGCGATGGTGGATCAGCTTTCCGGTCAGAGCATTGTAGAAGACGCCTTTGCTTCTTTTTACGGCGCCGCTGACTATTCCTATAAAGGAAAATACATCGCCAGCTTTACAGCCCGGACAGATGGCTCCAATAATTTCGGCAGCAACCAGCAGTTTAATCCCACCTGGTCTGCGGGGCTGTCCTGGAATATCGACCAGGAAGCATTTATGCTACCGCTCAGCCATGTAGTGAATGCGCTTACCCTTCGCGTGTCCACCGGCTTTACCGGGAATATTAATAAATCAGTGTATCCCCAGCTGATCATGGACTATAATACCACGTTCAGAAGGACAGATGACGATTACTACCGCATGGGCTATATTAAAAATGCACCGAACAAAAACCTGCGCTGGGAAAGGACCAACGACCTCAAGGCGGCATTGGATTTCAGCCTGTTCCAGAGCAGGATCAGCGGTGCTGTGGAACTGTATACCCGGACAAGCCGCGACCTTGTCACCGCGCTGCGTGTGCCTACCACTACCGGTTTCAGCCAGCAGAGCTTCAATACTTCCGAGGTGCGCAACCGTGGACTTGAATTTACCATCAGCACCGTGAATGTGAAAACAAAGGATTTCAGGTGGTCTACTTCTGTTAACATGGCATTCAATGAGAACAGGCTGATGAAATTTACCACCCCATCGGGGCTGCGTAATTTCGACTGGGGCGCCCAGGTTGGTTACCCCCTGGGATCTATTTTCTCCGGCAAGGTTATAGGTATAGATCCTCTGACCGGGATATATACTTTCCAGATCCGCCCCGATGCCGTTATCAACAGCAATGCTGACCTGCGTGATCCGGCTAACTATATGTTCTTCCGGGGAACCGGTCAGGCGCCCATAACCGGTGGCTTTAATACTTCCTTCACCTACAAGAACTTTTCATTGAATATCGGCGGCAACTATGCTCTAAATGCCTATATACTTGATAATATCAATCCGGTTACTTCCTATTCCAGCATTCAGACTACCGGCACTGACAGCCGTGAGCCTATCCCGGCGCCCATTTATGATCTTTACCTGAATCACCTGAACGTCAGCCGGGACCGGTTAAACAGGTGGAAACCGGATAGTCATATTACAGGCGCCTATCCACGACTGATTGATCACTTTGCAGCCCCTTTATTCCTGAGCCAGACCAATCCTACCTCCAGTTCGGTGACAGATGCTATTATGCGTAAAAACGTTTCGTATTTACGTGTGGGCTCAATGACCCTGAGTTATGGAATACCGGAAAACCTGATCAAATCCCTGAAACTGGAATCGCTGGGCTTTAGTTTCTCCATGACCAACCTGTTCACCTTCACCAATTATGACGGAATAGACCCGGAAACACCAGGGGCTGTTTATCCGCTCACCCGTTCTCTTTCAGTTGGTGTCAATGTTGGATTTTAAAAGTAATCACTATGAGAATTTCAAACATATTCATTGCTGCGGCGCTCCTGTTGCTGGCTTCCTGCAAGAACTATCTTGATATTAAGCCGTACGGCAAAACCATCCCTAAAACTGCAGAAGAATTTGCCGCCCTGCTGCATGCCAGGTTGAATGAGATTGACTATGCATCGGATGATGTGATGATCGGCAATTCAGGGACTGTGCTGAATACGGAGTGTTTTACGGATAACCTGGATGCCAGTCTGACCATTTATCCGGCCGGCAATTCATTGCCCTTATATGCCGGCTCCCAGATCAATAGCCAGCAATCCAGGTATGAGCGCTTTTACCAGCGTATCCGCGACTGCAATATCATCATCAACAATTTCGATAGTGAAGTTTCCCGTGATGATAAGAATGTGCTGGGGACCGCCTACGCCATGAGGGGGATTGCCTATTATAATTTGCTGCGGGAGTATTGTGAGCCTTATACAAGTCCCGGCCAGCCGGGATTGCCGCTGGTATCGGATTTTGACATGGAAGGCCGTCCCTTGCGCAGTACTTACCAGCAAACCGTTGCTTTTATTGAGGGCGATCTTAAAAAAGCTTTAACCTATGCCGTGAAAGCCGATATTTTCCGGTACACAGATCATGTAGCCAAAGCTTACCTGGCAAGATTGTATTTCTGGACAAAGGATTGGGACAAGGCAATTATCTATGCTGATGAATTGCTGAAGGATTTTCCGCTTCCTGAGGGAGCTGCTTATACCAATATGATCCAGGCTACCAATGAGATGAAGGGAAATATGCTGCTGCGTTCGTTCCGTCTTACCGATCAGAGCAGCACGCTGAGTTATACCAGCGCCATGCAGATTGTAAAAGCACGCCCGGTGGCCAAAGAATTTGCAGACCTGTTCACAGAAGGGGACCGGGATATCCGTAAAGGGCTCTTTTTTACCCGCATCCGTGAATCAACCAAGAACCTTATGGCCTGTGTCCGTACAGATGAAATGTGCCTGATGCTGGCTGAGGCATATGCCCATAAAGGGGATAATGACCAGGCGCTGCTGTACCTCAATCTACTTCGCAGTAAAAGGATCAGTGGCGATGCTGGCTATACTGTTAATACGTTGCCTCCTGTAAACAGCTCCGACCTTATAAAAACGGATGCCGAAGGCAAAGGCCTGACACCGCTGATGCAGGCGGTCCTTAACGAGCGGAGAAAAGAGTTTTTTGCAGAAGGAGACCGTTGGTTTGAACTGAAACGCAATGGCTGTCCTGAATTCTGGGTAGCCAGCGATGGCAGAAAGTTCGTGACAGAAAAATATTTGTATACCTATCCTTTGCCAAGGGTAGATGTTGAACTGATCAGCGGATTGGTGCAAAATCCTGGTTACAGCTATTAACTATTAAAACATTGGATCATGAGAAAGTATATCCTCATCAGTGTGTTGTTTGCAGGCGCTTTATTTTCAAACGGATGTTCAAAATCCGATGAGCTGGTTCCCGCTAATAAAAGCGTCCTGAGGGAATATGTGCTACCACCTGCCAGCTTTATGACACCAGACGAAAGGGCTGTTATTGACGAACGACGCGACGAATACAACAGTATTTTATAAACTTTTTATTTATTTTTCTAAACCTGGAAAACATGTACATTAAGTATCTGAAAAAAACTGCTGGTCAATGGACAAAACTAATGCTGACTTTTCTTGTAGGATCGTTATTATTAACAGCCTGCAGTAAAGACGATAAAGTTGAGCCCCTGGTCATTTCTTTTGAGCAGGAGACTGCCGGCATCCCTTTATCCGGTGAAGTGGCTATCAATATTGTGGCCAGTCGTACCGCTACAGAAAACATCACCGTTCCTGTGGTATTGAGCGGATCTGCCGTAAAAGGCACCGACTATACTGTGTCTGCTGAAGCTGCCACCATTGTGGCTGGTACCAATAAAGCCACCATTACCATTAAAACCAAAAATAGCTTTGGCAGGGATAAAAATATCAGGATTGACCTGGGTACTATTCCGCCCAATGCGCAAAGAGGGACCATCTCTTCTGTAGTAGTGGGTATTGAAGATGGCAGCGTGCTCATCTATTCTTTTGCAGCACAGACCAATACCATGACAGAAACAGCTGAGGTGACCCTGCAGCTGAAGACAATTTCCGGTAATTATACAGCAGAGAAGGAACTTCGTATCCCCATAGAATTGGGCGCTGGTTCTACAGCAACGGAGGGGACACACTTTTCTTTTGAGGGCGCCAAGGAAGTGGTGATCCCGGTAGGGAAGTCGTCCGGAACCATTAAGCTGAAATACCTGAAACAGGAAGCTGGTAAAGATGTCATTGAATTGAAGCTTGGTGCTGTTAACAGCCATTTTGTTGCAGGCAACTATGAAAAAACAAAAGTGATGATTTTTGGTCCCCTGTATACCCAGCTGGTGGGTACCTGGAAATATAAAGCGTTCACTAACCTGGATTGGTGGATAGAAGGCATGAGCGGGATGGGCGATGATCTTACGCTTATGCCTAAGAACAATACTGAGGCTGATCAGCTGATCTTTGCTGAAACCGGCTTACAGGTGAATATGCAGGGCGTTCTCAAAAATTATTTCCGCAACAGCGAATTGACGTATGTAGGGGAAATAGATGAAAGACTTCAGGAAGCCGGCGGCATTCGTCCCCCGGTAGTGAAGATCGTATTGGTGAAGGCAAAAGCGAATGTGGCCTTTTCTGCTACAACAGTAAAAGAGCGTTTGGCTGAAGTTGGCTTCCGCACTTTTAAAGAAAGTGGAAAAGATATCCTGGAAGTAACCATCCGTGATTTTGAGCCTGTGGATTTCCTGACAGAAACCTATGCAATGTATACCCTGTTTGGTGATGTTCCGGTTATGAAAACAATGCCGCTCCGCTATCATTTTGAAAAGGTGAACTAATAGCTGAACCCAAGATCTTAAAGAATCAGGATGAAGAACTGCATAACAGTCCTGCTCTGCTGCTGCATGGCGGCAGGCAGGCTTTTTGCCCAACCTTCGGGAGGAATAGAACTGGCAGAGAAATATTCAGGAGAAAATCTGAGTTCATTGCTTATCAATGGATCTATCAGCCCGCACTGGCTGAACAATAGTTCCAGTTTTTATTATAGCCTGGTGGAGAACGGTAAAACCGTTTATTACCTGGTGGATCCGGTTCGCGGAAAGAAAATCGTGTATACCCTGCCTGTAGCTAAACCGGCAAAAAAAGGGGCTACAAAAACTGCTCCCAAAGGGATAGTGTATACACCCACAGACTATTCAAGAAAGTATTCTTCTGACAGCAACTGGTACGTGTACGGTTACCGGCATGATGTATACTGTCAGCGGAAAGAGGATACTGTTGCTTACCGGCTGACCTTTGACGGCGAACCTTACTATTCCTATGTTTCCTCCAATGCTGCAGCTACGGACGATAAAAGATCGGCGCCGGCTGTTTATTGGATGAAAAAGTCGCATAAGTTCATTGCGCTTCGGGAAGACAAGCGCAAAGTGGGGGAGATGACCATCATCAACAGTCTTGCCCAGCCCCGGCCCACGGCCTATACGTATAAGTTCCCCATGCCGGGGGATAAGGACGTGGTCCAATATGAGCTGACGGTCTTTGACGCTGCTGCGCAAACAGCCCGCAGACTGGATATTGCCAAATATCCTGATCAGAAGATCATTCTTCAGTCTACCATTGTTAACGGGAGAACAAACCTGTTTGCGGGTGCAACCGGGCAGGATGAGCGGTATGTTTACTTTCTTCGTAGAAGTCGCACCAACAGCCAGATGGATCTGTGCCGGCTGGATATTACCAATGATAGTATTACAGAGATTCTTACTGAAAACTGCGCGCCGCACTTCAACGATCAGCTGTTTAATTGCAGGATCCTGAATAACGGTGATGATATTCTCTGGTGGTCAGAAAGGACCGGATACGGCAACTATTATCTTTACGACAGGAATGGCAAAGAGAAGGCCATGCTGGGCAATGGTAAATTTGTCAGCGGGGATATTTTCTCCATTGACACTGCGGGCCGTTCCCTGATCATGGAAGTGTATGGTATGGATCCTGCTGTTGATCCCACGTACCGGATGTATGCCCGGGTGAATTTTGATGGGTCTGATCTTACTTTGCTGACGCCGGGCGATGGCGATCATGATATGATTGCTTCTCCCGACAAGCGCTATTTTGTGGATACCTGGTCGCGGATGGACATGCCTCCTGTGCATGAACTGCGCAACTGGAAAGGTAAACTGGTGATGAAACTGGGTGAAGGCGATATTTCAGCCTTGCTGAAGACCGGCTGGAAGCTTCCTGAACGCCTAAAAGTCAAAGCCGCCGATGGCAGCACAGACCTCTACGGCCTGCTCTATACGCCGTTCAACCTGGATACTACCCGCAAATACCCGCTGATCAGTAATGTGTATCCCGGGCCGCAGGATGATCAGTTGCCCCGGAAATTCACGATTGATGATAATTACAACCAGTCCCTTGCCCAGCTGGGGGCTGTAGTGATCAATGTGGCTTATCGTGGCAGCGGACCTTACAGGGGACGGGATTTCTATTGCTTTGGCTATGGCAACCTGCGTGACTATGCATTGGCTGATGATAAATTCATTATTGAGCAGCTGGCTGCCAGACGTGCTTATATAGATCTGAAGAGGATAGGCATTTACGGGCATTCCGGGGGCGGATTCATGAGCGCCACAGCCATTCTTACCCATCCCGATTTTTACCAGGTTGCTGTGGCGGCTTCCGGGAACTTCGACAGCAATATCTACACCCAGTGGTGGGGAGAAACCTATCACGGGATAAAGCAGACGGATAAAGGTTTCGAAAGCAGGATACCGACCACTGTGGAATTAGCATCTCGGCTGAAGGGGAAATTATTCCTGATCACCGGTGATGAAGACCGCAACGTCCATCCCGCACAAACGTTGCGGCTGGTGGATGCGCTTATTAAGCATAACAAGCGCTTTGATATGATGGTGCTTCCCGGAAAGGATCATGGACTGGGCGATAAGTACTACACCAACCTGATCCGGTACTATTTTTTGGATAACCTGATCTCTGTGAAATAAACACAAAAAAGTGTACAGTCTGTACCCTATGGCTCACGAAAGGAGACCATCAGCAATGATGGTCTTTTTATTATATAGCTATGCTGAATATATTTATCTTGTGATTTGTGGGGGGGGATAGCAGTATTTGGGGCAGGTGCAGATCTATTCCACTGTCAAATTCATCATAACTGAGGGATTCAATAAAATATCAGCGTAAGATAATCGGTGTAGAAAGTAAGTCAGGCTTTTTATATATACCAGCCCATGGGCAGGAATTTATGCCCGCAGTTACTACAAAAGTACCTGTATGGCTGGAAGGTAAAAGTAAGCCGGCTGAATTGAATTATAATGCAGACCATAAAAGGATCTTTGGGTTAACCTCCTGGTATAAGCAGTTTAACGTTCAGCCAGGAACATTGCTCGATATAGAACTTACGCGATCAAAAGTAAAAATTTCTGTTGCTCAGCAGGAAATGATTTTCCAGGAAGAGGAAGGTGTAGAACAAAATATTATTGATTTATCAGGTCTTTCTTCAGGTGCAAAAGGGAATATAGTGGAGGATCGTATTAAAGAGCTGATCTTGCTATATGGTCAGGGCTTGCTGAATGTTTACAAACCTGTGGTAGATAATCGGGGTATTGATCTTGTAGTAATGCAAAATGGGTTCTTTTATCCTATTTTTATACAGGTGAAGTCGAGATTCAATGCTATTAAAAAGGGCAGTATCCTGATTGATGTAGGTGAAAACACTTTTGCTGTACATAATAGCTTTTACATTGTGGGCGTTGCATTTAACCCTTCCACTTTGGAGGTAGAAGATAGATTG
The DNA here is from genome assembly GCA_029202545.1 of Candidatus Pseudobacter hemicellulosilyticus. GTDB lineage: Bacteria > Bacteroidota > Bacteroidia > Chitinophagales > Chitinophagaceae > Pseudobacter > Pseudobacter hemicellulosilyticus. The sequence goes on from CP119311.1 coordinate 4,581,268, forward strand.
TTATTGATCCCTTCTAAAGATTATCAAGCTAATTCCACGTCAATATCAGTAAATGGCAGGAAAAAACTGCGGTTTAATGTGTCGTTAAAGGAAGGTACAAAAGCTAAAGGTGCTAAATACTTTATCAGGAAATCAGAACTAGTGGATAAGCTGATGGAGAAGTTTGAGGAGATGAGTAAATATTTTAGATAATACATCCTCATCCCAATATAGTGCTACTTGAAACAGCGACAAAGCTAAAGGAATTTATAGGCTGCAACCACAAACGGGAAATGATAGCGGCAATCCGCAGCACCAGCAAATTTCTGTAAATATAGATTTGAATTGCTTTATTTCCATTTTGTCCCGCTTGAAAACAGCTTTGGCGATTGAAGCTATTGACTGATATTCGGAAATAAGGGTGTAATTATTTCTGAGTAAACTGCCATATTTTTCCATGCTGCCAGTGGGTTTAGCAGGTATAAAATAATGCTGGAGTTGCCGTTTGGTCAATATTGCTGTAATCGGTTGGACTCCAGCAAGCGAGCTTTCAATATTTTGTTCTATAGGCTGGTCTTCTTTATATATTCCATTAGCTTTCATTTTGGCTATAGCTTTTATCCAGGCCGTTGAATTCATTCTTTCATTCAGGTAGTTTGATATTTGACTGGCATATCCAGTGGGGATGCCTAATGGTTTTAATTGAATTTCTCTGATGATCTCCTGTTCCAGTCGGGCATAATGTTGATGTAGTTTATTAATTTGGGCTTCTTCCTCGAATTTCCTCTTTCTCTCTGCCAATAATTCTCGGTGTCTTTTGGCCAAAGTTATTTTTTGATGGCTGAGCCATAGTTTCCATTTTAGGCGTACGGCAGCTTTTTCCTTTTCGCTCAGTATTTCCTGTTTACAGAAGATGGCTGCCCCTTTTTTCTTAAAACCACTGCTGGCAAGACTGATAAGCTTTATGGTTTGCTTTACAAAGCAGTCTTTATTTCCTGTTTCCAGAAAGAATGATGTTATTTTTTGTAGAAACTTCTGGGATTTTAAAGAAGCCATTTCAAAGAACTTGTCCAGGCTCAATTCCATTGTTAATGAAAATAGCAATCCTAATATCTGTACTTTTTTCGAGGCAGGTTCCTTGCCAGCAACCGCCTTATCCCTCACGACTTTAATGTCTGCTAAAATATCTGTCCCCCTTTTCATATTCCATTCCTCTTTATTACCGATATAGGCATCATAATCAGGTGCAGGGGCTGTTTTGAAAATTCGCTGATCATAATATTCGTCTATCGCCGTAGCTGGTGGCCTGGTGCCCTTCGGAAATTGAACTGTTTCAATACCTGCATCTATTTCAAGACCACAGTCTGCAGCTGTTTTATAAGTAGCGTCAGGTGATGATTGCCGGGGAACTGGTAGCAAGGGGTCTGTAAGATAGATCTTGTCGCCAGGTGGAAAAGGAGTAAGGGTTGAGACGTCTATGTCATATTCCAATGTATAATCTGCGAGTTGATGCATAATTTCTTGCCAATAAGCAATGACAAGCGATGAATCATAGGATTCAACGTTAGACAAGCTGGCGCTTTTTTCAAACTCTTTCGCTTCAGCATCATAAAATTTCTGAGCTTCTTCAAAATAACGCTCAATTAATGGTGTCGCAATTGTTTCTGCAGCATAAGTGTATATTTTATTATGTATCTCAACTATAGAGACCTCCAGTGAAGTAAGTTTTAAATGCTCTCTTGAAATTGAGCCGGCAACACCGGCAGTGAAGAATGATACATTTAGAATGATAGATAAAAGTGAAAAACCGTAGGAATAATATTTTCTAAGATTTCTCTGAAATAACTCACCTTTTTTTAAGCTTAGAAAGCATATGGTGACAGCACTCAAAATGAAAAGCCATGTAGCTTTGTATTTAATAACTGGTCCTGCCCAGGAAAAAGAATGAATAAAGGATAATTTTTTTTGAATTTCTCCGAGTGAAATCTGTAATGGATCATATAGAAAATGTGTGTTTATCCAGGTCCTGATAACACAGAAGATTAAAGCGAAGGCAAGGAATGGTTTCAGGAATGTTGTAATGGTGGTTAGTAGTTTTAGCCTGTTATTGATCAGTTTGTTTTGTATTTCAGGCCAGTTTTTTTTATCGTATTTTATGAGAAAGGAAAATGTTAATTGATGCAGGTTTTTCTCAGTTAGTAAGGAATAGAAAAAACTGCTGAAAAAACCAGCGAAGGGTTTATTCGCACTCGTGATGGCATTCAGGACATTGGCTTGAATACGAGCTAAAATATAGACTTTGACTACACTGAGTAAATAAAATAAGAACAAACCTGCAATAAACCAGTAAGAATCATCTAAGATCAGCTTGGTTAGATCAGGGAATTTCATACACTCAATTAATTTACGCCAATATACAAAGACGCATACCTGACTTTTTCCGTTTTTCAACCTGCATTTTATGGTGTTTTCACGGTATGGTAAGTGGAATGGGGCTACAAGGGGATAAATTCAATTATTTACCCGGAACCTACTTGCTTATCAGGTTCTTATACACTACGGCATTTAACAGGTCCTGGCGTTTGGGTTTTGCGATGGGTAGGTTGCTACCGTTGATGATCACCTCTCCGCCGGAAATTTTGTGGATATGGGCTATATTGATGAGGTAGGAACGGTGTATCCTGAAAAAATGGTTTTTAGGCAGTATTTCTTCCAGGGAAGCCATTGTCTGGTGGATGGTCAGGATCTTATCCCTGAAATGTAATTTTACATAGTTCTGCATGCCCTCTGCATAAAGGATGTCCTGCCAGTCAATGCGCAGGAAAGCATCACCCTGTCGGACATACATATCAGGGATGGCTCCCTCATCTCCATCTCCCAGGATCAGTTGTGATCGGAACATGGTCTGCGCCTTGGATACGGCCTGGAAAAAGCGTTGGAAAGCGATAGGCTTCAGCAGGTAATCCACTACCTGCAGCCTGAATCCTTCAAGCGCATATTCGGAATAGGCTGTTGTTATAATTGTTAATGGAGGTTTTTCCAGTGCTTCCAGGAACTCCAGCCCGGAAAGATGAGGCATATTGATATCCAGGAACATCAGGTCAATGTCCCTCTTTTTAAGGATCTCCGCCGCTTCCAATGCAGAGGAACAGCAGGCGGCAGTTTCCAGGAAGTCCAGCTTATCAATATAATTGACAATCCCCTTTATGGCGATAGACTCATCGTCAACTACCAGGCACCTGATCCTGGAAGCGGGTACTGGTTTTGGTATCAGTTCTGCCATTGTTATAACTGTATAACAAGTTTAGTTTGATAAATGCGGTCTGTTTCCTCAACGGATAGCTCATAATTCCCGAAGTACAGTATGTCCAGTCGTTCCTTTATATTTTTCAGCCCAACGCCGCCTGTATTTCTTTTTCTTAAAGGTAAGATAGATTTTGAGTTTTCTACATGAAAGCAGATCGTCCTGTTGGTTTGTTCAAAATTGATATAGATATAGCCCTTTTCAAAATCAGATCTTGAGACATGTTTAAAGGCATTTTCGATCAAGGTAATAAAAAGCAAAGCAGGTATTTCCATGGCAGGATCGGCTAAATGCCAGGAGCAGGAAACCTTAATTTTCCCATCCCAACGGATCTCTTCAACAGCTATAAAATCTTTCAGGAATTGAACGTCCTGTTCCAGTGTAACCTGTTGTTTATCGCCGTTATACAGCTGGTAACGTAAAATGTCTGCATATTTTATAAGCAGATCGGAAGCTAATGCCACATCCGTTTGCATCAGGACATGGATATGGTTCAACACATTGAACATGAAATGCGGGGTGACCTGGTGCTGAAGCGTACGCAATTGATATTCTACCAGCGCTTTTTTCAGTTTTATGTTTTCCTGGAAGAAACGGACGCCACAGATGCATAGGTTGATGGCAACGCCGGAAGGCAGCAGTACAAAGAAATAATAGACCGGAGCATTTATTGTAAAATATGCCGACTGGGGGAAAACGCCTTTTTGCTCTAACCAGGCAAAAAAATACAAATAGATAAATCGTACTATTCCCACTAAAATGGAGCAGGCCAGGAATTGAAGGATAAAGGTGATGACCGCTTTTCTCCTGATGGCTTTTTGCAATAGCGTTTCACTGAGGTAAGTGGTGATGGGAGAAACTGAAAGGAGGGTCAGTAAAGGGAATAAAGTGGCTTCGGTCAGTGAACCTGTTTCCGGTATGAGCTGAAGCCATAAGGCAAAGAACAGTACTACCCAGCAGGCAAGGATAGTGTAGTTGTCCTTTATGCTGCGCATTAATCTTGTCCGCATATCTGGCTTTTTATTGATGACGGAGTTGTTTTGAACCTTGATCTTACTGGCTGTTTTCCTGTTGCAGATCCCATGTTCCCATTTGTTTACAATCACCTTTTGGGCCTGGTAAAATTAACGGATAGGTCTGAGAAATCTATGATCATTCGTCAAAGGCTGCGCCATGGTTCGTCAAAAACATTTCCCCGGGATGGCGCAAAATGAAAACTTTGGGAATAAATCTTACATGATATGCTTATAAAAGTTGGGTTGAAGAAATGGGTGTTTGTTGCAATTACGATAATACATTGTGCAGCTGTAAACGCTCAGCTGAGTTATAAAACAGAATTTATCGGGAGATCGGGCTATCGCCGGACTGAAGACGACAGGAGTGAAAGGGTAGGGGATAGTAAAGGATCGGCCATGGTGCATCAGGCTGCTGTTACTATTCCATTGTCAGTAAAATTGAATGAGAAAAAACAGCCAACCATGTGGGCAATAAGTATGGGTGGCGCTTATGCAAAGCTCAATAATAGGAATTTTACCGAGCCGCTGGTGATTGACGAGATCATGAATGTCAGCGTTGGTGTAGTTCATAAAAGACCTTTGAATGAGCATTGGTCTGTGCTGGCTGCTGTTGGTGGCGGTATTTATATGCCGGGCGCCAGGTTGTCTGACATGAAATTGAAAAATGTTCTTGGAAGCGCCGGAACTATTTTTATTTATCACCTGAAGCCTAACCTGGATATAGGCGCCGGACTTGCCTTAAACAACTCTTTTGGTTTCCCCATGTTATTCCCGGCCTTTTACCTGGACTGGAAAACAACCAGCAAATATGCTGTTAAAGTGGAAGTAATGAAAGGATTGGAAGTTTCGGTAAGCTATATTGCACATAAAAACCTCTCTGTAAGTTTTGTGGCAGAAATGAACGGGCAAATGGCCCTGCTGGAACAAACCGGGGAGGATAAAATATTCTCTCATCAATACCTGGTGACAGGATTCAGGCCGGAAATAAAGATCGGAAAACATATAATGGTTCCTCTTACTGTTGGTCTTAGCGCCACCCGTCCGGCAAAGATGATGGATAGGAAATTAAAAAGTATTTTCCAGGAAGAAGGGTATCATTTCCGGGCAGCCGGTTATGCTTCGGCTGGGGTGCAGGTAAAGTTTTAAGCGATACTACCTATGTTAAGTTATATTTTAGGAAAGGTATGCAGGTACCGGTCAGGTGTCTGTATCCAGAATCTGTCCAGGTCTTTTCCCGGTTATTCCTATAATGAGATCAATGCCTGTGCGGAGGCTTTTTACCGCAATCTTTCCAGGATAGTCTGGGAAACCTGTTTCCCGTCATTGACAAAGCTGGTGGTCCACCTGTCTGCCCTGCAGATCATAAAGGAGTTGGGCAGGCGCCAACGACCTGTCATCCTGTTACTGGGACATTACGGGAACTGGGAAGTACTCAATAAGCTGCCGCAATGTACGGGTATGCCTGTAAAGGCGCTGTATAAACCGATTCGTATTCAGTGGATCGATACGCTGGTCCGTAAGCGGAGGATCAGGTATGGGCTGGAGCTGGTAAAATCCGGGCAGGCGCTAAAAGTATTATTGAATAATAAGGATCATAATAGTCTTCTATTGTTTGTTGCCGATCAGTTCCCAGGAAACAACAAGGGTATTGAAGTGGATTTTCTGCACCAGGAAACGCGGATGTTTGCCGGTGCGGAGCAGCTTGCCAGGCGATTAGATGCGGCTGTCGCCTATCTGGAGCTTTCTGCCCGGCCCGGCCATACCTGGGAAATGGATGTGCAGGTTATTTGCGAAAGTGCTGCGGGGACCACGGAGGGATCTATCACCAGGACCTATGCCCGGATGCTGGAAAAGAGTATACAGCGGGCGCCGGCATGGTGGCTTTGGTCGCACCGGAGATGGAAGTGAAAAAATGGATTACTTTTGCGCAGCATGAATATCTATACCACCCCGGGGAATGTTACCATAACCTGCCATAAGCGGACCATGCTTTACCTGGAACAGGAAGTAAGGGAGCTTGGCTTTGAGCCCATAGAAACCTTTGTTACCGGCGTAAAGCTAAAGGCAACGGTGAACGACTGTATCCGGCTTAATCTCAACCTCCGTTGCGCCAGCCAGGTATTGTACAGCCTGCAAGCCTTTACGGCGCGGAATGCTGATGAGGTCTACAACAACCTGCTGCACTATCCCTGGGAGGATATCCTGCCCGATGGCGGTTATTTCTCCATTACCAGTAATGTCAGCAACGACAGCATCAATAACAGCATGTTCGCTAACCTGCGGGTGAAGGATGCTATCATTGACCGGCTGCGCGATAAAAGAGGGACACGCCCCTCCACCGGTGCTGCATTGACCGGCGCCGTGGTCCATTTGTTCTGGAAAAATGAGCAGGCTGAAGTGTTTATAGATACTTCAGGGGATTCCCTGGCCCGCCATGGCTACCGCAAAATACCCGGTCAGGCGCCCATGCTGGAATCTTTGGCAGCCGCCACTATCTATGCTTCCCGCTGGGACAGGCTGAGCCCTTTTGTAAACCCTATGTGCGGCTCCGGCACTATTGCCATTGAAGCTGCCATGATTGCCACCAACCGCCGGCCAGGCCTGTTCCGGACCAACTATGCTTTTATGCACCTGCAGGGCTATGACGAGCAGGTATACTTCCAGGAAGACGCCCGGCTGGAAGAGCAGATCAAAGAAGTGCCGGGGCTGCGGATCATTGCTACGGATTACAGCGCCAGGGCCATTGAGAACGCCCGTAAGAATGCAGTGGCCGCCGGTGTGGCCAACCTGATAGATTTTGATGTATGTGATTTTGCCGCTTCAGAAGTACCACCCGATGTACCCGGTGTCTTTTACGTGAACCCGGAATACGGGGAAAGGCTGGGGGAGATTGCGGAGCTGGAAAAGACGTATGCCCGTATCGGCGATTTTATGAAGCAAAATTGCGGCGGCTATTTTGGGTATGTCTTCACCGGAAATATGGAACTGGCCAAGAAGATCGGCCTTAAAGCCACCAGGCGGATAGAATTTTATACCAGCACCATTGACTGCCGCCTGCTGGAATATGAATTGTACAGCGGCTCCCGTTCTGTAACAAAGTAGGGTAAAAGCGGGATGCAAAAGCTCCCCATCACGCAATGGTTGTTCCCATAGCAAAGCTGATAAGCAGCTTACCCCTTTCCGGTAATTTTCTTCCGGTGTTCTATTCCCCATTCTGTCAGGTTGAGGATGATGGTCTGTAAGGTTTTGCCATGTTTGGTCAGCTCATACTGAACGGTTACCGGGTGAGTGTCTAAAACTGTTCTTTTCACCAGTTGGTTTATTTCCAGCTCCTTCAATTCTTTGCTCAGCATTTTGTTTGAAATACCGACTACGTCATTCAGGATGTCGGAAAATCTCCTTTTGTTATAATGGCAAATAGAGGAAATGACATAGATCTTCCATTTCCCGCTCAGTACGTCCATGGCGTCATGGATAGCCATCATTTCCTTTTTTCGATCCGTTTGGAATTCCCGTTTGCACTCCATATGTTACTTTGTTACCTCCAGGTTACTGTTACTTTTAGTAACAAAGTTACTGAAATATATCCAACTGGTATAGCTTTGCAGGGAAGAAACAAATAATAAAGAAATGAGCAAGCTAAAAAACAAAGTAGCCGTAATCACGGGAGGCAACAGTGGTATTGGATTTGGTATTGCAGAAGCCTTCAGGAACGAGGGCGCCGCAGGCGCTATTACAGGAAGGAACCAGGCAACTATTGACCAGTCGGTCAGGGAGCTTGGGGCCGGTTTTACAGGTATCAAAGCTGACGTGACAAAGATGGAGGACCTGGAACGGATCTTCAAAGACAGTTTTGACAGGTTTGGCAAGATCGATATCCTGGTGGTCAATGCCGGCGGCATTGTAGATGGCAGCCCCATGGCAGCCATTGCTGACGTCACGGAAGACAACTACGACGGGTATATGGACCTGAATCTGAAAAGTGCCTACTTTACCGTGCAAAAGGCGCTTCCCTACCTGAACGATGGGGCCACCGTCATTCTTATCGGTTCCAGCGCAGCACACCGTGCAGCACCTGGAATGACGATCTATTCAGCGGCTAAAGCTGCTATTATATCCCTGGCTAAAGGATTATCGCTCGATCTGCTGGAAAGGAAGATCAGGGTCAATGCGTTGTCGCCCGGCTCCATTGATACGCCTGTATTTGATAAGGCGGTTCCGAAGGAGCAGGTGGGACAGCTTAAGCAGGCCTGGATAAACTACATCCCTGTTGGCAGAATGGGGCTGCCCGCTGATATGGGCAAGGCCGCGGTTTTCCTGGCTTCTGAAGATTCTGCTTTTATGGTTGGAACGGAGATCCTTGCAGACGGTGGGATGACCAATATCCATCTCATGAAATAGGTAACCATCAACAGTACTGTGCGGCTATCCGGGTTGCCCGCACAGTACTGTTTACCCTGTACCTGAATATTGGGAAGCAGGAGCCAGGTTGAAGACATAACAGCCATTGCGTTTAACGCTGATTAATTTTACCTTGTGGTCCCATGAGGATAGCAATTATCGGTGCGCATCGGGTTGGTAAAACTACCCTGGCGGAAGAATTACTGGATCGGCTCCCCGGTTATACCCTGGAGATGGAGCCTTATCATGAGCTGGAAGCTGCAGGGTATGAATTTTCAGCAACTCCCGGCGCTGAAGACTTTATTAAACAATTTCACTATTCAGCCAGGCAGGTTGTCAGGGCCGGGGACAATGTGATCTTTGACCGGTGTGTCATAGATATTTTAGCCTATCTCCATGCTAGTGAACCGGAAAGAAATATTCAATCATTGTTTGAAAAGGCCCAGGCTATCATCGCTGACATTGACCTGCTGGTCTTTGTTCCGGTGGAAGAACCGGATCTGATACCCGTCCAGGATGCAGATCTGCCGGAACTCAGGGAGATGGTGAATGAGCTGCTGTATGTTTGGATGGGTGATTGGGATGTGGAAACTATTGAGGTCAGCGGGACCTTATCGGATCGCTGCGACCTTGTGATGGCTAAGATAATTTAGAACGACTCCCTGGTCTTTTCAAAATGAAAAGATATTCTTTTACCACCTGCTATTTTCCGGAAAAAAGCCGGGAATGGCCAGCCGAAAATGCACAACAATAAATAAGAGAGCCCGCCATAAAAGCGGGCTCTCCATTTTTGAGGCCAGTCTGCCGGTGAGTTGGGCAGCTGGCTTGGTAAAACTGCCCGAATCCAAACTACTGAATTGTGGTACTCCGGGTTTCTGTTGTATGTGCTGAAAATACGCCCAGGGCGCCATTGGAAATATTGTTCGGCGGGTTATTGGGGGTAGTGCCGCCACCGGGGCCGCTGTCGCCGATCAGCATCAGCGTGGTGTAATACAGGGCCACATTTTTATCAATGCATTGCAGCTGTATGCTGATCCCGTCCCCAATTTTCAACTCCAGGTCGTCGTCATTGACTTCCAGTCGCTGGGTATTGACCACGCCATTCTTCACCTCATCTTTCTGAACAAAATGCTGGTTGACCAGTTTATTGTTGACGGACAATACCAGCCGGTAATTGTTGCCCCTGGCAATGGGGTCAGTATACACGGGGATCAGGTTGTACTCTGTTTCACCGGCAAATACGATGGGCTCAATTTTGACGGAATCAAAGGGCACCCGCTGCGGCATGGTGCTTTGGGCGGTGTAGGTCTGGTTATCGGTTTTGACGGTCAGGGTATAGGTCCTGCCTTCAACGCCGGCGATAGTGCTGGTATGGTACACTCCATTCCCTTGCGGGGTAAGGGTTTCACTGTGGCCCTCATTGTCACTGATGCTTACTTCGGCATTGTCTACGGTTGGATAGCTCCCTTTTTCCCTTAAAGGGATAGACCGGGTGATCTTTACGGTATAAGGCCCCGCTTCATTGGTGATATTGCCTTCTATGATGAGGGCGGATTGATTGCTTTTGTATTTCAGGTCCACTGTTTTTTCGCAGCTGACCAGCAGGAACCCAAGGGATAAGAGGCTGATAATATATTTCATGGTACTTATTTAGAATTTGAAGTTGTAGGTTACACTGGGTACCCATTGGAAAAGCGAGGTCTGTACGGCATCAATTTTCTGTGGGTCGTTTACATTCTCTTTAAAAGTGATGCTGAACGGATTCTGACGGCCGTATACATTATACAGGCCAAAACTCCAGGAGCTTTGGAATCTCCGCCGGGCGGGCCTTTCATAAGTGGCGCTGAAATCCAGCCGGTGGGTGGCGGGCATCCTGTCGGCATTCCGGTTGCTGTACTGGTACATGACCATATCGTTCAATACATATTTGCCTGTGGGGAAGGTGACGGCATTGCCGGTGCTGTAGACAAAGGTGCCGGAAAGGGTCCACCTGGGATTGAGGGTGTATACGCCTACAATGGACAGGTCATGCGTGCGGTCCTGTTTGGCATTATACCATTGGTTATTGTTGATGCCATCAATTTTTCGTTCGGTTTTGGAGAGAGTGTAGCCAACCCAGCCGGTGAGCTTTCCCTTTTTCTTTTTCAGCAGGAGCTCCAGGCCGTAGGCCCTGCCTTTACCAAAGAGCAGTTCACTTTCAATATCGGGTACGTTGTTGATCTCGGCGCCGTCCCGGTAATCTATCTGGTGCTGCATGGTCTTGTAATAAGCTTCTGCATTCAGCTCAAATGCATTGTTGTCTATAAGCCTGCTATAACCGATACTTACCTGGTTGGCCACTTCCGGTTTAATATTATAACTGTTGCCTATCCACTGATCCGTGGGGCTGCCACCGGTGGAATTGCTCATCAGGTGCAGGTTCTGGGTATTGCGGGCATAGCCCAGTTTTACGCTGGAGATATTGTTCAGCCGGTAATTCACCGATAGCCTTGGTTCAAAATTGGTGTAGGTCTTACCGGTCTTTCCTGCCGCTAAGGCAATGGATTCCACCAGCTGGTTGTTTTTGTAAACATTGTAGGTGTCCCCGCCCAGCACATTGTAGAAAGAGAACCGCAGTCCATGGTCAATATTGATATTGTCAGACAGCTTGTAGGAATCGCTGATATATACGGCGTTTTCCATGCCTTTGCGGCTCTTTTTGGTGCTTACAATATCCGTTCCGCCTGCTTTTGTAGGCGTAATGGTATGGTGTATGGCGTTAAAGCCAAAGCGTATGGTATTCCTGGAACTGAAATACCAGGTAAAATCCTGCTTGAGGTTCATATCCCGGATATGCGAATTGAAATTGGTTTCGCTGTTGTCGCTCTTGAAGCCAACATTGAAATCGTAGTTGCTGTAGATGAGAGAGGTGTTGGAGAACAGTTTGCTGGTCAGGATGCTGTTCCAGCGAAGGGTGGCGGTAGTATTCCCCCAGTCGCTCCCGAACATCTGGGAAACCCCTAATTCATCCTTACCAAAATAACCGGAGAAATATAGTTTGTTCTTGCTGTTGATGGCCAGGTTGGCTTTCACGTTCAGGTCGTAAAAGTAGAGTTTGACATCTTTGAAATCATCAGCCAGCCTGGCGAAGAGGTCGGCATAGGTCCGCCGGCCGGATATAATAAAGGAGGACCGGTCCTTTTGGATAGGACCTTCCACGGTCAGCCTGCTGCTGATCAGCCCGATGCCACCACTTACCTGGTAATCCTGGTTATTGCCTTCTTTCATCTTCACGTCCAGTACGGAGGAGAGGCGACCGCCAAACTGCGCCGGGCTATTGCCTTTGATGATAGTAGCGTCCTTGATGGCATCACTGTTGAACGTGCTGAAAATACCCAGCAGGTGGGAGGCATTATAGACCGGGGCCTCATCCAGCAGGATCAGGTTCTGGTCGGTGGCGCCGCCCCGGACAGAAAAGCCGTTAGTGCCTTCCCCGTTGGATTTAATGCCAGGCATCAGCTGGAGGGTCTTGACCAGGTCCTTCTCTCCAAAGACCACGGGTATTTTGGCCGCTGTTTTCATGTTCAGCACTTCGGTCCCCATGCTGGCCTTGGTGATATTGTCGTTATCCCTCCTGGCGCTTACCACCACTTCCTGCAGGCTGCTTTCGTCCGTCAGCTGGATACTGATGCTGATATTGGAATCCAGCCTGACAGGGACCAGCTCCTGTTTATAGCCCACATAGGAGAAGCGCAGGGTATAGTTGCCTTTAGGCAGGGAAAGAGAATAAAAGCCATACTCATTGGTGATGATACCTACGCTGGGCTTTTCCACAATGACCACGCTGACCCCTATAAGCGATTCTCCGGAGGATCTTTGTTTGACCGTGCCGCTGACGGTGTATTTTGATTGCGCCAGCGACAGGGCTGTACTGAACAGGAGAAGCAGGCTTATTACAATTTCTTTCTTACGCATAATCGTGCATTGGATTATTTGGTTTGTGAAGAGCGGTTTGCATTCGTGGATCATTGGAATGACCACGATACAAATGTGGGTTCAAAAAAAGCCTCCTGAAAATTTATGAGAAGAAGGGAAAGAGTTATGCGAAGAATGCAAAAGGCGTGTGCAGCAGGGCTGTTAGCGGATTGTTAAGAAGAGAAGCGATTGAAAAAATCATCCGCATAGGTTCGTCCAACAGGAAATTCTTTATCACCAATAAAAATGGTGTTGCCCCTTACGGCTTCAATCTTGCTGAAGGGCAGGATAAAACTGCGGTGTACCCGGATGAAGTCGTCAGATTGAAGCTTTTCCATCATGTCTTTCATGGGCATGCGGGCAATGATCGTTTTCCGGTCTTTGATATGGATCTTGAGGTAATCCGCCAGTCCTTCAATGTAAAGGATATCGGCCAGCGGGATCTTTACCAGGCTGAAATCGGCCCGGATAAACAGGTTCTTATCCGGTTCCTGGTCTTTTTTATTGATATAGTCAAAGTATTCCCGGGCCTTGGTAATAGCCTGGGTGAAACGTTTCTGGTTGATGGGCTTCAGTAAATAATCAATGGCGTTCAGTTCATAACTGACGGCTGCGTATTCACTGAAGGCCGTGGTAAAGATCACCATGGTTTTCTGCTGCAATGCCTTTACCAGGCTGATGCCGGTCATGGCAGGCATATGGATATCGCAAAAGATCAGGTCGGCCGGGAATTTCCTTAAATGTTTGAGCGCTTCGCTGGGTTGGGTGAATGTTTTTTCCAGGTGGATGCTGTCGCTTTTGTCGCAGAGCGATTGGATCACTTTTAGCGCCAGTGGTTCATCATCTATGGCAATAGCGTTGATCATTGCAGGTTGATATACAAAGAAACAAAAAAATCCTTTCCGGATTCATTGATGACCAGTAAATGGTTGGAGGGATAGATCAGGTCCAGCCGCCGCTTGGTATTGATAATGCCCAACCCGCTTCTTTCAGAGGTATCCTGCTGGACATTCACTTTGTTATTGGCTACGCTTAGCTGGAATTCCGATTTGTTGATGCTGATATCAATTTTGATATGGCTTTTCTGTTCGGAATTGACACCGTGTTTGAAGGCGTTCTCAATAAAGGGTACCAGCAGCATGGGCGCAATACGCAGGGCCGGGATATTTTCCGGGCAATTGTATTCCAGCCTGACACGCCTGTCCAGACGGACCTTCTGCAGTTCTATATAATTGCTGATATAGTTTATCTCATCTTCCAGGAATACATAATCCTGCTGTGTGTCCTTCATGGTGTAGCGCATCATTTCCGATAGTTTATCTACCATATCGGCAGCCTTGGGAGAAGTGTCGATAGCGGTAGCGTAGATATTGTTGAGGGTATTGAACAGGAAATGCGGGTTAATCTGGGATTTTAGGGAGGCTATCTGGGCCGACAGCTTTTCGCTTTCAGTTTGTTTCAGCCTGTTGTAGATGGTCCATAAAATGGAGGAGATAATGGACAGCAGCCATAACAACAGGGCGTTGACAATAATGACCGGGATTATTTTTTCAATAATGGGATCCGTTTCCGGGAGGCTGCCGGGGGTATAGGCGGAGAAAAAGAAGATGATACCGGAAAGTACAAACACCGTAATGATGGCCAGCAGCAGGAAAGAGAAATAATGCCAGTATTTTTTAGGTAGCAGGTACCGGGGGATAAGGATATAATAATTAAAGTAAAAGATGATGATCAGGACACTGCTCAGGGCCAGGCATAGCAGCAGGTATTTTTTGTTGGAGGCTGGGTCCAGGGCATCAAAGATCTGGTCGGTGGAGGCATAGGGGATAACCAGCAACAATACCCAGATCAGGGCGTGTATGGCGATGGTGAAACGTTTTATTTTCATAATCAGACAGAAATAATACGCAAACCAAAGATATGTTTGTCTGGGCTCAAAAAAATTGAGAAAAAGGGGAGGAGTTTGTAGAAGTATGATCCGCCTTTGGACGCCTGATCCGTAACAGCTTTGTCCGGCGCCGGGAAAGGGCGATCTTCCTCACCGGTAGGGTGTAAGGAAAATGTCCGCGGGATCAGTAAATGTGGCGTAAATACTATCAATTTGAGCAGGCAAACAAGTAGCGCAGCTGGCCGATGCCGGCAAGATCAGAATTTATAAGGATTTCTTAAAATAGGGTGATAAAATACCCGGAAGAAAACAATTCTGTAATATGCGGCCGGCAGTAAAAGCTGCCTGAACAATCCTGAAACCTGTTCCCGGAATGCACTATTCCAGGGGCAGCGCCACCAAACCTTCTTCCATGAGATCCTTTATACTCTCTATTTCTCTTTTTTTTCTGGTCAGTATTAATTTTGCGCAAGAACCCACGCTGGCTGGTCCATCCACTAAAAATGTAGTAAGATCCGCCGGTGAATTTGTCAAAGCCTATCATGCGGGCCAGGCGTCCAACCGGAAACAGGTCAAAGTAGTGTACTTCCATGGCAATGATATGGATCCCCTGCCCAACTGGGAAGGGCGCCTGACCAGGATACTGGATGATATCAGCAGGTTTTATGGGGAAGCGTTCCGGCAATACGGTATCCCTTGTGAAGGGGTGCCTTTTGAAAGATCGGACGATCAATATACCATCCATTTTGTCCGGGGCGATCTGCCTTCCAGGGACTACAATGAGAATTCCGGTAAGGTCATGGAAACAGAGATAGGCCGGAAAACAGCCGGTAAGATTGACCTGACCCGGGATCATGTGCTGGTACTCGCCGGCTTCAGCTACAAAGAAGGGAATAATACCTATATACTGCATTCCCCCTATTATGGTACCGGGAATGGCCAGCGGGGGATCTGCTTTGCGGTCGATTGCCAGGTGCTGGATGCACAGTTGCTGACGGATACGGTGCAACGCATGAAATACAATCATGCCAATGCGCTGAGAGAATGCACCGTGGCGGAATTCAACAGCTGGTTCATTGGCGGCATTGCCCATGAAATGGGCCATATGTTTGGACTGCCCCATGATTTTGGCAATGCTTCCGAACTGCGTACTGCTGAAATATCCCTGATGGGCCAGTTCGGCAGCCGGCATTTCAGGGACTATCGCTGGCGTGGTCAACAAAGTGCTGTGATCTCTGCCGCCGGCATCCTGCAACTGCTCAGTCACCCCGTATTTACCCAATCTTCCAAAGAACTGGATCTTGTTCCCCAACCTGCCTACCACTGGTTAAGCCATGAAAAGAACGACAGCGGCGTGGTGATCAGAACCAGTCTGCCGGAGGGCGACTGGCCCTATGCCTGTTATACGATTCACCGTACGGCGGATCTCAATGAATATTTCCAGCAAAGCACCCTTCACCCGCTGGACACCGGCAGGAACCTGACCTTCCGCCTGGGTAAATTACAGCATGGCGTTCACCTGTTAGGGATCGTTTCCTTATACCCCAATGGATTTTCGCATACAGACTGGAAATTTTTTATGGTGGGCAGTGACGGCGTCTCCAAAGCCGTCCAGCAGAATATGGATGCGTTTGTGGATGTTCAGGTGTTGCACAACCGGCTGTCAAAAGAAAAGCCCGGCCCCGACAAAGACCTTAAGCTGCAAATCCTGCGTTCTATTCTCCAGCCGGTAGCGGAGCTGGAACCGGCGCTGGCCACGGGCGACCGGCTGTCCCTGGCGGATGCCAGGTGGGAAACGGGGACCGTTGGCTGGGAAAAGCCTATGCGCAATCACTTCACTACTATA